>DATFDL010000292.1:0-5601 GCA_035252155.1 Pirellulales bacterium | reverse complement strand
CTACGGCCGGCGAAAAACCGCGTCGACCCTCAGCGGCCGTATGCTTTTTTGGTCGAGCGCGAACGGGCCGAGTCGGGCGAAGTGGTCGACGTGGCCACGGTCTTTTTGACCAACCGCGAATGCCCGTGGCGATGCCTGATGTGCGATCTGTGGAAGAACACCACGGATCATTCGGTGCCACCAGGCGCGATTCCCGAACAAATTGACTTCGCGCTGGCCCGCCTGCCTGCCGCCCGGCAAATCAAGCTCTATAACAGCGGAAACTTTTTCGACGCGGCCGCGATTCCGCTCGGCGACCATGGGGCGATCGCCGACCGCGTGCGGCGCTTCGAGCGGGTGGTGGTCGAGAACCATCCGAAGCTGTGTGGCGAGTCGTGTGTGCGGTTCCGCGATTTGCTAGGCGCGCCGCTGGAAGTGGCGATGGGCCTGGAGACCGTGCATCCCGAGGTGCTGCCGCGCTTGAACAAGCAGATGACGCTCGACGATTTCGCTCAGGCCGCCGAATTTCTGCTGGCCAACGGCATTGCCGTGCGTGCGTTTGTTCTGTTGCGTCCGCCTTTCTTAAGCGAAGAGGAAGGACTGGAGTGGGCCGTGCGGTCGGTGGAATGGGCATTGGCCCGTGGCGTGGGATGCTGCGTGGTTATCCCGACGCGGGGGGGCAACGGCGTAATGGACCAGTTGAGCGCCGCCGGGCAATTCGCGCCGCCAGCGCTGCGGTCGCTTGAACGGGCGTTGGCCGCCGGGCTGGCAATGGGCCGAGGGCGGGTGTTCGCCGATCTGTGGGACATCGAACGTATTTTTGGTTGCCCGCATTGCTCTCCCGCCCGCGCCGAGCGGTTGGCGCGGATGAACCTATCGCAGGCCATCGAGCCGCCAGTGCATTGTAGTCAATGTCTGTAGGGAACGCCCTCTGTGGCGTTCCGTGAAGGGCGAGTTGAAATCGAATCGCAAATTGCGGGACGCCACCCCGGCGCGCCGGGATTCCCTAATCGGTTTTGACCATCAAAATCGGCAGGTGGACCAGCCGCCCTCGGCTGGTTCCGCGATGCCGACTGCGTCGGCGATGCACAGCCGAGGGCGGCTATGCCACATGCCGAGGGCCGCTGTGCCACATGCCGAGCCAACGAACCAACCTGCTTTCGGCGGCGTACTGAATAAGAGCCTATCCGAGAACCGGCGTTGTGGTGCAGGCGTCTCGCCTGCCCGCCGGTTCTCGGATAGGCTCTAAGGAGATAAGTGGCACGCAAACTGCGTCAAATACCCTACAGGAACGTGGGGCTATGGGAGGGCCAGAACGATGTCGCTGAAATATTTGCTGGCGAGCCTGAAACGACCGAAGAAATCGACCGAGCCGAAAGCGTCGCCCAAACCGCCGGCAGCCAGGCCGGGCGGCAAGCCCCGCCAGGCGGCCGTACACGCCAGCGGTTGACCGCTGAAAGTCGGCCGCTGAAAGTTGACTCGCGAAAACTGTCAGGCTGGAAAGCCTGACCTACGGCGAGGTCTTCGCAAAATACTCGTCGGAAGCGCAGACTGCGGCGATGACCTCTTCGTCGCGCAGCCCGTGGCGAAGTTGCGAGATCCAGAAGGTCTCGGCTCCCGCATCGACCGGCCGTTCCAAGAGATCGAGATAGACGCCCGCCACCAGGTCGCCCAGATATTCGTCGCTGGCCAGCACGGTGGCGGCCACCTGCGACGGGGTGACGCCGCCAGCCAGCAGCGAATCGAAGTAGTGCCGGGCGCCGCTATCGACCGGCCGGCTTAAGGCGTCTTCATATAGAGCGGTCAAAAAGCCGTCGTTCGTGCCGCCGCCGCGATTGTTGTAATACTCGCGCGAGCCGGCGACCAGCGAGGCCAACTGCTCGACCGTGTGTCCGCCAGCCAGAAAACTTGTGCCGAAACTCAATGCGCCGGGATCGGCTGCGCGGTGCAAGTAGTGCTCGTAGATCTGGTTGACTTCGTCGCCGCAGTATTCGGCGGTGGCTTCGATGCTGAAGACCACCAGCGATCGGCCCTCGCCGGCCGCGAGTTGGTTGCCCCAATACATCAGCGCCGCCGGCTCGGCCGGGCGGTGCAGCAGGTCGCCGTAAACCTCATTCACCCAGCGCGTATTCGGTGTGCCGGTCGTGCCGTCGGAAAGCGTCGCCTCGGTGACAATCGCCAGGCTGCTGGCCGTGGCGCTGCTGCCGCCCGCGTCTTGCACGACGGTAGTCACGGTGTGCCGACCTTCGTCGGCATAGGCGTGGCTGCCTCTTATTTGATAATTGCCCGAAGAACCGATCACGATGCCAGGCGTGGTGGCCCCGTCGCCCCAGTCGATGGTGGCCGTGTATTCAGCCGCACTGCCGCCGTCGGGGTCGGCGTCGGCGAACGTGGCGACGGCGACCGACGAGCTGCTTTGCTCGTGCAGCAAGAGGGTGGCGCCCGTCGCCGTCAGGGGGTAATCGGCGACCACGGCCGAGTCGGGCACGACCACGCTCGCGCCACCCACATCGTGCACGGTCACCAGCGGCTGATAGACACCGCCTTCGGCGTAGGTGTGCGAGCCGCTGACTTGCAAGACGCCGGCGCCCGAAGCAATTGTGCCGGTGGTCGTCGCGCCGTCGCCCCAGTTGATGGTCGCCGAGAGCTCGCCGGATGATCCATTCGGGTTCGAGTCGCTGACAGTGGCCACCACGCCCGAGAACGCCACGCCTTCGCTGAGATGCAACGTGACGGGTGTGCCATTCAGCGAGGCGTCGGCCACGACGGCGGTCAACGTGGCCGTGGCCGATGCGGCGCCGGGGGCGTCTTCGGCAATCGAGATCACGGCCGAAACCGCGCCCTCTTCGGCGTAGGTGTGGTTGCCGCTGATGGTGAATTGACCGGACGAGCCGCTGACAACGCCGCTGGTAGTCGTGCCATCGCCCCAATCGATCGTGGCGGAAAAATCGCTGGCCGGCGTCGTGTTGTCGGTGTCGGTCACCGTGGCGACCGCGCCGTTGAACGAGATGCCTTCGGTGGCAGCGAACGGGGCGGACGCGATCGAGAGCGTGTCGTGTTCGGCGACCGCGACGATCTGCTGAGCGACGGCGCTGGCCGTGCCACCCACGTCGCTGATCGAGGCCGTGATGGTAAAGGCGCCCTCGTCGGCATAGGTGTGTGATCCCTGGAGCGTGAAGTGACCGCCCGCGCCGCTGACCGAACCGCTGGTGGTCGCGCCGTCGCCCCAGTCGATGGTGGCCGCGAAATCGCCGGCGGGCGTGCCTGCGAGTGTGTCGATGAACGTTGCGAGTGTGCCGCTGAACGCCACCCCTTCGGTGACGATGGCCGGTACAACAGTGGCCACCAACGTGTCGGCGTCGGCCAGGTGAACCGCGCTTTGGATTGTCGCCGTGCTGCCGCCGGTGTCTTTGACAGTGACGGTGATCGTCTGAGCTTCTTCATCGGCGTAGGTGTGCGAGCCGCTGACGCTAAAATCGCCCGAGCCAGCGGTGATCGAGCCGGTCGTGGTCGCGCCGTCGCCCCAATCGATCGTAGCCGTGAAATCGCTTTTCGTAGCGGCGGGGTTCGCATCAGTGAACGAGGCCACCGTGCCGCTGAAGGCGGTTTGCTCGACGAGCGAAATCGTGCGGCCGGCGCCCGTCAACGGCGCGTCGGCGACGCGCGCGGTGCTGGCCGCCGTCGCCGAATGCCCGTCGGTATCGCTGATGCTGACCGTGACGCTGTGGTTTGCCTCTTCCGCATAAGCGTGTTGTCCCTGAACGACAAACCCGGGGCCGGCGGAGGCGATCGTACCGGCCGTGGTGATACCATCGCCCCAATCGATGGTCGCCGCATATGCACCCGTCGAAGTGTTGCCATCGCCGTCCGTAAACGAAGCCACCGTGCCGGAGAACGTGATTCCTTCGGTCGGAACAAACGTGACGCCACTGACCACTACTCCCGGCTGAACCACTCGGGCGAGGCTGTTGGCCGTGGCCGAGTGACTGAACGGGTCGCTGACGTGAATGCTGATGCTTTCCAAACCGCCGCTGTTGTAGGTGTGACTTCCGCTGACGGCGAAGCCTCCGCGGGCAAGCGGCGAGACCGTGCCCGGAGTCGTCGTGCCGTCGCCCCAATCGATGCTGACCGTAAAGCTGCCGGGCGACAGGCTCGCCGCATCGGTGAAAACGGCAAGCGTACCACTAAACGCCGTGCCGGCTATGGCGGAAACCACGGTGCCCTGGGCGGCCAACGAGACGCCCTGGGCGCTGACCAATTCGCTGAGCACGCCATGTTGGCCGCCGTTGGGGCCGGAGGTGACGAAGAGCGCGTTGCCGCTGCCCGCCGTCAGCCCATTGCCGAACTGCAAAGCGCGGACTCCGTCGATGACCAGCGGCTGGCCCATCGGGCCGGTCAAGACGCCCTGCAGCGCGCCGGTGGTGGGATCGAACGCCTTGATGGTTCCGTCGCCTTGATTGGCCACCAGCAGATCGCCGCTGAAATCGCCAAAGGACATGGGCGCCAACGCCATGCCCCAGGGTTCGTTGAGTGGGCCGGCGAAGTTGCCGTTCGAGATCAGCCGCGTCTGAAAAGTGCCGTTATAGTTGTAGGCATCGACGATGCCGGCGCCCGGTCCCGCCACGGGGTTTTGCTGGCCGGCGTCTTGCTGGGCGTAGCTCACCAGCAGTCGTCCGCCAAGATTGGCGATGTTATAGGGAGCGTAGCCGGCGGGCAGGTTTGGATCAGTGAAGGCGCCGGCCGTGGTAAAGCTGTTGAAGCCACCGTCGAAGACGTCGATGCGGTTGTCGTGGAAGTCGGCCGCGTAGAGCAGGTTTTGATTGCCGGCAAAGGCCAGAGCCAACCCCGTGTAGATCGCGTTGTTCGTGGTGACGGCAATTTGTGCCTGGTTCGAGGGGGCGGGTGGCGGCACGCCTTGGTTCCAGCCCGTGATCAAACCGGAATCAGAGTCGAACAGCACCGAAGCGGGACCACTGGAATTGCCCGACTGCACGATGAAGTTCGGCGTGCCGTTGGTGACTACGCCGGCCGGGCTGCCGCCGGGAACGTTGATGACCGGCGAGTCGAGCTGAAACGCCGAGCCATTGACCGCTCCCAGGTAGAGCGAGGCGAGGCCACTCGCCTGATCGGCAACGAACAAATCGCCGCCGCTGGAGTTGAGGGCGGCGCCGGCCGGATTCACCAGATTGGCGTCTTGCACCAGGGCGGTGCTGGCCTGATCGGCGGCCAGGTTCAATTGCAAATAGCCGCTGGCAAACACGCGGCGCGGCTCGAGCGATTCGAGAGCCCTTCGTCGGACGCGGCGGACGCGCGCGGTCCGCTTTTTTTCCCGCGCCCCCGGCGGGCCTGGCCAACATCTCATGTCCCGTTCCCCGCGACGCACCCCGTTTGCCGTATTCCCTCAAAGGTATCCAGTCGGTCCCGTGCGACGCAAGGAAAAAGTGAGCTAAATGGCGACGCCAGGGTGCCACGGCATCCGTCGCAGCGCGAGCGACCTTGCCATCCGCACAGGCACGGTTCGCTGCGACGGACGCCGTGCCGATTTGCTCTCCAGCCCGAACAGCACGGCGTCCGCCGCGGCGATTGTGTTGCACGTCAACTCATTCCTGAATGCGCCGCGGC
>DATFDL010000291.1:0-3600 GCA_035252155.1 Pirellulales bacterium | reverse complement strand
ATCAGAGCATTTTGCATTTTGACTTTTACATTTTGCATTTTGACTTTCCCAATCGTTCGGCAGCGCTTTGACAACACGGCGTCGCGCACTCAAAAGCGCACCGCCGCCGGCGTGTCGGGGTGCCGCCGGTGCAACAATTGGGAATAAACCGACGGCCAGCGCCCCGCGCCGCGGTGCATCAAGACTTCGATCACATGCCCGGCGGCGCCTGCGCGGGGATTGCTGGACGCATCCGGCGGAGCTTCGGGAAGCTGCTCGATAAGCTCGACCGCCCACCGCGAATCGATCAGCGCCGCGGCCGCCCAGAATTGCTGCATCACGGTCGCCCGCATCGGCCGTCTGGAACGAATGCAGGGCGCGAGGGGTTCCAACAGCGCCCGCGCCGTCTGGCGATCGTAGGGAGCGATAGCGATCGCCATCTCGGCGATCGCGCCTTCGTAGGAGCCGCCACATCGCCCCGAGGTGGACGCGCCGGTCGCGGCGGACGCATGGCCAACGCCCGAGCCAGATATTGATCGAGCTTCTTGGGATCGACGCGTTCGACCATCACCAGCAGCGCGGCCGCCGTCCCGCAAGCGCTGTCGCCCTCGTCGGCCGTGCCCTCGGCGAGCGATTGTTCCAACAGCCCGTAGGCGTCTTCCAGCAACCTGGCGGCAAGTTCTTGATTGGTGGCCGCTTGGGCGTGCGCGACCAGGCCCAGACCGTAAGCTTGCCTGGAAGGGGGCGAAAACTTCCGCGCGATTCGCTCAGCCCGTTCGGGATCGACGGCGGCCATGCGGCGCACCGCGCCGGCGCAGTACTCAAAGCGGTATTGCCGCACCTGGTCGATGGCCTGTTCGGCGAGCTCGGGATTTTCGGCGGCCAGGCCACAGGCCACTTCGGCCAGGTAGATGTCTCGCACGCGTGTCTTCGGCTTCTCGGCCAAAGCCAGCCCGGCGGGCGCATCGACGCGGGCCAGCGCGGCCGCGACGCGGCCCTGCCGCACCTCGGGATCCAGGCCGTCATCGACCGCCACGGCCAGTCGCTCGCGGGCTTCGCGCACCAGCGCCGCGCCGAGGTCGCGATCGCCGAGGTCGAAAAACCGCGTACTGATCTCAGTCAGCACGAACACTCGACGGTTCACATCGTCGATGGTCCTCGCGGCCAGCAGCGCATGAGCCAGGCTGTCGCGCTGGCGATCGGGAGCGTCGCCGCGTGCATCGCAAATGCCCAGATACAGCATGGCACGCCAGTACGTGTCGGTCGTCGCCTCAGCCAGCTCTTGCGCCTGCTCGGGCGTCCAATACATAAAGGCCGGCGCGGTCCCAAAATCTAAGTCCAGGCGGCCATCGGGCGTCGTGGAAAACTTGCCGTCGAGCATGTAGTCGATGGCCTTGACCCATTGCGGACCCCGACGCGGAATTCTGGACTCTCGTTCCAACCAAGCCCGGTATTCTTCGAGCAGCGTGCGCATTACGGCTTCTTCTTCCAGCAGAGTGGCCGGTTGCGCATGCCGCACAGGCGCTGCCTTCGGCGCGGCTCCGCGGCGCAGAACGACGCGTGATTCGGCCCCGTCGCCCTCGATTCGCTCGGCCTGGAGGGGAAAACCATCGTGACTGGTAAAGAGCCACGCCGTACCCTCGTAGACGCCGTCGATGCGAAAGCGCCCCTCGGCGTCGCTGGTCGAGTGCGTGCCGCGCGGCCCATCGCCCGACTGCCAGACGGCGACGCCGGCCACCGGTGTGCTTGACTCATCGACCACTCGCCCGACGACCGAGCGCAGCCGTGGCGTCGGCGTCAGCACGATGTCGGCAACGTTCGTGGTCGGGCCTGTCGCCTGCTCGATGGGCTCTGTGCTTTCGGGCATCATGCCCCGGGCGTCGATTTCGATTTGATATCGTCGGCCGGGCCGCAGGTGCTTGGGGGTCGCGAACCGGCCCGAGGCGTCGGTGTAAATCTGCTCGTGGCCGTCGAACGTTACGTAACCACTATCTTGAGAAGTGGGTGTGGTCCGTTTAAGGTCGATGCGGAGAGCGGCGCCAACGATGGGGTGACCCGACGCATTGACTACACGACCCGACAGCGACCACGCGGCGCCGGCATCGACCGTCAGGGTGAGCCAGTCGCGGTGGGGCATATGGACGACGAGAGCGTCGATCGTACACCCGGCGGCGCTCGTGGCCGAAAGGTGAACGTCCGCATTCGGCGCGACGCGGGTCAGCAAGAAATTGCCGTCGCGGTCGCTACGAGCAGTGACCACGTATTCAAACCGATCGGGACGGAAAACGCCCACCACATGGGCATCGGCGATGGGGCGGCCCGCCGTATCGACCACGCGACCCACCAGCGTTTCGCCGCGGGCGACTCGCACCGGCGCGAACGTCACTTCCGTGGCGTCGTCGGGCACCGGCTCTTCGCGTGCGAACCGATCGCGATCATAGTAATCCGGCGGCAGCCGGGCCAGCGACAGATAAGTCAGGCCCGGCAGGACATAGCCGGAATACTCGCCGGCTTCGTCGCATTCGAAGGCTGCCCCCAGCAACGTCCTTCGCGACCCAACGAAGCCGAATGGCCGCACCGCACCCACGACTGGACTGCCATCGGCCTCATCCACGATCGTGCCGCGAATGCGAACGCCGTGTTGGAACCGGGCCACGACGTCGTTGGTCGCCCCCGCTTCGAGCGATTGCGTGCCGCGATAGGTGCTGACCAGCGGTGAATCCTCCGGAAGTATGGCGGTGATTTGCAACACGCCCGCGGCGATGGCGGCTGTCTTGAACCGTCCCTCGTCATCGGTGGTCGCTTCGGCCAGACCGCCGCCGGACCATTCGTCGTGCGGATCAATCCACGAAGCCAAGCGCACGCGCGTCGAGGCGATGGGTTTTCCACCGTCGTCCAAAAGCCGGCCATTCACTCGGCCCACGGGCGAGAGTGACACCGTGCGCGCTTCGCCGTTAATGGGTCGGTTTAGCCCGGCCCATTGATCGCCGAACTGCGGTGAACCGACTCGGACGATGCGTAATTGTTCGCCCGCAACATCGGGCAATTCCGCCTCGCCCGATGCGTCGCTTTGCGCGGCCAAGCGTTCGGCTAACTCGACGGGCAACATGATGCCGTCGAGCTGATCGACCCACACCCGTGCATTGCCGGCCGGCTGGCCCTCGAACGATGCGACGCGCACGCGGTTGTTGCGCGGTCGATCGAGCGCCACACGGATCGGCGCGGCGCGCGACGGCCAATCACGGCCGATGAGCCGCGTCTTCACGGCCAGGCCGGGCTTGTGAACGGCCAAGGCGAACCAAGTTCGCAGCCCGCCGTAGGCCATTTGCGCATCCAGCGGCATTGCCACCTCGAATTCGCCCGCCTCGTTGCTTTGCGCCCGAGCGAGCAGAGGCGGCGGCTGGCGAGTTTTTGAGCCGGCCTCGAACAGCGCCAGCGAACTGATGAACGGGCCCTCGAACAAATAGATCTCGGTCCCGGCGACCGGTTGATTCTTAGCATCGACCACCGTACCGACGACGGAGGGTGCGTCGTCGGCTGCGCCGACGACGCTGATAGCCAACAAAACCAACGTCGTGTACAAAATGATCGAGCTCCTTTCATACCGGCAGCGTCGCCTTT
>DATFDL010000290.1:0-2712 GCA_035252155.1 Pirellulales bacterium | reverse complement strand
GATTGCTTGACGCTGGCGTGATTGCCGATCACCAGGTAGATCAGCCCGTCAGGGCCCAGAATCGGGGCGTGCGGACCGTGCTCACCGACGGATAGCTTGAACTCAAAGAGCGACGTCACGGTCTCGGCCGCGCCGTCCTGGTCGTCGTCCGACAGCCGATAAAAGCCCGGACCTTGCGGACCCTCGCCCACGGCGAACACCTGGCCGTTGAGCGCCAGAATGCCCTGGCAGCTTTTGATCTGGTCGCAGTAGGTGGTGACGGTCTCGACGAGGCCGTCGCGGTCTTTGTCGACGATCAAGAGCAAGGGGCCGCCCTCGCGCGAGGCGAGAATCTCTCCCCATTCGTTGAACGCCATGGCGATCAGCGAGCCGCTTTCTTCCGGCGCAACCACCTGCTCGACGCGGAAATCGGCCGCGAGCAAAAAGCGGCCTTCTTCGCCGTGGTCGCCGGCCACCTGGTTGGCCCAAGGCTCGGTCGGGCCGAACGGACCATAGACGCGGGCGGGCACCCACCGCGCGTCATCGAAGCCGGCGGTCTGCCAGCCGCGGACTTCTTTCAGACTGCTCTTCCACGATGCGTCGCTCACCAGCGACACCTCGGCGCCGGCGGCGGTGGTCAATTTGATGCGGACGACCAGGCCCGCCGAGTCGCCCTTGTTGTTCACCGCTTTGACAGCGATGACGTTCGTGCCCGGCTCGATGAGACCGGCGATGTCGTAGCTCTTGAGCAGCCGCCAATCGTCACCGGCGCCGGCCGATCGCCCGTTGACGAACAGCTCATACTGGTCGTCGCAGGCAACTTCGATGACAGCGGCATTGAGGTTCGGCGCCTCGAACGTTTTGCGAAAGAAGCAAGCGGTTTCGGGCACGTGGTCCTTGGCGTGAGCAGGCGACCAGATCCACTGAGCGTCGGCGACGGCCTTCTTGACGGTTGGCGGCGCGGCCACCAGCGGTTGCCCCAGACATGCCCAGGCCGCCAGAATCAACGCCCAGCGTGTGAGTAACGGGTGCAGTGCGGCATTCATCGCAATCGGCTCGCTTGAAATGGAAAAGGTGCGCAGCGGTTCCTCGCGAATTTGGCGGGCGATACGGTAGCGAGATTCGCCGGGCAGGACAACGTGAGCTTTCCCACATTTGTGGGGGAAGATCGCCGCGACCCGCCCAGATTGCCTAGGATGCGGGAAGGGAAGGCGATGGGAAAGTCAACCCGGCAAAACCACGCACATCAATAGCCGCGGATGCCGGCCATTCCTGCAAGCGTTGCCGAACCCAAGCTTTGCGGTGATGGAAATCCAGACCGCTGTAACGATCGAAGCCGCACAGAAACGCGCGCCGGACGCAGCGTGCGAGCCTTTCTCGTCTGCGAGCAATCGTGGCAGGCTGAGTCCCAATGCCGAGATTCCCCCTTCCTGCAAAAACGTTCGCCGCCCGATCAAGTGCTGATCTCTTGCGATCTTCATGGCGTCAACCGGCTCACTTCGCTCCGGCCGTCGGCTCGTCGTCCGCGCTCAAATCTTGCTCGGCTGCGCGCTCTTCCCAAGCCGCTGCCTTTTTAGGATCAGCGGCAATGCCCAAACCTCTACGATAGCACTCGGCAATCTCCTTCTGCGCCAAAGGGTGGCCACCATTGGCGGCACGTTCATACCAATGCGCTGCCATACTACGATCAATCGCTACATGGCGCCCCTCTGACAGCAGCTTCCCCACTTTGTATTGGTTGAGGATGTCTCCCGCTCGCGCCAATTGAAGGCGACTCGCGAGCTCACGACCAAACCAGTATTTTGCCTGATCTTCGTCCATGTTCTCAAGGTCGTTCACAGTGTCATATAAAAGCCCCAAACACTGCTCGGCGTCGGGGTCATGGACCTCAGCCGCTTTAATTGCACGCGCCCGAGCCAAAATACGACAGCACTTTTCTCGCTCATCCACATCCTTGAACAGCCGGATCTGACGGTAGCAACCTTCAAGCAGCAGGATTACAAGTGCATCACCGCGCACATAGACTCTATCAAGGTAATCGGAAAGCGTGTTGCTGTTGTCGGAAAGGTCCGAGAATTCTATGCAGTAGAAGGCCAGCTTGAAGCTCGCGGCGACGTCACCTCTAGCCGATGCGAGGCGGTACCACGCAATCGCATGCATCGGCAGGCGTCGCGATGGGGCTTTCATTCCCCAATCAATCTCGAGCATAAATCGCTTGCGGTCGTCATCCTCGCGCATCAAAATCGCCAGCCACGATGCAAGCACAGCACCTCTTTGGCCATCGGCCAAAGCGTCCTTCGCGTCGAGCAGGCCAAACTCGTAACACCAGCCGAGTAACATGGCTGTCTCCATATCGCCCTCCACGGCGCCCGTGCGAACGAGATCAACAGCCTTACCCAGATCTTTGCCCACACCCCGACCCTGGAGGTAGCATCTTGCTAGCGCGATTCTCGCCTTCGTGTGTCCCAACCCAAGGGCACGTTGATATTGCTCGAAAACTGCATTCAGCTCCTGGTCGTTTGCGGCAGCGGCCTCAGTTTGCCTGGCCAGCCGGTATACTTGCTCAGCGTCGTCTTTCTTTGCTTGCCTGGTTGGCGCTTCAGATTGCGATAGTGCAGCGGACGGGTCTGACAGAATTCGCCGCGGATTGAAGATGACGATTGACCCTACCAACAACGCCATTGCAACCTGACCATATCGGGTTCGTGACAACCGCATCTTAAGACCTCCGCG
>DATFDL010000289.1:0-21924 GCA_035252155.1 Pirellulales bacterium | reverse complement strand
GTCGGCCGCCGGTCCCGACATCGCCACGATTGCTTTCAGCTTGAACGACCTGGTTGTCTCGGCGACGTTGCCGTGCGTGCTTTCCGGCTCAAAGTACGTCAGCCGAATCGTGTCGCCCGGCGTTAAAGCGACGCCTTGCTGAGCGAAATCGTCAACTGCCCAGCGGTTGAGCACAATCTCGTCGTCGGCCAGCTCGCCGATCGGTTGGCCCTCGGGCGTGCGGAACGGCCCCAGCGGCGGCAAATCGGTCAGATCGAGCGCGGTGACCGTCGAGTAGGGAATTCGCCCGCGGTCGCCGTCGCCCGCCAAGATGTAGTTGGCCAAATAGGTGAAGGCCGGTTGCGGATGGTCGCCCCCGAATACCCGCAGCGCGGCGCGTTCGATTTCGGGTTCGAGCAGCATCCGTTCGCTGGTGAGATTAAAATATCCGCGCTCGGTGCGCCGCAGCGAAAGACCATAATCGGCCAGCTTGGGGCGCAGCGATACTTGCAACCGGCGCTCGGCTTCAGCCGACGGCGGCGCAGCAGCTTCATGCCCGGCCACCAGCAGCGCGTTGACGCGGTCGGGCGGCTGATCGAGGGCCGATTGCAAATCGGCCAGATGAAAGTAGGCGTTCAGCGGCGCTTGCTGGTTGGGCCGCAAGCTGAACCGGCCCAGCCCATCGGCGGGCAGGATCTTGGCCACCTTCAGCCGACGATTGGCGATCAGGTCCGACTTTTTGCCCAAGGGGCTGTCGGGCGGAATCTCGGGGGGCCGGGGCAGCCGCACCACCACCTCGTCAGCCGTCGCCACTTGCAGCTCATCGGCCAGCGGTTGGTTGAGAAACACCTCGCCTTCAGCCGGGCCGGCGTCTGGCCCACGCTGGGCGAGCTTAAAAAACGTCGGACCGCAGCCAAAGAGATTCACCTGGCTGGCCCGCGCGCCCGAATCGGGTTGTGCCAGGCTACCTTGTAGCATGATGGCCGGCGCGACTTGCGAAAACGACGCGGCGAACTCGGGACCGGCGGCCACCTCGTTGCCCAACGCGGCGCTAAAGAACCGGTCGCTGAGCAGCACCTCATCGACCATGCCCAGCCGATCGAGCGTAAGCTGCCTAAGGCTGCCTCGCACCGAATCGCCCACCAGCAGCGCGCCGGTAAGCACGGCGGTGCTCACCGCCACGCCCAGCGCCACCGCCAGGTTCATCCGCCAGTGAAAGAGCAGGCTGGAAAGAATCAGTCGGACCATACGATCAACTCACGTTTGCAGGCAGTTTGCTTGCGGAGAACAAGCCCCCTCGTCGCAACTCGCCGTGCGTAACTCATTCAGACAGATCAATTTACAAAAAAGGAGCGACTCATCAATCTCTGCTTATGCAAGCGCAGGTCAGGATTCGGGATTCAGCATTCGGGATTCAGGGCTAGGCGTCACGGCCGAGCGTGGGACGCGATAATTTACCGATGCATAATCAGACATGTCTGATTGTGCATCGTGAGGCAGTTCTCGGGCGTTGAAATCGCCCTGTCGTCGTTCTTCACTGACCTCTGGCCTCTTTGCACTCCCCCCTCTCCGCATCCTCCCAAAAAACTGGCTTGGTCGGTTTCCGGCCAAAAATGCGTAATGTTACCGATAACATTATGCGTACTGGGACAGAGTCTAAACGATGTCCGTGCGCTTGCATGCCGACGCTCAGCGCTAACTGTTTTTTACCACAAAGCGGGCTTGGTCGGGTCTCCAGCGGGAAAAAGGCATGAAGCGCCGCATCGGTCGCCGCGGGGCACCAGAGATGGCGGCTGAGCGGCCGCCGTGTCCCGTCACGAAGAATTCACTAATTGTTTGACGGGCGCCACGGACGCCGGGTTCACTTTGCACCGCGCGATGGCCATCTCGACAAAAAGACGCCCCATACTTATTTCTACGCAGCTAATGGCCTCTTGGTTCATCGGTACGCCACGAACGGTTCCGCCGATCTGCTGGCGGCGGACGGAGCCGCGGGGCTAGAATTGATGCACGCCGATTTGTCGCGGCGCCGAGCCAGGACACAAATCGGCAATTACTCCGCAATCGAGAGATGCCACTTTGTCTCGCGAGCGATGTTTGACAGTCGTTGTTCTGCTCGTCCTGGCGACGGCCATCGCGCTGGCCAACTTGTCTTCGGACCTGGTGACAATTGATCGCATCATTGAAGTCTATCACCGCGGCAAGCCGGCCGAGCACGCATTAGGCTGGCCGCTCGCCTGGTATTGGCGGCCGGTTGTCGTTATCCCTTACCAGGTTCCACGGGCCGAATACGGTCGGCCGCATCTCAGTGTCTGGCGAAATCTGGAAGCTCCCTGGAAACTGAAATCGCCCGTCTCGCGGTATCGTTTCTCCCGCTTGGCGGCCAATGTCGTGATCTGGCTGCTGATGCTCGTCGGCACGTGGGCCGCCTGCTGCTGCCTGCTGGCACGGTCACGGCCCATCCCCCTGAGACTGCGCCTGACGACACTCGTCCTATTCGCGATCGTATCGGCCTTTATGGTTTTGGCCAACTTGAGCCACGACGCGCGGCCCGACGGTGGACCCACGCACGTTTGTTCTTACGGCTGGCCGTGGATCTGGTATCGATATGTCGATGCGGCACACATGACGGGGCTAGCGCGGTATTGGGACTATAGCGCCGTCCGTTTGGCGGGCAATCTGGCGGTCTGGCTCACGATGCTTGCCGTGACAGGGTTCACGTGGCAATGGCTGTTGGACCACTATCGCCCGAGGCTGCGCTGGAGCCTGCGGAGCATGCTGGCCGCCATTGCGATAGGCGCCGCGATTTGCGCGTGGTTCGCTGTTTTGCGTGATCGTGCCACTGAGCAGGACGCGCTGCTTGAGTCATTCGTTAACCGGAGGTGCGTTTACTTCGAGCGATGGGGACCGAAATGGCTCGACCTTTTCGGGGCCGACCGTTATCGCAGACGCATCGTGGCCGCCGAGGTGGACACCTTCCAGCAGAACGACGAGTTTTTCGAACGACTCGCGAGGCTGCGGAGTGTGAAGCTGCTTGACATCAACCCCTTGAACATTGATGAGCCGATCGTGTTCACAGACCGCATGGCAGCTTCACTCGGCGAAATGCGGCAACTGCGCGTATTGGTTGTCGACTGCTCGGGCGACAAACGCAGCGAGACGAAAACGGCCATACGCGAGTGTCTGATGGCGATTGGCAAGCTGGACAAGCTCGAGCGACTTAACCTGACGATGTGGGAAGAGGATATCCATGAGCTGGCCCGCCTGGCCGGCCTGGCTAATTTGAAAACGCTGTCGCTGGAGGTCTTCAATGACGATTCCGACGAGACTAAAAGAGCCGAAGTGGCCCGCACGCTTCCACGGCTTCCTCCGCTGCCATGCTTGGAGTCGCTTGATCTGGAGTGGGAAATCGGCGACGAGGTGCTCGGCCGGCTGGCCGGGTTGCCGAGGTTGCGGTCGCTCAACCTGTCTATCACATCCGTAACTGACGTTGGTTTGGCGAAGCTGGTGCCGCTCGATTCGTTGGAAGAACTGGCAATCAGCAAGGATGTCGCAACCGCCACGGCGTTTAAATCGCTCGCAGCTTTGAAGAACCTGCGCGCCATCCACATCGGCGGCCTGGCCGGTACACGGATCGAAAGCGTTGAAGACGAATTGGCGCGGCGTGCGGAGTTCGTCTTCGGCGACGCCGACAACGTCGAACAGCTCCGCTCTGCCGCGTTGGTGCTGGACGATGGCCATGAATTGCCGGTGCTGTCGGCAGAACTTAACGACTTGGAGATCTCACTGGCGGAACTGCGGCGATCGCATCCGCGCATCGTCATCGACGCAGACTACGGGGGGTTCATGGAAAGGATCGACCGCCTGCAACCTCGCTGGCACAACGGATCGGCTATTGATTCGGACATGCGACGATTGCTTAACTGACGTTAAACGAATCGAAACGGGCCCCCAGGACGACGGAAATACAACGTGCTGTGGCCTTCTTGCTATTGCAGCGTCTGGCGGTCACGAAATAATGAGGATAGGAAACAAACGAGGCAATTTATATGCTTACGTCAACGTTTTACTTGCGTCGGCTGCTGTGCGCCGGACTGGCCGGCGTAGCGGTCATCGCGGCGAGTTGGTCGGCGAACGTCGCCGCGGGACCGGGCGATAAGAAACCGGCCGCCAAAAAGTCGCTCGATGATGAGTTGCTCGACGACTTGAGCGAACCGGCGGCGGAGTTGCCCGCGGAGAAACCAGCCGAGCCGAAGAGAAAAGAGGCACTCCGGCCGGATGAATCAGCGACCGGTTCGACCAAGGATCGGGATGAGGCGCGCGGCGATGATCTGGACGATGCGCTGTTGAAGGGCTTGGAAGAGGGCGAAGATATTTCGCTCGGCGGCCCGCAGGCCGCGGACAACCCAATCGCGCGGTTGAACGAGCGAATGCGGGAAGTCCAGCGACGCATCGCCCGTGCTCAAGCCGACGAAAAGACCCAGCGCCTCGAACGCGAAATCTCCGACGAGCTGGCCAAGCTCATCGAGCAAGTCGAACGGCAAGCGCGCAAATCGGGGCAAGCCAGCAGCTCGGCGGCGGGGTCGAGCCGTTCGCAAGCCAAACAGCCGGGCGAGGGAGCCAAGCCGGCCGAGCAACCCTCCGACAATCCTGCCCGCGAAAGTTCCGACCGGATGCGCAAGCAAAAGACCGCCAAAGTGGACAATCCCGAATATCAGGATTTGCTGAAAGACGTTTGGGGGCGATTGCCGCCGCACCTGCGGCAGCAGATGGAGCAATCGGCCAACGAAGAGTTTCTGCCGAAGTACGAAACGGAAATCTCCGAGTATTTTCGGGCACTGAACCAACGCGGCAAGAGGAAGTGAGCTTGGTTATGAGACAACGGACATCTCGGCGTATGCCTGGTGGCTGGGGCAGAGCCTGGCCGAATTGCGGCCGATGTGGCGAGATCGTCATGCCGGCCAGGCGATGCCCCGGCGAGATTGCCGCCGGGGCATCGCTTAGACTCTGCCCCAGCCACCGGCGACGCCAGGTTTTTGCAATCTTACTCGCGGCCGCGCTGAACGTAGGCCGCGCACCCGCCGCCGATAAACCGGCTAAAACCACCCCGCCCATCCCGCAAGAAGCCGACGCCGATCTCGAAAGCACCGCCGCCGAGCTGATCACGCCCGAAACGCAGAAGGCTATCGACCGCGGCCTGGAGTTTCTCGCCCGGCAGCAACGCGACGACGGCTCGTTCGGTTCGGGCGGATATAGCCACAACGTGGCGGTGTGCGGATTGGCGGGCATGGCCTTCATGTCGGCCGGCAGCACGCCCGGCCGAGGGCCTTACGGCAAGCAAGTCGAGCGCTGCCTCGATTTCATCCTGAAGAACTCGCAAGACAGCGGGTTCATCGACGTGCCGGGGTCGAGCGCGCACGGACCAATGTACGGGCACGGGTTCGCCACGCTGTTCCTGGCCGAAGCCTACGGCATGTCGATGCGGGCCGACGTCCGCGACCGGCTGGCCAAGGCCGTCGAGTTGATTGTCAACACGCAGAACAAAGAAGGCGGCTGGCGCTATCAGCCGCAACGGCACGAGGCCGACATCTCGGTCACCATTTGCGAAATCATGGCGTTGCGGGCCGCGCGAAACGCCGGCATTTATGTGCCGCGCGAAACGATCGACCGCACGATCGAGTACGTCAAGAAGAGCCAGAACGCCGACGGCGGATTCATGTATATGCTGCAGACAGGCGGCACCAGCGCTTTTCCGCGGTCGGCGGCCGGCGTGGTGGCCCTCTACAGCGCCGGCGTCTATGAGGGGCCGGAGATCGAAAAGGGGCTGGCGTATTTGATGGAGTCGATACCCAACCGCGAGATCGCGGGCTTCAACCGCGAGACGCATTATTTTTACGGCCATTACTACGCCGTGCAGGCCATGTGGCACGCCGGCGGCGAATATTGGCGCGAGTGGTTCCCGGCCATTCGCGACGAGCTGCTTGCCCGGCAGCGCGGCGACGATGGCGCCTGGATGGACACCATCTGCCCTGAATACGGCACGGCCATGGCGTGCATCATCTTGCAGATGCCGAACAACTATCTGCCGATTTTTCAGCGGTGAGGCATGAAACTCGTAGAACGGAATTTATTCCGTTTCCGTCGGCGCGAAGCCGAGGGGATGTGCGAGCGTAGAAAACGGGATGAATTCCGTTCTACGATGTTGTGCAGCGCCGCCCTGCTGTGCACGGCACTGACGACTTGCGCGGTGTCGGCCGCCGAGCCCGAGGGCGGGCTGCTCATCGACATCGCGCATGCCGGTGTTGAGGCCCGGCTGGCGGGCGTGGCGGCCGACGGACTCTTTACGTTTCAGGTGGGCACGCAGGCGCGACGTGTTCCCGCCGACGAGTTGGTTGCCTGGGGCGCGCCGGTCGAGCCACGTGATTCGCCGCAGGTAATTCTGACCGACGGCAGCTTGCTGGTGGTTCGCGATGTTCTGAAAACCGACGAAGGGCGGGTCTTGCTCGATTCCGACGCCTTCGGCGAATTCGCCCTTCCGCGCTCCGCAATCGCCGCAATTCTGCTGCACCCGCCGATCGATCCGCAGCGACGCGATCGGCTGGCCGGCCGGTTTACACCGTCGCCAAGGCAAGAGGGCGAGCCGGCTTCGCCCGCGCGGCCTTCGCCGAGCAGCGATCGTCTGCTGTTGGAAAACGGCGATGAGCTTGTCGGCCGCATCACCGCAGTGACCGACAGCGGCGTGGAGTTTGCCGCCGACATCGGGCCGCTGACGGTCGATCGGCAGCGCATCATCGCGCTGGCATTCTCCCTGCCGCCTTTTGCTGTGCGAAAGGACGACGTTGCGCGGAGCGAAAGGCGACCCTCGCCGCGACTCCTGCTGGTCGGACTGCGCGATGGCAGCGTGTTCCACGCGTCGGCACTGACGATGGACCAAGACCAAATGCGGGCCGAGCTTTTCGACCGGGTTAAAGTCGTCGCGCCGGCTCAAGCGGTCGTGTTCGCGCAGACGCTCGGAGGCCGGGCCACGTACTTGTCGAACCTCGAACCCGAAAGCTATCGGCACCTGCCGTATCTGAGTCTCGCCTGGCCGTATCGGCTCGACGCCAACGTCACTGGCACGCGTCTACGGGCGGGCGGACGTATTTACGCCAAAGGCATCGGCATTCACAGCACGGCCCGGCTGACGTTTCGGTTGGAGAAACCGTATCGCCGATTCGAGGCCGATCTGGCAATCGACGACCAGACCCAGCGGCGCGGCAGCGTGGTGTTTCGCGTGTTGGCGGGGCCGCGCGAGATTTACAAAAGCGGCGTGGTGCGCGGCGGCGATCCTCCGTTGCCCATCTCGGTGAATGTGAGCGGCGTCAACCAGCTTAGCCTGGTGGTCGATTACGCCGACCGGGCCGATGAGCTCGACCACGCCGATTGGCTCAACGCCCGGCTGATCGAGTGAGTCACGAACCGCTCATTTCACCGGCATCGCCGTCCGCCTGCACGCTGCCGACGGTCAACGGCTGCCGGCCGCGAAAGCCGGCTTCCAGATCGTGCCAGTGCAAAACCTCCGGCTCGCCGAGCTTCCAGCAGAGGTAAACGGCCCGGCCGTCGATGACGGCGGGAAAGTCGATCAGCCCTTCCGGGCCATTCTTGGGATCGACGCCCAGCTCACGCAGCTCTTCCACATAACCTTGCAGCCGCTCGGTGTCTTTCTCCAGTTCGGCCTCGACGTGCGCGAGCTCTTCGCCATACAAATCTTTCGCTCCGCGCTCGCGACCCGACAACAGAAATGAGAGCCGCTCGCGGCGCTCGATCACGTCGCGCGATAAGTGAGCCAGGTCTGTCGCGATCGCCCGAATCAGGGGCAATGCCGCGTTGGCCTGTTCCACCGTAAATACTTTGCGGTTCTTCCAGGGTTTGCCAGCCATTTTGCGCCTCATTGATTCGGACCGCCGTGTACTGGTTCGGTGATGACTTTCGAGCTCGCCACCGCGGTGGGATTGAGCGTCGCCCGGCCCCAAGCCACTTCGACGGGCAACCGCGAAAAATCGACGATGCAGCCGTCGCGGCTATAGCAGCTCAAGTCGTGCGTGGCGCCCATGAAGATGCAATCGACCGGACACGGATCGACGCACAACGCGCAGAACATGCACTTCGTATAGTCGATCGTGTAGCCGGTGACGCGAAAACCCTTGCCCTGCGTCACGCGCTCTTTGCCGATGTAGATGCAATCGACCGGGCAAGCCTTGGCGCACTGATCGCACGCGATGCAGGTGGTCAAGTCGAAGCGATGAAATCCGCGATACCGCGGCGCCACCGGCACGGGCAGTTCGGGATACTCGAAATGCTCGGTAAACGTTTTGCGCTGGGGATTATAGGTCTTCAACCAATAGCGCAGCGTGACGACCATTCCTTGCGCGACGGTCTTTACCGCATCGCCGATATCACGAAACCACTGCCACATGAAAATGCCACCTGCGAGAGAGCTTATCGGCCGCCCCATAGCGACCGAGCCGCTAGCGTTGTTACGACCATCTGCTGAATTATAGGCGGGTCGGGCGCGGCCGCAAGCGAGCCTGGCGGCAGAGGCCAGAGGTCGGAGGTCAGAGGCCGGGGAAGAGAGGGAAAGAATCAAGCAGTGTTACGGCAGCGCGAGGCGTGCGATAGATAAACCGGCGTCACGATTTAGGCCACACTGCTGCATATACTCCATCAACAATCGCATTGGATCGAATTGAGCGTGGGGGCTTTTCTGCGACTCTGACCCTGGCCTCTGGCCTACGACCCCTGACCTCTGGCCTCCGAACCCTCCCGCGCGTCCAGCCGGGGCGCAAAAATCCGGCGAAAATGTCGGCCGCGAACCAGCCCGGTCGAAAGGGGACCGAATTCGAGAAACGCCCGCCCAAAACCCGTGCGGCTCGGTCGCCGAGGAGAGTGATCGCCCTTAGTCCGTAAGCCATGGCGGCGAATGGGTTTACAGACGCCTGGTGAGAACCGGATTGGCACCCATCTGGCCGCCCGAAGGGGTGGAACGGTGGTAGCCAGTTAGAACGAATGTCGTGCCAAGGCGGAGAGAAAAACGACCCCAAAGTTGGTCCCGCGCCGGGCGACTTCGCTTGACTCCGTTTAGCTAGCACGTAAAGTGAATTGAGGAAACTTCCTGCGCGCTCTAGGGGGTCGAAAGACCCACCACGGAGGCACGACGGCTCGGGGCGCTCGTGGAGACAGACCAGTTGTTCGCCCTTTTTGAGGTCCAAGGAGGACGCTCCCCTGAAGGAAGGCCCATCCCCGAAGGAAGGCCAAACACGAAGCGAAGGAACTTAGGCGATGTTGGTTTTATCCCGTAAAAAGAATGAGAGTATCGTGATCAACAACGACATCACGATTGTCGTTGTCGAGATCCGTGGCGACAAAGTTCGCTTGGGGGTGGAAGCGCCCAAAGAGGTGCCGGTACATCGCCGAGAGGTCTATGAAGCCATTCATCGGGCAGGCAACAACGGTCCTGTGGGCAGTGAAGCTAGCAAACACGGCGAAGCCACCAAGCAGGGCGAGCCGGCCAAAAAGTGGCCCGCCAAAGATGAAGGCGCCACTCCCGGCACGTCAGCCGCGGGTTAGTCTACCCGCGCGGCACGTTCTTGCCTAGCCTCTCTCCAAAAATAATTTTTGCCGCGCTTTCTCTTGCGCTCATCCGGCGGGGAAGGCAAAAAATTCAGGGCAAAAAGATGGTAGAGAGAGAAGCGGCGGATATGTCCCCACTTCAGTCTTCAATTTTTTTGCCCTCAATTTTTTTGCCTTCCCTCTTCGGTGCAAGCGGTTGGATACTTGACGACCAATGCCTGCGGCCGCTATACACCCCACAGGCCAGCAGGTTTGCTGAGCCGGCGGCCCCGTCGTCTAGCCTGGTCTAGGACACAGGCCTTTCACGCCTGCAACACGGGTTCAAATCCCGTCGGGGTCATTTGGTCAATGCGCGCGTGGCGTCGGCTTCGAGCTCGCCGATCAGCTCCTTGAGCTTCGGCAGAATGTCGTGCGCCGCGCGCTCGCCCACTTCGGCCAGCGCGCGCGCTTGCGTGAAGTCGGCGAATTCAAAGGCCGACGTATCGGGCGCGATCAACAGATCGAGCGCGTGCGCGCGCAGCGACGTGACGCCCAACGCCTGAACTTCCGTCACTCGCAATAGCGTCTCAAGCACGCCCGGCCGCCGCGGCTTGTCGGCGGTTCCGGCGAAATCGGGCGGCAGTTTCGATACCACATCGACCCCGACCACGAAATCGGCTCCTTTCTCGGGCAGCACATCGACCGGCAGATTGTTCAGCACTCCGCCATCGACCAGCGCCATGCCGTCGCGCAGGATGGGCCTGGCGAAATAAGGTAAATTGATGCTCTCCATTACAGCGTGAACCGCGTCGCCCCGCTCGCGGACCACCTGGGCGCCGCCGATCAAGTCGACAGCCATCACAAAGAGCGGCACGGGCAATTGTTCAAGGCACGTATCGCCCAGATACGGCCGCAACATGATGTCCCACGCCAGGCGGCGATACTTCGACCACAGATACCACCGCATACCGCCGGGCAGCAGGCGAAACAACCGGGCGGGGGTCAGGGCTGTCCGCAGCGATTCCAGGGCCGTGTCGGGCCGCCAGCCACCGCAATAGGCCAGGCCCATCAAAGCCCCCGAGCTGGTGCCCGCCACAAGGTCGAAGTGGATGCCCTCGTGGTCAAGCGCCCGCAGCACGCCCAGGTGGGCCAGGCCGCGAGCTCCGCCACCGCCCAGGGCGATGCCCAGTCGAGTGCCACGCAGGTGCCGGACTAATCGTTCGACCCCCTGCCGCTGCCGCCACGAGGCCCGTTCGGCCTCGTCTTCGAGCGTGATTTTGAAATCGATCGAACCAATTGCCAGCGGCGCGCTCAGCCGCGGCGCGAATCGCTCGTCGCGGTGCAAGATCCACACCCAGTGGATGCGCGGCGCCAAGTGCGGGGCCGTGTCGATCACGCCTTGCAAGCGTTCGACCGCGCCTTCGGAAAAACGCGAGTCGACCAGCCACCACACTTCTTCACAGGGCGACAGAAGCAACGCTAACTCGGACGGCGAGCTTTGCTGCGTCAGGTCAAGCAAGATTCGCACTTGATGACCGATCACTTGTTCGATGCGTGCCCGGACCCGCGCCGCGCGTTCCGCGGCGGTGGGCGCCGCGGGAATGCGCTCGATCAGGTAGCCGCCTTCCGACGGCCATTTTTCGGGACGGTCGGTGAGCACTTCGATCGATTCTCCCCGCGACACCAACGCCTTGGTCAAATGGCGAATCAGCCCCTGCGTGCGCGCGGTCGTATTGACCAGACCGACAATGGTGGGCCGTTCGCGACGGCGCCGCCGCGTCATCTCTTGCCGCAGTCGCAGCACCAAGGCCCGGCTGAGGTTGGCGGCGAAGCCGGGCACGCTGACCAGCAGTTGATCGAACCGCTCCTGATCGAGCTCCAGTAGCTCGCTATCGACAACGGCGGTGATGGTCGCCGGCCGCACATGATCGCCCAGCAGCGCCATGTCGCCGAAGTGGTCGCCGCGTCCCAGGTAGGCCAGCAGCCGGGGCGGCTCGTGGTCGCGGGCCAAAGTCACGCGCACCCGGCCCCGCGAGACCAAAAACATGCTGCGGCCCGGCTCGCCTTGCCGAGCGACAACCGCGCCCGCGGCATACGGCACGCCGCGCAGAGCGTCGGCGATGCGGTGCAGCTCGTCGGCAACCAGCCCGTGGCAAAGCGGGCTGTGCCGCAGCAACTGGTAGATCGATGCGTGCCGAGGATCGCTCACAGCGGTTGCCGATGGGGGTCAGATGCACGCCCAGACGCTTACACCACAAACTTAGCACATCCGCGAAACTTGCCGCGGGCCGCCGCCCCATCAATAATCGCACGTATGGAGCAAGACAGCCTGCCGCCGCACGACGCCCTGCTGCTGGTTTCGTTCGGCGGACCCGATCGGCCGGCCGACGTGATTCCCTTTCTCGAAAACGTCTTGCGCGGCAAGCCGGTGCCGAGCGAGCGGATGCACGAGGTCGCCGAACATTATTACCATTTCGGCGGCCGAAGCCCGCTCAACGAACAAAATCTGGCCCTGATGGCGGCGTTGCAAGCCCGGCTGGAGGCCGCCGGGCCAAAGCTGCCGCTTTATTGGGGCAATCGCAATTGGCATCCGCTCTTGCCCGACACCCTGCGGCAGATGGCCGACGAAGGCGTGCGGCGGGCGTTGGCATTTGTCACGTCGGCCTACAGTTCTTACTCGGGCTGCCGGCAGTATCTCGAAAACGTCGCGGTCGCTCAAGCGGCGGTCGGTCCGCGCGCGCCGCGCGTCGAAAAGCTGCGGATGTTTTACAACCATCCCTTGTTCATCGGGGCCACGGCCGATCGCGTTCGAGCGGCGCTCGATCAAGTGCCCCACGATCGTCGTCCTGCCGCGCGGCTGATCTTCACCGCGCACAGCATTCCGCAGGCGATGGCCGACCACTGCCGGTATCAAGAGCAGCTTGGCGAGACCTGCCGCCTGGTTGTCGAGTCGCTGGGCGGCGGCGACTGGCGGCTGGTCTATCAAAGTCGCAGCGGCCCTCCCACGCAGCCTTGGCTCGGCCCCGACATTCTCGATGAGCTGCGCCGGCAGGCGGCGGAGGGGGCGCGCGATGTGGTGGTTTCGCCCGTCGGCTTTTTGTCGGACCACCTCGAAGTGTTGTACGACCTCGACACCGAAGCGCGCCAGCTTTGCGAGGAGCTGGGATTGAACATGGTGCGAGCGGCGACGGTGGGAACGCATCCCAGGTATGTCGAGATGATCCGCGAGCTCATCCTAGAGCGCGTGTCGCCCGGCACACCCCGCCGCGCCCTCGGTCTCTACGGTCCAAGCCACGACGACTGTCCCGCCGATTGCTGCCTTTCTGGTCAGACGAAGAGATTCAACCACGAATCACACGAATGACACGAATGACGGGAAGATTTTATTCCGCTTTGCCGGTACGCCGGACTGAGACGGCCCGACTGATCCGCCCTTACGGCTGCCGCACCGCCCCCATCTGCTTCTTTTTCTTTTTTATTCGTGTCATTCGTGTGATTCGTGGTTCCCCTCCCATTTTTCAGTGAGCAGTCGCCACTGGCGGTCTAGCGATGCCGATTTTACAATGGCCAGTCCGTGAGTTTCGCAACCGGAGTCAGTTCGATGAGTTCTAAGAGACCGCGTCTTCTCGCCCTATTGCTCGGTTTGGCATGCGCCAGGCCGATCTTTGCCGACGACTGGCCGCAGTGGCGGGGGCCGGCGCGCGACGGCGTGTGGCGCGAATCGGGCCTCCTCGAAGAATTCCCCGCGCCGCAGATCAAATTGCGCTGGCGCGCGCCGATTTCCAGCGGCTATTGCGGGCCCACCGTCGCCGACGGCCGAGTGTACGTCATGGACCGTGTCGCCGAGCCGAAGCAGATCGAACGCGTCCACTGCTTCGACTGGAAGACCGGCGAGCCGCTCTGGTCGCATTCGTATGAGAGCGAGTACGTGCTTTCGGGCGGATACCTGGCCGGCCCCCGCGCCTCAGTCACCATCGACGAAGGCCGGGCCTATTCGCTGGGCACGATGGGACACTTCTTTTGCTTCGACGCCGCCACAGGCGAGATTCTTTGGCAGCACGACCTCGACGAGGAGTACAAAATTCGCATGCCCATCTGGGGCATCGCCGCCTCGCCGCTCATCGAGCAGGGCCTGGTGATCTTGCAAGTCGGCGGCGAGGGCGACGCCTGCCTGGTGGCCTTCGATAAACAGACGGGCAAAGAGCGCTGGCGATCGATGAAAGACGACGCCTCGTATTCCGCCCCCGTCATGATCGAGCAGGCCGGACGCCGGGTGATGGTCGTTTGGGCAGGTCAACACGTCGCGGGGCTCGACGCTGCGACCGGCGAAGTGTTTTGGGAGTATCCGTTCAAGCCCAAGGCCGACAAGATGGTGCTTTCGATCGCCACGCCGGTGATCGAGCGCGACCGGCTGTTCGTCACCGGGTTTTACGACGGCTCGCTGATGCTCAAGCTCGACCCCGACAAGCTCGCCGTCGAAAAGCTCTGGCGCCGCGTCGGCCGCGACGAGAACCACACCGATAGCCTGCAATCGCTCATCAGCACGCCGTATATGAAAGACGGCTACGTCTATGGCGTCGACAGCAATGGCGAGTTGCGTTGTCTCGACGGCGACACGGGCGATCGGCTGTGGGAGCAACTGCCGGGCAAGAAGCCCGTCCGCTGGTTCACGATCCACATGGTCGAGAACGGCGACAAAATCTGGATGTTCAACGAGCGCGGCGAATTGGTTATTACCAAGCTCTCGCCCGACGGCTATCAGGAGATCAGCCGGGCCAAGCTGATCGCCCCGACGCGCGATCAATTGAATCAGCGCGGCGGTGTGTGCTGGGCGCACCCGGCGTATGCCTATCGCCACGTGTTTGCCCGCAACGATAAGGAACTGGTGGCGGCGGACCTCTCGGCCGAGGGTGCCGCGGAAATTGAGTGAGTTGCGTCGTGGGATGACCTTCCTAGGTCGTCCGTTGGGATAACAAGAGGGCACGTGGGTGCCACGGCATCCGTCGCAGCGCGATGGACGTCGCGATGCTCAGGAGCATGACCGCTGCGATGGACGCCGTGCGATCAGCTCGTCGGGCTGACTCCGCACGGCGTCCGCCGCGGCGAATTTCGTCGCGCGCCGAGTTGTTGCCAATCGCGCCGCGGCGGATGCCGTGGCACCCAGGAAATTGTTCGCCGAAGCGGCCGCCAATCGATCTCGGAAACCATGCCAAAGTACGACTCAATACCTCTTCCGGCTTCTGTTGCCGACTCGGGCGTGCGGCCCGCCACGGTGGTGGCGTTCACTGAAGGGCCGGCGGTCGATGCGCAGGGCAACGTCTATTTCTCCGATCTGGAAAACAATCGCATCTTGAAGCTGTCGTCCGATGGTCGGCGAAGCGTGTTTCGCGAGCCGAGCCGGCGCACCAACGGCCAGACCTTCGATCAGCAGGGGCGGCTGTTGCACTGCGAGGGGGCCGAGTTCGGCACTGGCGGCGGCCGGCGCGTCGCCCGCACCGACCTGCGCACGGGCGAATACACGGTGCTCACCGAGCGGTTCGACGGCGTGCGGTACAACTCGCCTAACGACATCTGCGTCGATGGCCGCGGCCGGATTTATTTCACTGATCCGTGCTACGGCGACCGCTCGATCATGGAGATGGAGATCGAGGGGGTTTATCGCATCGATCTCGACGGCAGCGTGACGCGCATCCTTGCGCAGCCCGAGGTCGAGCGTCCCAACGGCCTGGCGGTCACGCCCGACTCGCGGCGGCTCTACGTGGTCGATAGCTGCCCCGTGCCCGGCGGCAACCGCAAAATCTGGTGTTTCGAGTTGGATGAAGCCGGTCAGCCGCACAGCCGGCGGCTGGTCTACGATTTTGCTCCTGGCCGCGGCGGCGACGGCATGCGGCTCGATATTGAGGGCAATCTGTATGTGGCGGCCGGCATCATGCGGCCTCGCCATTCGGGCGAAACCACCGACGTGCCGCCGGCGATCTACATCATGACGCCGCAGGGCGAGTTGCTGGGCCGCATTCCCATTCCCGAAGATGTATTGACCAACCTGGCGTTCGGCGGTTCCGACGGCCGCACGCTCTACATCACGGCCGGTAAGACGCTGTTTACCACCCGTGTCGCGGTGCCGGGGGCGGTCGTTTATCCGCAGTGGACGGAGCAATGAGAATCCGCCGCACGGTGGGCCGAGCAAAGCGAGTCCCACCAATATCGCTTACGGTCAGAAAGCCTCTTGAAAATAACTCATGGCCGAACGCCACTGGTACCGGCTACATTGGGCAACGTGGCTACTGCTGTTTCTCGTTGCGGCGACGCTCGCTTCTGTTCAAACGATCGGCTTTCGCCGCGCCAGGCGCTACGACGCGCGGTTTAGCGGCGTCCCCGTTTACCACCGAGGATGGCCCCTGGTTTATTCCGAAGCCTTCTATTTCGCTAAGTCGTTCGTTGCTTCGCAAAACCAATTCGCGCCGCAGTCGCTAACACGATTGAGCATCGATCTAGGCTCCTCGCTCGTCGGCATCGCCTGCACCGCATTCATCATCGAGCGATTGATTCGATCACGATGGCAGTTTCGCTTGTCGACCCTGCTGACTTTCGCGACGGTCGTCCCAGTTTTGGCGACGAACGGCGGCCGCGGTTTTGGGGCGAGGCCGGGCAAGTGACCGCCACCAAAATCCACGCGCTGGCCAAACGCTACCGGATGACGCATTTCGCCATCGCCAAATGGGCTGCCCGCCTCGCACCGCCCTTGGCGATCATCCGGAAGGCATTGCTTGGCATCGAACGATCGGCGCCGTTCGACTTGCTCATTCTGCCGGAGAACGCTGCCGAGCGGTTTATCGATCAGGACGGCGTGATCCGTGTGACCCACGATGATTTAGAATGGGTACGGATCGAACCGGCTTGACCGGGAAGTCGCCACCGCCAGGCGAGATGGGTTAGAATGTCGAGCATCGAAGCCTTCTCCGAGTGCCGACCATGTCAACACAGTTTCCCTCTTCTCCGCCGCGTCCGCGGATTCGCATCGGCTTAATGCTGCTGATGGTTGGCGGCGGCCTTCTAGGGTTGTTATTGCTCTTGCTCGCGGGGGCATGGATCGGCAGCCGCCGCGACCTCAATGCCGAGCTTGACCGCATTCGAGCGGCCGGCGAGCCGGCCTCGGCCGCTGAGATCGAGGCTTTTTATCAGGTGCCGCCCGGCGCGCGTGATACGACGCAACTTTGGCTGGCGGCGCTCGCCCCGCTCGATACGCGCAGTTACGCCGACGAAGCCAAAGAGCTGCCGCTGGTCGGCGATAATGCCAACGATCTTCCCTTGCCCGGCGAGCCGTGGCCGCAATTGGACGCGGCCGAGCAGTTGCTGGCGCGCTACCGCGGCTCGCTGGAAGAGATGCATCAAGCCGCCCGTGAAGGCGGGCAGGCACGCTTCCCTACGCGGTTTGCCGACGGAATCCAGATGCTACTTCCGCACGCACAGCAGCTTCGCATCGGAGCGCGGCTGTTGGCGCTCGAATCTGTAGTTGCCGCTCATCGCGGTCAACCGGACGCGGCGGTCGATTCGATCGTGGCCATGTTCGCCGTCGCCCGCAGCCTGGAGCAAGAGCCGGTGCTGATCTCGCAGCTTGTACGAATGGCGTTGGGCGGCATGGCCCGGCAGCGAATTCAATGGTTGTTGTCTGCGGCGACGCTCGACGACGGTCAGCTTGCCCGGCTCGACGCCGAGCTGGCCGCGAGCGACTATCAAAAGCCGCTTCGACAGGGCTTGCTCGGCGAGCGCGTGATCGGCATTGTCGGGTTTGAAAACCCGGAGACCTTGGGAGGCGAAGCCGTCATTGGTCGCCTGACAGGCTCGAGCGACCAGGCCATGTATCTGGAGCGGATGAATGAGATGATCGCCGCCGCCGATAAATCGGGACCGGAGCGGAAAGCGGCGATCGAATTGGCCGAGATGCGTCTGCGGCAGCTCGCGGGCACAACATCCGCCAGGTTGAAGTATCCGCTTACGCTGTTGTTGCTGCCCGCGTTGAGCGCCGCCGCCGATGCGGCCACTCGCAACGAAGCCGAGCGCGACGCCACGCGAGTAGCCGTGGCGTTCGAGCGTTTTCGGCTCCGTGAAGGCCGGCTGCCGGAGAAGCTGGACGAGCTTGTGCCCGACTTTTTAGGATCGGTGCCGAGCGATCCGTACGGCGGCGGGCCGCTGCACTATCGCGCCGACGAGACGGAGTATCTTGTTTACAGCGTCGGTCCGAACGGCATCGACGATGGCGGGCAATCCGACCCTTCGTCCAGCCAGCCCGTGGACCTGGTCGTTCGCGTGCGACGCAAGAACCGGCCGTAGGGTGGGCCGAGCGAGGCTGTAGGGTGGGACGAGTGAAACGAGCCCCACCTTTGGCTCACCATGACGCATCCGCGCGGCGCAACCGAACGGTGGGACTCCAAAGCTCGTCCCACCCTACACGTCTGGCGCAAGCATCCACCTCTCACTCCTTCGGCGGCAGAATGACGAGCGAGGCGTATTGCCCGGTCTTGCCCGAAACGAGCACTTCAATGCCGGTGCCGTCGAGATTGGCCTGACAAATCTTACCGGTTTCGGTCCAATAGAGCTTGATCCCGCCAAGCTTGCGCGGCAGATCAGCTTACACGGTGCTTCGACACAAGGTATGCCGCCGCCTTTGGTATACCGAGGCACCGAGCAGCCCCAACCGTGGGAGATAAACTGCCATGACAAATCCCGTTCGCCAAGAATTGTTGAGTGTGCTGGCCGAATTGAGCGCCGCGATGCCCGAAGTGCGCTTTGGCCAGCTCATCGCGAATCTCTCAACGCTTGCCCGCCGTCTGTCCGCCGAAGGGCTCTGGGATGCCGAAGATGAAGAATTGCTCGCTGCCGCGCGCGAGCAATTGGCGTACTTTACTGCGCACGTCGCGAAGCCGAACTGATGGCTCTAAACTGCCCATTGTGACAACTGGCAAATATTCCAATTGGAATGTGGCCGCGAACACCGGTGGACGTACTCTGGCGAGCACGTGACCAAGTCAAAGTGATCTTTCGTTCGTTGCGGCTTTCGCCTAGCTTTTCGCAGTAAGTCGAATGTCGCATCAGGCGGCAAAAAGGGCCGAGAATCGTTCCAAGAGGTGAAAGGAAGCAGCAGTCGGCTACAGGTAAGATGGAGGGCCGATGCCCCAGTTGGGTGGCAATGCGCACGGCCGTGCGCATCGGGCGGCAACTCTGATTCGTACTTGGCCGCTCATTAAAGCCGCCAAGATGCTGCTGAACCCTGAACCCTGAACCCTGAACCCTCCCCAGATGTCGCGACTGGCTCGGATCCTCGGCAGCTTCATCGTGGTCGTGGCGACCTGGTGGGTCTACTCGATCGCTGCCGTGCCGTTCATCGAGCCGCAAGAATCGCACGAGGCGGCGGCCGGCATCAGCGATGAAGATCGCCAGCGGGCACGCTCGGCCCGCAGCGAACAGCGCAGCGAGCTGGGGCATTGGTTCGCTAAAGACGATTGGGAAGTCACGTCGTCGCCCACCATTCTCGAAACCGGCCAAGGCAAGCTGCTGTTCAAAAGCCATACGTCCGATCCCAAGGACGCCCGCGTTGTGACGCTTACGCCGTGTACCATGATCTTTCTGCCGGATGGAAAATTCGAGACCGAGGCCGAGCGGAACCGCCGGGCGGTGGTGCTGCGGGCGCCCGCCGGGGCCGATCTGCGCTTTCAAGAAACCTTTGATCTAAAGCACGTGCAGGCCGACAACAAGCTGATCGGCGCCAGGCTGAAGGGCAAGGTGATCATTCACAGCGAGCAACGGTCGCTGGGACCGGAAGACGACCTGCTGATTGTCACTCAGGAAGTGACGATGGCCGACGACCGCATTACCACGCCGCACCTGGTCGAGTTCACTTACGGCCCCAATCGCGGGCACGGTCGAGATATGCGGCTCGATCTCTACAGTGCGGCTGAGAAAGCCGCACAGCCGACTAGCGGCCCTGTGAAAGCTTTTGAGCTCACACGCGAGGTTTACATGCGCATGGAGCCGGGCGAGGCAGATCTATTTCCCGGCGCCGGACCGCAAGCGGCTAAGCCGGCGCCTGCAGCCCCGCGGCCGGCCAATCAGCCGCCTGGCCAGCCCAAGCCGCCGGTCGAAATCACTTGCCAGGGGCCGTTTCGATTCGAGACGGCGCGCTACATGGCCACGTTCAAGGATCGCGTCGAAGTCTTGCGGCTGAACACGACCGGGCCGAGCGACCAAATGACCTGCGAGCGGCTCGACCTGGAGTTCGAGCCCGATCCGACCGCCGCACCAGCGGCGAGCGGCGGCAGCATGCCCAAGCTGCGTCCGCGGCGGATCATCGCCGAAGGCACACCCGTGGTGTTGCGTTCGCCGAGCAACGGCGTCGAGGCCCGCGGTCGCAAGCTCAACTATGACATTCAAAAGCGGAGTGGGCGATTGTCGGACAACGACGAAGCGATGTTGCGGCAGCGTCTGCCGCCGGCTGCCGGACATCCCGCCGGCGACCAACGCGAGATTCACGCCCGTGAACTGTACTTCGAGTCAGACCTGGAGAATCCCTCGGGGCCGCCCAAGGTTTTCAGCGCCACCGGCAAGGGCTGGCTGCGCGGCAGTCCGCCGACTGAGGGCGGTCAGGCGATTTTTGTGCGGTGGACCACCGCGCTCAAGTTTCATCCGTATCAAGCGAGCCAGCTTCTTTCGATTCTGGGCGATGCGCACGTCGAAACGCCCGACAGCGGCAGCCTCGACGCCGAGAAAATCTACGTGTGGTTGCGGCCCGCGCCTCCGGGCACCGCGGCGGGCGGGCCGAACCAACGGCAATTCAACCCCGAAAAGATGTTGGCCTTGGGGCACGTGCGGCCCGACTCGCCCCAAATCGAAGGCGAAGTAGGCGAGATGCACGTTTGGTTTGACGAACCCGCTCCGCCGCCGCCGGTGGCCCCTGGAGCCGCGCCTGCGCAGCCTGCTCCGCCGTCGCCACCCAAGGCCAAACGCGCGATGCCCGACCGCCGCTTTCATGTTTCCGGCGATCTGTTGCAGGCCCAGGTCGTGCATCGCGGCGAGCAGATGGATGTGTCGGAGCTGACGATTGACGGGCATACGCGCTGCGCCGAGCGGCCGACCGCACTGACCGCCGACGAGCCGCTGGTGATCGTCGGCGACCATTTGCATTTGACCCAGCCGACACCCGAAGACATGACTGTGCAAGTCACCGGGCAGCCGGCCCGCATCGACGCCCGCAAAATGACGCTGATCGGCGGCAGCAGCGCCAGCGGCGGCAGCATCTTTCTGAAAAAGGCGACCAATCAACTGTGGGTGCCGGGGCCGGGCACGATGCTGCTGCCCGTCGATCGCGATATGCAGGGCCGGCCGCTCGCCAAGCCGCAGCCGATGACCATCGACTGGCAAGGCCGGATGGATTTCGACGGGCAGGCCGCCGACTTCAAAGACAAGGTCGTGGCGCACAACGCCGAGTCGCAGCTTCGCACGCCGCTGCTGCGCGCGATCTTCGCCGAGCCGGTCCGGTTCGACGGCGCGTCGGAGCAACGCCCGCAAGTCGAGCGGTTGATTTGCCGCCAGGGAGTCGAGCTGGAACATCGCGTGATCGAAGGTCGGCGGATGACATCGTGGGAGCGGATGAAAGCCCGCGACCTAAACTATGAGTACACGACGGGCGACGTAGCCGCCCAGGGGCCGGGTCGGATCACCCGCACTTGGCTCGACGACGGCAGTTCGTCACCGGTGTTGCCCGGCGGCGGCGCCTCGTCGAAGCAGGCCAAGTCGGCCGCGAATCCCAAAGGCAAACCGCCCGCCAAGCCAAAGATTTCGCTGGTGTATTTGAATGCCACGTTCGAGGAGCGGCTGACCGGCAATCAGCATCGCGAGATCATGGTGTTGCACGGCCACGTGCGGGCGGTGTACGGGCCGGTGGCCGATTGGCGGGGCAAGCTCAACCCCGACCGTCCCGAACTGTTGGGCGAGAGCGGATTCGTGCTCACGTGCGACCAACTCGACGTGGCCAAAAACTCGGCCCGCGGCCAAGCGCAGGCCACGTTCGAGTTGACCGGCCTGGGAAACACCGTCATCGAAGGCGCCGAGTTTTTGGCGCGATCGCGGCGATTGACCTACAGCTCGCAATCGGACCGGCTGGTGTTGGAAGGCGACGGCTGGACCGGCGCGCAGCTTTATCGCGAACATCGCAAGAGCGTGCGGCCTAAAGATCTAGTGGCCGGCAAAATCTCCTATTGGCCGAAGACGCAACGGATCAAGCTCGACGATTTCCATTCGGTCGATTTCAGCCACGTGCAGGCCAGCGAGGAGGACGAAGACGAAGCCGGCAAGTCAGCTCCC
>DATFDL010000288.1:0-9095 GCA_035252155.1 Pirellulales bacterium | reverse complement strand
ACATGTCTCTCTCCACCGGCCTCGACTACGCCACCAGTCCTGGCCTGTGTCCGCATCAGCGTCCTCGCCCTCGCTGCTCGAGACTGCGGGCCTCACAAGCCCCACTAACATGGTTGAGCGGGTCGACCAAATGCTGCGAGGCGAGCTTGATATTCCAGATGGCTTGGCCGACGACAATGTCTACGTGCTCGACCCGGCCGCGGGCACGGGCTCGTACTTGGTCGAGGTCGCGAAGCGGATTCACCGGACGCTTACGGATCAAGGACACGGAGCTTTAGCCGCCGCACGCGTGAAGCGCGCTATTTGTAGCCGCGTCTACGGGTTCGAAATCCTGCCGGCGCCTTACGTCGTCGCACACCTGCAGCTTGGTATTCTACTGCGCGCTCTTCAAGTCTCGCTGGGCGCTGACGAGCGATGCGAGGTGTACCTGACCAACGCTCTGACCGGATGGGAGCCGCCCAAAGAGCCGAAAACCTCGCTTCTTTTCCCAGAGCTGCATAAAGAGTCGGAGCGCGCGAGTGGAGTGAAGCGCACCAAGCCAATTTTGGTCGTTCTGGGCAATCCGCCCTACAACCGCTTCGCAGGCGTGGCGGAAGACGAAGAAGCTGATCTGATCGAGCCATACAAGGCTGGGCTGTACGAGACCTGGGGCATCCGCAAGCAGTTGCTGGACGACCTTTATATTCGCATTTTTCGGCTGGCGGAAAAACGCATCGCTGAAGTCGGCGGCCGCGGCGTGGTGTCATACATTTCGAACTACTCCTGGTTGGATGGCCTCTCGCATCCGGTGATGCGGCAAAGGCTCGCGACCAACTTCGACGCCGTGTGGGTCGATAACTGCAACGGCGACAAATATCGGACCGGCAAGCGCACCCCCGATGGGCGTCCCGACGAGTCGATGTTCAGCACCGATGACCACCGCGTGGGCATTCAGGTCGGCACGGCCATCGCCACGTTTCTCAAGACGCCGCGCGCCAAACCCCAGGGTGATGCGACCAAGCCGGGCGTGACGGTGCATTACCGCGAATTTTGGGGCACGGGTAACGCGAAGCGATCGGGGCTACTTGAGTCGCTACATGGCGACGGCCTAGGCGTGCATGCCTATCAGGCCTTTCAGCCGCGCGCGGCCATGCGCTGGGTATTCGTGCCCGTCGGTTTGGGCGCGGCAAGCTACGAAACTTGGTGTCCCATCGCCGAATTGTTCCCCATCCATTACAGCGGCCTGAATGAAAACCGGCAGGGTGTCCTTTTTGCCGACCAACGTGAGATTCTTGAAGAACGGATGCGACGTTACTTTGATCCACAAGTTTCAAACGACGCAATAAAGGAAGCGTATCCGGGACTGATGACGCCAGCGGCGGGATTTGAGCCAACTGCCGTGCGGGAAGCATTGCTGGCTGGGCCTGGATTTGATCGGCGAAACATCGTTCGAGTCGCTTTTCGGCCATTCGACGACGTCTGGGTATATTGGCAGCGCGATGGCAAGCTCTTGAATAGGTGTCGCCCAGATTTCTTCGAGCAAGTTTGGGAAGGCAATCGGTTTCTCTCGGCATCGCAAACGGGCCGAAAGGGCGGTTGTAACATCCCCACCATTGTCGATAAATTTGGCGATCTTCATCTGCAAGATCCGTGGTCGCAATTCTTTCCGCTTTGGATCCGCGCGAACGACCCGTTACTTGGGGCGTCATGCGAGCCAAATGTTGACCGCGCGGTGATCGAACGCCTTTGCGCGGCATTCGAGGCGGAGCCATTTGACCCCAACGGTCACGCCACGACCGGCGCGAGGGCGATCGCTGAGGACGTCTTCTACCATGCGCTCGCCATATTGTGGTCGCCGCAGTACCGAGCCGAGAACGGCGACGCCCTCAAGCAAGATTGGCCGCGGATTTTCCGCGGCCGAGGCAGCGCCGTCATGTGCGGAAGCGGGCGTGTCGTGCCAACCACCGAACCCGCTGGCGCATTCGACGTCTATATTAACGACCGCGTATATTGGGCCAACGTGCCCGCAGACGTCTGGGAGTCGACCATCGGCGGCTATCCGGTGGTCAAGAAGTGGTTGAGCTATCGCGAGTATCGGATTCTCGGCCGCCCACTGCGGCTCGATGAGGTGACCTACGTTACCGACGTCGTCCGGCGGCTCAAGGCGCTGCTCCTGCTCGGCACAGAGCTGGATGCCAGCTATGCGGAAGTCGCTGCAGACTTAATCCCTGTCCGCGAATAATCGAGTCATTCGTAAGGATTCAACAACCCCATGGACCGCGGAGCCCATTGTTTGCTACTGGTAACATTCCACATACTTCGAGGCCGCAAACCCACCAAGCCAGTTTCCTGGGACAATGCGGAGAGAGGCGGGGACTGGGCACTTGTGACTGGGGGCTTGGGGCCGGTGAAGAAAGTCAAAATCCACAATGCAAAAATCAAAACTGGGAAATGAGCTGGCGCATGCCAATGCGCGTGACGCCCGTGAAACAAACGAGTTTCAGAAACGGTATAACCTTTCAGAAGAATAGCTGCTGCGCAGGATTCGGGACTCAGCATTCGGAATTCACGGACGGCAAGTCGAAAGGGCGACAAGGCGAGACGGCGACAGAGAAATGAGGCAATTCGACCCCGAATTCCGCGAATAAATAACGAATTTCGAGCAGGATTTGAGCAGAAGGAAAGTAAGGAAGCAAAGTCGAAAAAGCGTTGCAATGGATGGCTGACGCGATCCCTTCCTTGGTTCCCTTCGTTGCCTTCTGTTTGAATCTTCGGGAAAAACCGACCAAGCCAGCCGCCTGGTATAAAACGGGTAGAGCCGCTTTCGGACCCGCCGGTCGCTCAGGATTCGGGATTCGGGGGGCAGGAAAAGGGGCTGGGCATGAGGGGCTCGGGGCTGGTGGAAGAAAGTCAAAATGCAAAATGCAAAAGTAAAAACCGGGAGTCGATAGGGGTTTCACCACGCGAATGCAATGCTACGGTAGACGCGGCTTTCCGCCGTGTTCCCTGAATCCCGACCCCTGAATCCCGAATGCTGCAAGAGAGCGCTTGCGTAAACGGACGTTGATGCGTTGAGCAAGCGATGCAACCGCTTTCAGGCGCGCGATTTAGACGACACAATCGGCGCTGCGACGCCTTGTTCTCCGCAAGCGCAGAGGCTCGGGCGGCCGCGAATGCCGGTGTGGCACAGCCGCCCCCGGCTGTGAGGTGGTCCGCCGGTGTGGCACAGCCGCCCCCGGCTGTGGTGGTCGCTGAGGGCGACCGCGAGACAGCCGAGGGCGGCTGTCCCACATTGAAGTCGCCAAAGGCGACCGCGAGACAGCCGGGGGCGGCGGTGCCACATTGCCGAGGGCGACTGTGCCGCATTGCCGCGGTCACGGCCGTGTGAAGCACAAACTGAGACATGCCTGAGTTTGGCCCGTCAACTGCGAACGGTTCGCAGTTGAAGACGAAATTGGTGAACGGAAGCAGTGGTTGCCAAGATGCGGATCACGCTCCACCGCACCCCCCTGCAAGAGTACGATGCGCACGGTCGTGCGCATCGCGCGCAATATAGGACGGCCTAGGAAGGCCATCCTCCGGGGCGAGCGGCGGAAAGGCCCGGCCGGCCATGAGGGCCGAGGCTAGTCTAGCGGCGCGAGGGTGCAGGCAAATTCTAAGCGCACGGCGACGCGTTTGGCGCAAGAGACTTTCGCCTTGAGAAAATAGGCTTCGGCCAGACGCTCGATAAGCTCGACCTCGATTTCGATCGTCTCGCCGGGACGCACCACGCGCTTGAAACGGACGTCGTTCATCCGCGTGGCGACCGGCACGCCGGGTTTTTCGCCGAACCTATCGGCCAGCAGCAGCGCGCCGGCCTGCATCGCCGCTTCGCACAACAGCACGCCCGGCGTGACGGGAAAATGCGGATAATGGCCTTGATAAAAGAACTCGTCGCCCCGAAAGGTCTTGCGGCAGACGATCCGCTGGTCGTCGCGCTCGACGATTTCGTCGATGAACAAAAACGGCGCGCGATGCGGAATCGCGGCGTGAATGGTTGCCAGGTTGGAAACTCCGTCGCTCATTCGAAACCTAACAGAACGGTTTACGAACCCGAAGCGCAAGCGAGGCGCGCCGACCGGGGACGGCCTTGCCTCGCTTACGCTTCGGGTTGGTATCGGAAGTTCTTCGTAGAACGGAATTCATTCCGTTTCTTGAGCACACAAACGGAATGAATTCCGTTCTACATTTTTGAGCAAATATCCATCGACGTCATTGGCCACGATCACTCCGTAATTCATGGCGCCGAGCCAGCCCGACATGATGATGCCGACGCTGCCGGCGTGATACAGCCCGGCCACTTGTTCGGGCACGGCCCGGCTGACGGCCAGCCCCTCGAACTTGGTGCCGAAGCTCGCGCCCGAGAGGTGCCGCGTGAAGTGCTCAAAGGTCCGCGGCGTCGAAGCCTCGACGTAATCAAGCTTTTGTCGCAGGTCGGGCACGTAGTTGCTCAAGGCGTCGAGCGTGGTCTCGATCAGGTCGCGCTTGCTCGCTTGATAGTCGTCCTCGGGCAGGTCGGCCCAATCGTGGTAGTTGGCGTTGGTGCTCGAGACGATCAACGAGCGGTTGCTGCCCGGCCGCGTCCGCGGGTAATAAAACGAGTAGGTGCGGCTGGTGACATTGCGGCTTAAAAGCGACTCGGTGCGGAACAGCGGGGCCGACGAGCTGAAGAGCAGATCGCCGCACGCTTCGTCCAGCTCTTCGCCGGGCCGCAGCGCCATGTAGACCTGGCAGCTCGAATTGTTCAGCCGCACGGCGCGGGCCTGATCGACAAACGAACGGTCGAAGTGCTCTTCGCCCACGAGCTGAAAAATCGTCGCTTTGAGGTTCGAGTTCGAGACGACCGAGCGGGCGCCGATCCGCCGACCGTTGACGGTGACGGCCTCGACCCGCCCGGCACGCACGTGAATTCGTTCGACGTTGGCGCGAATCCGCAGATCGACGCCGTTGCGCACGAGTTCGTCGCGCATCAGCCCGATCAGGCGGTCGGTGCCTCCCTGGAACGTGAACACGCCCTTCGACATGAAGTTCGAGAAGACGATGCCATAGCTGAGGGCGGGGTCTTCGAGGGTCGAGCCGTTGGCGTAGGTGATCGGCTCCATCAGCAGCCGAATGACGTCTTCGCGGCCGGGAAAGAACCGGGCGAACAGCTCGCCGACGGTGGTGCTTTGGTCGTCGTAAAAATTCATGCCCCGCGCCGTGTCGAAGAACGCCCGGACGGCGTCGGCGGGCACCTGGAACCTTTCCGTCAACAGCGTCGTAAAGTCGTCGCGGTTGAAGGTGGTGGTGAGCGAAAACATCGGGTTGTCAAACCGGATGTTTTTGAGCTGCACGATCGAGTCGGCGATTTCGCTGGTCCAGTAGCGGCGGCAGCTTTTGACCATGCCCACCGGAAAGCCGTGCAACGAGATATCGAAGATATGCCCGCCGCGCCGCTTGAACCAGGTGGCCATGCCGCCCAGTTGATAGTGTTGCTCGAGCAACAGCACCGAGCGGCCGGTTTTAGCCAGCGTATTAGCCGCCGTGAGCCCGGCCAGTCCGCTGCCGATCACCACCACGTCGTACTCGTCGCGGGCGCCTTTGAGGAAGTCTTTCATGTTATTGCTATTGTCGGTGGCGCTAGAAGGCACTCAATTTGGCGTCAGCCATCGCTTGCTTGCGTCTTGGGAACATCGTAGAGTGATTGCAAATTTCGGGCAACCAGCAATCGCGCCCGGCGGCCGGATGTTCGGCGGTCTCAAAATGCGGCGGGGAGAGAATGGTGGTGAGCGCTACTCAAAGGAACATAGAACAATGTCAAGCGTCACGATTCAAGAAGCCCAAGCCAACCTCCCGGACCTGATTCACAAGCTTTCGCCCGGCGATGAGGTGGTGATTACCGAAAACAACCAGCCGGTGGCAAAGCTGGTGGTATCGTCCATTCCCAAGCCGCAAGCTGTCGCAGGTCGCTGCAAAGGGATGCTCACGCTTATCGCCGAGGATGAGGAACACCTGGAGCATTTCAAGGAGTACATGCCTTGAAACTGCTGCTCGACACGCATGCCTTGCTGTGGTTCGCCCTGAACGATCCGCTACTGAGTGCGACGGCCATGTCGCTTCTTGTCGATGCAAGGAATGAGAAGTTGGTCAGTCCGGCGAGTTACTGGGAAATAGCGATCAAGATCAGCATCCGGAAGTATGCATTGACCAAGCCCTATGAAGTCTTCATGCACGAAGCGATCGACCAAAACGGCTTCGCCTATCTGCACGTTTTGCCGAAACATACAGCCGTCTTGACAACGTTGCCATTCCACCACAAAGACCCCTTCGATCGGCTGCTCGTAGCCCAGGCAATGGTCGAGAACATTCCCATAGTCAGCAATGATTTGGCACTCGACGCCTACGGTATTACACGACTCTGGTAAACGTGGACGACGGGGTTACGGCTAAGACCAAATAGGCACCGTTACCGGGGGTGTCAAGGCGTGGGCTTTAGCAAATACCGGTTCGCGATGCTGATGCCGCTGATGGTCGAACCGACGATGCCGACAAAGCCCTGGTCGGTGCCGCAGACGAAGAGGTTTTTCAGGTGCGTCGTGCCGTCGTAGCGCTTTTGCGGCGCGCCGTAGACGGCGCCGTTCTCGTGCCCGGTAAAGCGGCGAATGGTGAGCGGCGTGAACATGTCGGTGGCCACCACATGGCTGCGAAAGTCGGGCGTCCAGCGCGTGGCCGAGGCGATCATGCGGTCGTACCAGTGCAGCTTGGCCAGGCGATAATCCCGCTCGTCGAGCGCCTGCCAGCGATCAAAGTTGGCCAACATCGTCACCCGCATCATGCCTTCGTCGGGCGGGGCGTCGTAGACGAAATTGTTGGGCGAGCAAATCACCCCGCAACGCGGGTCAACCAAGTCGTCGGGCCTTTGCCAATGAAAGATGTGCGAGTCGTTGAAAAAAACGGCGGTCCGGTCGTAGCCAAGCCGCCGCGGCTGGCAATCGAGCACCGAGATCGACTCGACAAACGAGAGCCGGCCGGGGTGGCAATCGTCGTGGCTGCCGTCGGCGCACAAGCGCATCGTCTCGCGCCAGCCGGCGCTGGAAAGCACGTTGCGGGCGGTCAGTTTACTACCGTCGTCGAGCACCAGGTGGCTGATCGCGTCGTCAGCGATCTCGAGCCGGCTGACGCCCGAGCGCAGCCGCAGCTCGCCGCCGAGCTCTTTGAATTTGCGGACCAGTGTCTTGAGAATCAGCCGCACGCCCGCCGCCGGTCGACCGAGACCCTCCATAAAAATGCTGCGGAACATCACGCAGAATTGGGCGAAGTCCATGTCGCCCTCGCGTGCGCTGCCGTAGAACATCAAGGGGCAAAACAGCATCTCGACCAGCAGCGGGTCGCTGATCGCGGCCGAGACGACCTCGCGGGCCGAACGATCGGCGTGCGTGAAATCCAGATTGTCGTAATCGGCGATCTGCCCCACCAGCCGCTCGAAGTTGTCTTTCTGACCGGGAAACTCGCGGTGAATCTCCGAGCGAAAAAAATCGAAATCATTGTTGAAGTCGAGCGAGACGCCGGGGAACGCGATCCGCGAGCCAACCTGCGGCGCCAGCGACCACTCGTCCCAACCGATGCGCAGTTGCCGCAGGATTTTAGCCAGGGGGCCCTTTTTGGCACCTTTGGGCGAATAGTTGGTGATGGCGTGCAGGCCGACGTCGTAATTGCGGCCGTCGAGTCGATAGAACGAGTTCAGCCCGCCGATGGTCGTATGGCGTTCGAGAATGCAGACCCGCTGATCGTAATAGGCCAGCCGCACGCCAGCGGCCAGGCCGGACAAGCCCGCCCCGATGATGACCGTGTCGTAATGAGCGTCCATTCGTCCGCTCTCAGACTTTCTGGACGTCTTTCATCAGTGGTTCGAGATAGGCCACGGTGCTGTTCATGCTGCGCAGCTCCAGATAATCGTCTTCGGGAATCTGAATGCGATACCGCTTGCGCAGCTCCATCACGATGTCCAAAAAATCCATGCTGTCCAGCTCAAGCTGCTCGCGGAAAGGCACATCGTCTTTCAAATCGCTGAGGTCGTCGTCGGGAGCAATGCCCGAGAAAATATCGAGGATGGCCTCGCGGATGTCGTCTTGATTCATTTGGGGGCTAGGAAATGGGGCTTGAATCGAGGTTCTGGTTCAGTTTTGTCGAACAGGAATTGTAGGATGACCTTCCTAGGTCGTCCAACTCGGGGAGGACGACCTAGGAAGGTCATCCTACAGTTTCGACTTGCGGCGGGTCAAACCTTGCTGACGATCAGCACCGAATTGATGCCCAGCATGCCGAAGGAGTTGTTGAGGATCGTGCGAGCGCGCGGCATTTCGCGCGGTTCGTTCGCCACCAAGCCCGGCAAGGCGCACTCCGGATCTAGCTCGTCGACGTTGATGGTCGGATGACAGACATGGTCGTCAAAGGCGAGCAGGTTGCCGGCCAGCTCCAACGCCCCGGCGGCGCCCATGGCGTGCCCGATGTAGCTTTTGGCGTTGTTGAAGAGCGTCCGCGGGGCGTTCTCAAACACGCGCCGCAGGGCGGCGCATTCCTGGGCGTCGCCCGAGGCGGTGCCGGTGGCATGAGTGCTGACAAGATCGATGTCGTCCGGCCGCAGGTGGGCGCGGCGCAAGGCCAGTCCCATGCACTCCGCCTGCCGTTCGGGGTTGGGCAACACAAAATCGCTGGCGTCGCTGTTGAGATGATAGCCCGCGATCTCGCCGTAAATCTTCGCGCCGCGCAGGCAGGCGTCGCTGTAGCGTTCGAGCACGTACATGCAGCCCCCTTCGGCCACCACGATGCCATTGCGGCGAAGATCGAACGGGCGAGATGCCTTGGCCGGATCGTCGTGGCTGGCCAGCGCGCCCTGACTTTTAAAGCTGGCGAAAATGCCGAACGTATGAATACTTTCCGAGACGCCGCCGCAGACGGCCACATCGACTTCGCCCAGCCGCAGCATCTGCGCGCCCTGAATCAGGCCCGCGTTGCCCGCCGCGCAGGCCGCCCCAATGGTGTAGTGCGGCCCGGTGATGCCGAGATTCAACGAGATTTCGCCCGCCGGATTGTTGGCC
>DATFDL010000287.1:0-3473 GCA_035252155.1 Pirellulales bacterium | reverse complement strand
GGCGGGGGGCGATCGCCTCTTAGCGACGAAACATCTTCACCTGCCAGACAAGTTGGCAGGGGTCGAAAGCGCAACGTGAAAAAGCGATTGACAGCTCCTGGCCTGATGTGGACCGCGCTGCGTGGCCGGAATGATGCGGTGAAGAGTGCGTGAATTCCGCCCAGCTAGCGACGGCAAACAACCCGCCGGCAGGTGTTGGGCTACTGCTGTGCCTTTGGTACTGGCGGCGCGGCGATAACGCTGGTCCGCAATCTCAGTTTGCAGCCTGGATTGGACCGCTGAAAACTATCCTGACCGGCGGCGGTCAGATGCCTGCCGGAAACGTGAAGCTCTCGAAGCGAGCCCGACCGGGAAAGTTGCAATAGGTCGGAGTCGCTGACGGGCGTTTCGCGAAGGTCAAGGAATCGGAGCGACGGCGTCTGAGCCAAGAGTGCCAAGCCCGTTTGGCTGATCGGCGTGGGGCAGTCGAGAATCATCGCGCTCAATTCGGGCAATTGAGGGATAAAAGCAAGCCCGTTTTCAGTTACCGGAGATCCTCTCAGATACAAGCTCTGCAAATGGCGTAGGTAAACCAAAGAGCGGAGTCCGCGATCGGTGACATTGGTTCCGTCAAGGCGAAGCTGCTTGAGCTTGGGAAATGCACCGATGTGCGCAAGATCGGCGTCACCGAATGGCGCGGCTCGTCTCTTATCCCACCCCAGAACCATCACACCGGATACGTTCGCAACCATGTCGATGCCAAGGAGCTGCGCACTGAGCGGCTTCACGGCCGATCCTGGTCCTAGCGTTTTGCTTGCATCCTCGTAGTCATACTGAATGTCAACGCCCGGCTGTTGGTGGAGGGCATCTACCGCGTCATGTTGCCGCCGGGCTCGTTGCACGTAAACGCCGATCCAAACGCTGAGCATCGTGAGGATAGCCAGCAACGTTCTCAAGCTGAACTGAAATCGTCGGCGCATGACCGCATCATACCACGGCGGAAGGGAGGCTGCTTGGCGGGGGCACGCGTGCCGCGAACGTGGTCGAGCGCCGTGAGCCTACGCTTGCGGCCAGGATCGGGTAGAATCGAGCTCATGACCCGACGGTTTCAATTCAGCTTGGCTAGAGCATTGATTGCCCTCACGCTGCTTTGCGCAGCCCTTGGACTTCATCGCCATGCCAAGACCATCCTCTCCGCTTATCCTCCGCTTTCCAGCACGCGTGGGTTAATCGATTACCGCTCGCCAGTGAGACGAACAACCCAGTGGGCCTACAATCCGAGAGGGACTACCCAGACGATCTATAATCCGACTATCCTGGAACGGCACCCTTTTGCCACGGCGGCGTCAGAGATGGCATGTGGGGTGTGTGTCGCCCTTGCGGTCGGCGTGATGGCGAGACGAACCTTGTCATTCTTGGCTGGGGCCGTTGTCGCCATGCTGCCCATGCTTTGGATTCTCCAATGGCTGTAGCCATGGCCCGCCCGCAGTTCAGCCTCAAGACGTTGTTGTGGTTGACGTTCGTCGTGGCTGCGACGTGCGTCGCCTGGACAACCGGCCTCACTTTCGTCGAGAGCCTGGTGGTTGCCATCTTGGCGGTCCTGATTATCGCTCCGAGGCTCCCGCAGCTTTGAGCTTGCCGGTCCCAGGCACTTGGCCATTTCTGCCTATTCCGCGGGAAATGGTATCACTCCCGAATCCCCGATTACTTGGCGCAGAGAATCCGGCGTAAGACAATACGGGAGCGATGTTCGTCACATCAATCTTCCGGCCCATTTTTTTGTACCGGCCCAATTTCCGTGCGACGGTGTCAGGGAACCGCGTCAGCTTCGAACCAGGAGGAACCAGGCCAGTGTCAGTAGACTTGAATATCGTCCTCTCTCCGTCCAGCCCGTCTGACATGGTCAGTGCCATCAACAGAACTGGATCGTTGCTTCCGCTCGACGAACGGAAGAGGCTTGCGCGGATTTTTGCCATGTATTTCGGCAGGCACGGGATCGATGGCGCCTATGAACTTATGCAAGGCAAGACAGTCGCCGAAATCCTTGGAGAATTCGTCGATGAGCAGTCCGCGGTCATCGCCTCCGGCGAGGTGAATGGCATGCAATACCGAGTATATGACGCGCCCGAGCATTGCAAGGCTCGAGAGGAAGAGTCTCCGAACTCGAAATGACTCCTACCCGGCGCGGTGAGCCAAGGAATTGCGGAATGCAAGCTGGTCATAGCTGTCAATAATCCGCGACCGAGCCATCACCCAGCTTGGCGCTGGGCCACTTGTAGGTTTGCGGCTTGCGCGATTCGGCGTCGATCATCGCCTCGTCGACTTCCACGCCAAGTCCCGGTCCGGGCGGCAGGCCGATGTAGCCCTCCGCGTCGAGTTCGTAGGCCATCTTCGTGGCGCCCGGCAGGTTGAAGCCCGCGTTGTCGGGGTAGAACTCGTGAATCAGGAATAACGGGATCGAGGCGACGACGTGCAAGCTGGCCGCAATGCCCAGAAATGTGGCCGTGCAGTGCGGCGCCAGCGGCACGAAGTAGGCTTCGGCCAGCGTCGCGATCTTCTTCATCTGGCTGATGCCGCCGGTGTGGCAGCAGTCGGGCTGAAGCACGTCGATGCATCGCTCTTGCAAATACGGCAGCACGCCCCAAATCGTCCGGTCGCGTTCACCGGTCGCCAATGGAATGGGAATTTGTTCTTTAATCCGTTTAAAAACCTAAATGTTGCCGGGCACGGCGGGCTCTTCGATGAACAGCAGGTCATACGGCTTGATGGCGGCGGCCAACTGGATCAACGTCGCCGGCGGCACCGCGGAGTGGGCGTCGAACATCACGGCCCCGTCGGCACCGACTTTTTCGCGCGCCTCGGCGATGGCCTTGACCATGCGGTCGATGTCGGCCGGCGTGCCCGAATGCTCGTAGATTCCGTGCGGCGGCACCTTGATCGCCTTGGGTGTGTGATAGACACGGATGCGGTCGCGCGTCGGGCCGCCCAGCAGCCGGTAGACGGGCACGTTCCACAATTTGCCGGCCAGGTCCCACAACGCGATGTCGATCGCCGCGATGGTATGCACCATCAGCGGACCGCCGCGCATGTCGCGATGGGCGCGATACAGCTTTTGCCATAGATATTCGATCCGCGTCGGGTTTTCACCCTCGAGCAGCTCGAACAAAGATTGTGCCAGCACCTTGGCCGGCCGCGGATCGACTCCCTTCAGATCGCCCCACCCGCTCACGCCATGGTTCGTTTCGATCTTCACATAAACGACCGGGCCGACCCAATAGGTGCGCATGCCGGTGATGCGGATGCTTGAGGCCTGATCAGTTACCTGGGCCGCGGGGTTCTTGTCGTCGCCGACCGCTTGGTTGATCAGCGCCATGCCCGCCGCGGCGGCGCCCATCCCCGTCAGCAGATCACGGCGAGCAAACGGTTTGGTAGGCAGGTTGTGGTTCATAAATCGTAGCGCAGAACGCGTGGCGCAAAATGTCCGGGACAGTTCG
>DATFDL010000286.1:0-6493 GCA_035252155.1 Pirellulales bacterium | reverse complement strand
GAACTGCGATTCGGCCTTGCCCCGCCCCTCACGGAACGGCGCGGAGTCCGTTCCCTACAGGTCCCATCGCCAGTCCCGAATTCCATCCTACAAGGCGGCTGGCCGCTTCGGCGTCAGCCAACCAGAGAAGCCGCCCTGGCCCCGGCGCGAGGAGCATCGCGGGCAGCGGCTGCGAAAGCCGCGGGCCAAATAATACTTGCGCGAGCGCATCGGCCGGCTCAGCGCCGCTTACGACAAACAACACGTGGGCCGCATGATTGATCACCGGAATGGTCATGGTGACCCGGTGGGCTTGCAACTTTTCAACCCAGGTGGCGACAACCAGCCGCTCGTGCTCGGCGAGCGCGGTGGTGCCGGGAAATAACGACGCCGTGTGCCCGTTGGCGCCGAGGCCTTGCAGCATCAGGTCGAACCGCGGCAGCTCGCCCGCCGCCAGGCGGAAGTGATCGCGCAGGGTGAGCTCATACAGCGCGGCGACCTCATGCGCGTCGGACAGTTCTGCCCGTACGCGATGAACGTTTTCTTCCGGCACGTCAACCTTCGAAAGCAGGTGCCGATGGGCGAGTCGATAATTGCTTTGCGGATGGTCGGGCGGAACATGCCGTTCGTCGCCCCAAAAAAAATGCGTCTTGCTCCAAGGCATCCGCGCGCGGAACGGTTCATCGGGGTCGGAGAGCAGGTCGAACACCGGCGCCGGCGCTGGTCCGCCGGAAAGGGCAATTGTGAACGAGCTGTGAAGCCCGACGGCGGCCTCGGCTTGTGACACAATCTCTTCGGCCGCGGCACGGCTCAAGGCCGTTTGATCGGCAAACGTCCGAAGCTCGGCGTCATGACGAGGCGCGGCGGCGGTAGGCGGTGTGAGCATCGGCGGCTCCAGTAGGTCAGGCTTTCCAGCCTGACTATCGCCAGCCAATCGTGTACCAAATCGCTCAATCCGCCGGTTCGTATCGCCGATGCGCCCGGCTCGGTCGGTTCTTATCGACGATGGCGACCAAGATCAACAGATACGCCACGAGCCGCAAGCTATAGAGATAGACGCTGTGCTCGTCGGCTTTCAGCCCCAACTCGGTGGCGCAGCCCAGGCCAACTCGGATGCAGCCCATCAAGAAAAATGCCAGCGCAAAGATCAGGAACAGCCGGTCTCTGCTCGCGCGCCAGAACTGAAGAAAATAAAGCGCGGCAACGGCGCACCCCATTGCGGTCATGCCGAGAATGAAGTCTTGCATGCCCGACATGCGCTATTCCTCCCAAACCAGGCCATAAACCAAAATCGCAATCGCGGCCAGCCCGACCACCAAGCGTTCCGTCGAGAGGTCGAGTGTCGGTGGCGTCACTTTGTCGATGTATAGCAGCACGTTTTCGGCGGCCAGACCAAGAAAGCAGAGGCTGCTCCACAACAGCAGCCGCACCTTCCGTCGGCGGTACTCGGACCAGAGCAGTGCCGCGCAAAACAAGCTGGTGGCCGCGCACAACAGATATAATGCGTACATGAAGGCCGCCATCATTGCCCCTCTTTGCGGATGCGGAAGGCGTCGGCGAAGCGTTGAGCTTTATCGACCGGCTCGGCGTACATCCAAGAAATCACCGCGACGCGCCGCTGCTTATAAAGATCGGCCAGCCGGCCGATGACGTCATCAACTCCCTCGATTTGAGGAGCGTATCGATAGTGCCGCTCTGAGGCGTTGGCGACTTCGAGCAGTGCCTTGGATTGGAGGTCGGCCAGTTGGACTTCCATCATTTCGGGAGCAGTATAGAGCGCACGGCTCACTTCGGCGGCGCTCCAGGCGCGATCGCGGCCGCAGCGCAGCAAGAGCAGCACTTCGAGCTGCGCGACCGAACCAATATTGGCCGCCAAAAAACGCCGAACATCGTCGGGCAGGTCGTTCAATGCTGTCCCCTAGGCCGTCCGATCAACGAAAAAGGGTTCAGGCCATTCCTCCTGAACCCTTACGCCTCAGTGCCCACGACAGGACTTGAACCTGTACGCCATTGCTGGCACTAGACCCTGAATCTAGCGCGTCTGCCAATTCCGCCACGTGGGCCTTCGCTACCTTTTTATAGGCCGCGGAGGCCGGGCTTTCAAGGCTGCTCCTATCGCGGCGCTAATATCGCGGCACTGCAGCATCGATTTCCAGAGACCAGCGATCGATGCCGCCGGCCATGCTTCGGGCCTGGGCAAAGCCTTGTTGCCGCAGCCACCGCGCCACCTGCAGGCTGCGGCCGCCGTGATGACAATAGACCACGATCTCGCGATCGCGATCCGACGCCAACTCGTCTTGCCGTGCTTGGATTTCGCTCATCGGCAACAGCCGAGCGCCGGCGATCCGGGCTACGGCGTGCTCGTCGGTCTCACGACAATCGAGCAAGAAAAAGCCGTCGCCCGAATCGAGCTTCGCTTGGACAGACTGACACGAGATTTCGAGCGGAAGTTCGGGCATAGGTGATCGTTCGCTGTGCGTCTGTAGGGAACGCCCTCCGTGGCGTTCCGTGGATTGCGATTCGGCCCCGCGCCGCCCCTCTCACCGGAACGGCACGGAGTACGTTCCCCAGAGAGCGCCACAAACGGGAAGCGGCCATTTTACGACAGTGGTCCGTCGCAACAAGGCGATGACCCGCTCGCCGCCCCCCCAAATCTCTCTTGACAGGAATACGATACGCATGTACATATATGCTAGCACTCTGCATGCTAGCACTTTCGAGAGGCTTGCCCGCCAATGTCGTCCCCGCGCAGCCAGATCGTCGCTCAACTGCAACAAGCCCTCCGCCGTTGCGAGGGCGCGCGGCGGCCTCATGCCGGGCGGCGCACCTCGACAGGCTGCCCGGAGCTCGATCGGCTGCTGCCCGAAGGCGGCCTGGGGCGCGGCACGCTGGTCGAGTGGCTGGCCGCGGCGTCGGGCAGCGGGGCTTTGTGGCTGGCGCTGACCGCCGCGCGCGAAGCCTGCCGCGAACATGGTCCGCTCGTGGTGGTCGATGGCGAGAGGACGTTTTATCCTCCCGCCGCGGCGCGGGCGGGCCTCGAGCCGGAGGAGCTGATCGTGGTGCATGCCGGCAATGCTCGTGACGAAAGCTGGGCGCTCGACCAGGCGCTGCGCTCGGCCGGCGTGGGGGCGGTGCTCTGCTCGACGCGGCGGCTGAACCAGGCCGCGGGGCGGCGGTTGCAGTTGGCGGCCGAAACCAGTGGAGGGCTGGGCCTGTTGGTCCGGCCCGCTTCGGTTCGCGACGAGCCTTGCTGGGCCGAGGCGCGGCTGCTGGTCGAACCGCTGGCGGGCGAGCATGGTGGTGCAGCCGTCGCGGCTGCCAACGTCTCAGATAGCCCGTTGCAGGCGAGACGCCTTCGCCACAACGCCAGCGAGACGGTGACGTTGCGGCGCGTGCGCGTCGAGCTGCTGCGGGCACGCGGCTCGCTGACTGAACAGATCGCGGGCCGACGGTTGGAACTGGAGATCGATGATGAAACGGGTTTTGTGCGTGTGGCTGATCGATTGGTCGCGACAGCGCCGCGAGCAGAGCCAAAGCCGCACGAATCAACACGGTCGGTCGCGCCACACCGCCGAGCGCGAGCTTGAGCTGAGCGACCGCGAGGCGCTCCAGCAGTTGGCGGCCTGGTGCGAGCAGTTCAGCCCGGCGGTGGGCGTCGAGGCCGCCGAGCCGCCGGAGTGCCTGTTGCTGGACGTCACCGGCCTGGCCTCGCTCTTTCATGGCGAAACGGCGCTGGCCGAGCACGTGCGGCGAGAGTTTCTTCGCCGCGGCTGGCAAGTCCGCATCGCCCTGGCCGACACCATCGGCGCGGCCTGGGCCTTGGCGCATGCCATGACGGACGATCCCCCTGGTCGCCTTTCGCTCCGCGAGAGTAGCGCTACTTTCGCGGAGCGAAAGGCGACAATGGCGCACAGCTATTTAGATGGCGAAGCCCTCGTCCTGGTCGTTCCGCCGGGCAAGAACACGCCGGCCTTGGCGCCGTTGCCGGTCGAAGCGCTGCGCGTATCGGCCGACTGCGTGCGGACCCTCCGCGAGTTGGGGCTGCGATGCATCGGCCAATTGTTCGCCTTTCCGCGGGCCAGCCTGGCGGCGCGGTTTGCCCCCGAGCTGTTGCTGCGGCTCGATCAGGCCACGGGCGAGGTGGCCGAAGTCATTCCCGTCGATCATCCGCCTCCCGCGGCGCGGGCTGAGTGGACTTTCGAGTCGCCGACCGATCGGCCCGAAATGTTGCGCTGGGCCTTAGACCAACAGCTTGAGCAGCTTGTCAGCCAGTTGTCGCCGCGGCGGCAAGGCGCCCAAGCGCTCCAGTGCCACTTGCGCGGCCACACCGGCCGAGCCGTCGACCTCTCCATCGATCTGTTTCGCCCCAGCGCTTCGCCGCGGCACTTGGGCGAGTTGATCTGGATGCGATTGGAGTCGGCCGGGCAAAAAATCTCGGAACCCATCGCCTCGCTCTCACTGGCGGTCACCGCGACGGCGCCGCTGGCCGAACATCAGCAAGAGCTGTTTGGTGATACGGAACGGCACGGAGTCCGTTCCCTACAGAATGCGTCGGCGGAGAACAGCTCGCGGCAGTTGGCTTTGCTGATCGACCGGCTGAGCAATCGCTTGGGCCGCGCGGCGGTGGCCCGGCCGCGGCTCTTGCCCGAAGCCCAGCCCGAATTTGCCTGGCGCTACGAAGCCCTAATCGGCGGCGTCACGCGTTCGATCAAGCCCGCGCGGTCGAAGAAGCGGCGCCGCACGACGGACCAAGGCGATCGACAAACTGTCGGCGGCTTCGTGGATGGATGCCTCTCGCGTCCGCTGTCGTTGGCGAGTCAGCCGGGGCCGCTACGGGTGATGTCGGTCGTGCCCGACGGTCCGCCCTTGGCGTTTTTTCACGCGGGCGAGGAGCATCGCATTCATCGCGTTTGGGGGCCGGAGCGAATTCACACCGGCTGGTGGCGCGGCCGCAGTGCGCGGCGCGACTATTACCGTGTCGAGACCACCGCCGGCCGTTGGTTCTGGCTCTTCCGCCAGCTCAGCGACGGCCGCTGGTTCTTGCACGGCGTGTTTGAGTGAAAGTCGCCTTTCGCTCCGCGAAAGAAACGCCCTTTCGTTGTGCGGACAGCAGTTATAGACTGCGGTCATGATCTTTTTCGTCACCTTCGTCGGGTTCTCTCGCCATCCGACGAGTGTTTGGCGTGCTATTTGGTGGACCGCGATGCTGATCGCGGTGCTTGCCGGTCTCGAAATCGCGATCGGCCTGTTCGCTCTTGCCAACCATAATGCCAGTCGCGTCTTGCACGGCTGGTTGGGTCATGGCGCAATGGTTTTGTCATGGCTGTTGGCAATCGCCGTGATCCCGGCCGGCTTCGCTTCGATTCTATGGCGACCGAAATCGGCGATCGGAGCCATGCTTCTCGCGCTCGCTCTAACTTTCTCCGTCATGGTAGAGACGATGACCGGATATTTGCCACATTCCGCGGCGTTCACCGAGCCGGCGGCTGACGAGACGCGAAACCGCTATTACGTCTTGCACTACATCGCATTCCCATTAGCGATCGGCTTATGCTTGTTGGGGCTTGCCTTGCTCACGCGCTCCTGGTCGAAGAAACAGGACCAAGCGAACGACACCGGCGGCCCGCTCGAGCTCAATAATTCCGATAATCCCTATCGCTCGCCTGGCGCTGGATAATCTATGGCAAAACGAATATTCGGCGGTGGCCAGCGGAGAATATTCTGAACCGATCAGCCAAGCGGATTTTTGGAAGTCGAGAGAAACACGACGCGAATAAGCGTTAGCCCTCGTCTTCTTCCACCTGCTCCACGCGGCTGACGGCCCGGCCGCGGGAAAAACGGGTGGTTAAGAGATCGCCAGGCGATAACCTCGCCGCATCGCGCACCACGAGCCCGTCGCTCAACCGCTGCGTCAGACTGTAGCCGCGGCCCAAGACGGCCAAGGGGCTGAGCGACTCCAGATGAGTCGCCATGCCGTCAGTCTGGCGGCGAGCGGCCAACAGTCGCTGCCGCAACGCGCGATTGCTTCGCGACGAAAGCTCGTCGAGCCGACGGGCGATGTCGTGAACCAGGTCGAACGGCTTGCGAAACGGCCGCCGTCCGGCGATCGAATCCAACCGCGTGCGCACCAAGGCGGCCCGGCGGCGCAAGGCCACCAAGAGCCGCTGCCGCTGGCCGCGCAGGGCAGCGCCGATTTCGTCGGCGGCCGGCGCCACCAGCTCGGCCGCTTCGCTGGGCGTGAGCGCGCGGACGTCGGCCACGAGGTCGGACAGTGTGACGTCGATTTCATGCCCGACCGCCGAGACCACCGGGATGCGCGAGGCGTAAATCGCCCTCACGACGATTTCCTCATTAAAAGCCCAAAGATCTTCCAGGCTGCCGCCGCCGCGGCCCACTACCAGGCAGTCGACCGGCTCGGCCAAACGGTTGACCCGCTCGACGGCCGCGGCGATCTCTTGGGCCGCGCCCTCGCCCTGCACGCGCACCGGCACAATCAGCACATCGACGCCTTTCC
>DATFDL010000285.1:0-30286 GCA_035252155.1 Pirellulales bacterium | reverse complement strand
CTGGGCCTGTATACTGAGTTGTGTCCGGAACTGGCGCGAGCGCTGCGCGGTTCGGACAACGCGAATCGGCAAGAGGTTCTGTAGGGAACGCCCTCCGTGACGTTCCGTGAGGGGCGGCCCAGGGCCGAATCGCAGTTCGCGGAACGCCACGGAGGGCGTTCCCTACAGACGTTGAACGTATGGAGCCGCCCTGGCTAATCACGTATTTGCATGACAACCGAACGCCTCGCCCTGGCAAAGCGGCTGGTCGATGATGTGCTCGCGCCGATGAAGACGGCCTTCGTCGGCAAGGATGAGATCATCGATCTGCTCGGCGTTTGCCTGGTGGCCGGCGAAAACCTGTTTCTGCTCGGGCCGCCGGGCACCGCCAAAAGCGCGCTCGTCCACGAGCTGGGTCGGCGCATCGACGGGCGTGTATTTGATTATCTGCTGACCCGCTTCACTGAGCCGAATGAGCTATTCGGCCCGTTCGACATCCGCCGGCTGCGCGAAGGCGAGCTGCTCACCAACACCGAAGGAATGTTGCCCGAGGCGGCCTTGGTGTTTCTCGACGAGCTGCTCAACGCCAACAGTGCGATTCTGAACAGCCTGCTCACCGTGCTCAACGAGCGAGTTTTTCGCCGCGGTAAAGAAACCCGGCCGCTGCCGACGCTGATGGTGATCGGCGCCAGCAACCGCTTGCCCGACGACGACGCCCTGGGGGCACTGTTCGATCGGTTTTTGATGCGCGTGCGGTGCGACAACGTGCCGGCCGAGCGGCTGCCCGACGTGCTCGAAGCCGGCTGGCGGCTCGAGCTGCACCGCCGCGAGCCGGAGCACCGGATCTCCGCCGACGACTTGCGGCGGCTGCAAGCCTTGCTGGGCGAGGCGAACCTGGCGGCGGTGCGGCCCGTCTTCAACGAGGCGGTCGGGCGGCTGCGGTACGCGGGCATTGCCCTCTCCGATCGCCGCGCGGTCAAGCTGCAACGCCTGGCCGCCGCCAGCGCTCTGCTCTGCGGCCGACTCGACGCCCTGCCGGTCGATCTGTGGGTCTTGCGATACATCTGGGACACCGAAGACCAACAAGAGGTGATCGCGGGCATTGTCAGCGACATCTTACGCCAAGCGCCGGCGGCCGAGGCGAGCCATCCGCGCGCCCGCGGCGACGATCGCCCCGAGGCGGAAAGCCTGGCGCGCGACATCGAGGCGATCGAGCAACGGCTGAACGGCGACTTGCCGGCGGCCGACCTGGCCTATCTGCGCGATCGGCTGGGGTTGCTGTCGTCGCGCTGCCAGTGGATCGCCGACCAGCGGCAGCGCGAGTTCCTGCTGGACCGCGCCGAAAAGCTCTGGCCGAAGCTGGGAGTCAAACGATGAACGGGTCGTGGGCGGTTTGCATCAAGCCCGGCGACCGGCGCGGGCTGGCCGCGTTGCGCGGGTTCGACGGCATCGAAGTCGCCGAGAGCGAAGGTTCGCTCTGGGCCCGCGCCGCTCGGTGCGACGAAGCGATCGACCGAGTGTTGCGCACCTTGCCCGGCTGCGTTCGTTACAACGTGCTTGCCGATGGCCAACTTGTGCTTCCCGGCCGCCGCGTTCCGGGTGGGCAATTGCCGACCGTCCGGTGGACGCCGCTGGCGGATTGGCTGCAAGTCAAACTGCCGCCGGCCTCGTTGCCAGGGCAAATTGCCGAGCGGGCGTCCCTGCGATTGGTGCGGACGGCGGTCGAGCAACCGGCCGGGGCGCTGGTGACCAGCTTGCCGAGCTGGGCCGATTATTGCACGACCGCGGCCGAAATCCGGTTGCGGCCGTTGGCGTTCGCAGTAGCCGACGATGCTCGGGTTTTTGTCATCGGCGCGCCGCTGCCGCCCTTGCCTGGCGAGCGGTACGTAGTGCGCGACAGCATCGCCCTACCGTGCGGCTTCGAACTTGCGCCGCGCATCGGCGGCGCGCTGTTGCGTCGTCTGCTTAAACTCGACGACACAGACATCGCATTGTTTGCCGCCGATGGATCGTTCGAGCGAATCGCGCACGAGCACCTGGTGGCCGCCGGCCGGGCCGCCGCCCGCGCCACCGTGGAGGCGTTGGCCCATGACTGACGCACCCGACCGGCTTGGCCCCGCGGCATTGGCCGCCGCGCGCGAGTATTTTCGACAGCCCGAACCGCGCTTCTGGGAGTGGGACGACGACGCCATCGTGTGGTGCGGTCAAAGCACGATTGTGTTCCGCGAGGAACTGCGACGGATCGTCGAGCGTTTGGCCGCCGACGGATTGCCTCGCTTCACCGGTTTGCTCCTCTTATTGGCGGCCTGCCGCGACGGCTGGAGCCGCAACCGCCTCGACCAGGTGCTCTATCGCGAGCAAACCTCGCACGCGGATAGCCCGCATCTGTCGGGCTTCGATGATTTGATCGGCGGCCTCGACGCCATCCATCGGCTGCCCGCCGAGCTGCGCACCAGCGTCGAAGCGAAGTCGGAGTTGATCGAAATCGTCTTCGAGGGCTGCCGTGCCGTCGGGCCAAAGGACGCGTATTTGGTGGCCGCCGTCTTGGCGCTGCCGCCCACGCCCGAAATTTTCCGAAGCGAAATCCGGCGCGGCAATCGGCCGCACGTGGCCGCGGCGCTCGTGGCCATGCGGGCTGGCCTAGCCCACATTGACGAAGCGCGATTGCGGCTGCGGTTGCGAACCGGTCTCGATCAATTGATCGAGCCGGCCGAAACTGCGCCACCGCCGCCGCTGGGGCTGCGCGAATTCATCCTGCGGTTGCGAGACGACGCCGAGTTGGGCGCAGTGGGTCGCCTGGCCTGCGACCTGCTGGCCGCCGTGCAGTTGCCGCGCGCCCTTGGCCGCCCGGACGAATTGCCGGTGGGCGGCGTGTCGGACCTGTCGAACCGTGGCCCGCTGGACCGGTTGTTGGTCAGCGAGTTGGCGCACGACGACCTGACGTTGGCCGTTCGCGTGGCGGTGGGCGAGGCGTTGTATTTGCGCCGCGAGGCGCCGCCGACTCCGCCCGCCCGCCAGCGGCTGATTCTACTCGACAGCGGCATTCGCATGTGGGGCGTGCCGCGCGTGTTCGCCACCGCGGCCGCACTGGCGTTTGCGGCGACGGCCGAAGGCGGCGCCGCAACGTGCTTTCGCGCGGCCGGCGCAGACATCGAGCCGGCCGAACTGGCCACGCGCGAGGGGCTGGTCGAGCACTTGGAACGGCTCGAGACCGCCCCGCACCCCGCCGCCGCACTGCCAAGCTTTATTGCCGCCAGCCAAATTGCCGGTCAGCATGCCGACCTATTGCTGATTACCCATGACGATGTTTGGGCCGACGCCGAATTTCGCGCGGCCCTCGTAGGTCAGGTGTTCCCGCCTGACGCCGGTGGCCGCGCTTCGCTCTATCTCGCCACCGTCAATCGCGATGGTCAGTTTCGGCTTTTGGCCGTTTCGCCGCGCGGCTCGAAGTTGCTGCGTGAGGCCCGGCTCGATTTGAAGCGGCTGACCGCACCCACCCAACGGCCCGCCGCACCGTTGATCCATCACGACGCCGGCTCGGAGCTGCCCGCGATCCTTTCCGTCGAGCCGTTTCCGTTGCTGCTGTCGCACGACACCGGGCACGGGCCGTGCGCTTTCCACCCGAAGCACGGCGCGGTGACCATCACGCACGACGGCCGCTTGATGCACTGGCAGCGGCCCGGCTGGGCCGCACGGCAAGTGACCGACCAAGTGCCCCTGGGCCGCATTCGGCACCTCTCACTCGACGAAAACGGCGTGGTTCGATTGGTCGTTGGCGGACCTCCCGAACCGTTGCGGTTGCTGGTCGCCAATCTCCAAAGCCGGCACTCCGATCTGACACCGATCGAGTTCCCAACGGGCGATTCGTTGCACGTCGAAGTCCATCGCGGGATATTGCTGCTCGTGCGCAGCAATGACCGCGCGGCGCACCAATCGCCGGCGACGCACGACAAGCATCCCGCAACCCGCGATTGTTTTCCCTTCTTAGTACGGGCGGTGGACGATCGTGGCCAGACCGTCGGCTCGGCGGGAACCTTGGCGAACTTTGTCAGCGGGCGGTTTTTTGTCAGCAAGGCGGCCTGGCACGCCGCCAGTTACGATGGTCAGGCAGTGAAGCTAACCGCGTTTGCCGTTCATCCGTCGCTCCGGCCCGCCCGGATTTTGACAATGTTCGACCGCGTCGGCTACGACGGTCCTTGGGCGATCACCGCAACCGGGCAAATTGTCTCGACGGTGGACGGGCGATCGGTGTTTCAGGGACTGCACGAGTTGGCCGACGTGGTCGGCATTTCACCCCGCGGCGATCGTATCGCCCTGCGACGCCGCTCGTCGCTGCGCGAGCAGGTTGTCCACTTCAGCGGCGGCCGGCCGTTCGTCACGGGCACAAAGAGCAGATTCGTTGGCGCGGGCGATCGGCAATTGCTTACACCAGAGATCGACGCTTTTATCCATCCACAAAACGTGCGTCATCGGTTTCACACCATCGGCGTCGACCCTGAAGGTTGCCTGACGCTGGTTGGCCGACGCGGCGAAGTCCGCTTGTGGCGTACCGACTCCACCAGTTTTTCGTCGCCAGTCCGCGTTGAGTGGGTTGGAGGATTGAATCAACCGCTGCGATATGCCTGCTGGTTTCATCGCTTGCGAGGTTCGCCTGGCGAGCGACTGAAAGTGCGCGTCGCCCAGTGGCCCGATGGCAGCCGAGCGTATCTCGACGCGCGCGGCCTGCTGCACTTGAAAAGCGGCGACCGCGCCTTGCCCGAGCTTTCGCTGGTAATCGGTCATCCCGGTCGTGTCTCTGCCTGGTCTTCCGACCCGCGGCTCTGGGGAACTGAGTTTCATACAGGCTGCGAACCGGACGCCCTCAGCCCGCCCGAGGAATTGGTTCAACTGATTGGCGAATTCATCGCGCGACTACGATGATCGAAATCGAAGCACGCCTCTCGTACGTACCCGGCGAGCAACCTCGCGCGGCGGCCTGGTTCATTGCCGGCAGTGACCCGCGGGCTTGGCTCGACGAATTGGCGTCGTGGGGCGATGCGCTCGGCGGCGCGCGACTGTATCCCATTGCGCGCTCGCGCGGCGATCTGCGCCCGTGCGGCGTGCTCGTTGTTTCAAAAGGGCAGGGTGACGGTGTCAAGACCCCGTCAGGCGCTTACCCATTCCGCAAATTCGGTGAACGACTTTATCTGCCGGCCGACGCTCGGCTATGGCCCGCGGCCGAGCCGCGCGAAATCGAGCAGCAACTCGTCGGTGATTTCTGTGTCTGGCATCCGGCGGCAGGGCTCGCGAGCTTCGAGGCTGCCGACGCGCTCACGGCGGCCGACCTATTGCAAAAGCCCGTCGAACGGCAGGCCGACTGGGGCCGCGCACGCGCCGGTTCGGCCGCCGCGCCGCGCTTGCTGTCGGTCCGGCCGGCGATAATGACAACCTTGCAAGAATCGCTCGCCGATTGGCGCGACGACCTTGGCACACAGCCTGCCGACAAGCTGCCTCCCACGCCCGATGAATTCGCCGGCCGTGTCTTGCAGCCACTCCGCGCGATCAAGGCTTTGACCGATCGCTGGGTTGCTCCTGGCGCGACCATCCAAGACGACGCCAGACAACGCAAAGGTCGAAAGTCAATCTACGCTGCAATCGCTGCGGCGATGTTGGTCGCGGCGCTGCTGGCTGTGGCAATTTATGCCGTCTCGCAGATCTCGACACCGACCGAGCTGGCCTCTTCGCTGCCCCGGCCGACGGCGACGGCACCTTCCCCACCGCCCGCAACCTCCCCACCGCCCGCGACGCCGCCGGCGAATCTGCCAGGGCCGATCGCTTTCGATTGGCTGCCAGTTCTAGCTGCATTGGCAATAGCCGTGCTTCTCGCGGTTGGCGTGGGCATGGCGCGAAACGCCGCTCATGGGGTGACTGCGGCCGGGGCCGCGATGAAATCCGCCGGCGCTACCTTCAAGAGAATTGCTGACCGGGCAGTTAGGCGCGTCGGCGGCCTTACCAATTCGTTGGCCGCTCGTCAGCGCAGAGAAATTGCCCGGCTGTTGCATTTGCTCGACGTCGACCCCGATCAGGGCCTGCGGTTTGCCTTGCCGTTCAGCGGCGGCGGTCATCGTGGCGTCGCGCCTCACAGCGGGCAGTTGGCGCCGCGCGAAACTGATTTCCAACTTTCCCGGCTCGGCGGCGGACGCCCGGCCGATATCTGGCAGGCCGATTACGAGCAGCAATTTCGTTTGCAGCGCCGCTATCGCGAGCTTGCCACGCGCGAACTGGAGCTGGGCCGTCACCGCCGCGCCGCGTATATCCTGGCCGAGTTGCTGGGCGACTTGTCGTCAGCCGCCTTGGCCTTAGAGCAAGGCGGTTATTTTCACGAGGCCGCGCTGCTCTATCGCGACAAGCTTGGCAAGCCGCTCTCGGCCGCCCGCTGTTTTGAGCGCGGCGGCGATTTTGACGAGGCGGTCAGAATCTACGTCGAACGCGGCGAATTGGAAACGGCCGCCGAGCTACTGACTCGCCTCGAGCGCCCGGCGGAGGCGACGGCGCTCTATCGACAAGCCGCGGAAAAATTCCGCTCCGCCGGCGACTACCAACGAGCGGCGCGCCTGTTCGAAGAAAAACTGCACACGGTCGACGAAGCCGAAAGTACGCTTGCCGCCGGCTGGCCGGACTCGGCGCAGGCCGGCATTTGCCTGGAATCGCTGTTCGGGCTTTTCGGGCGGACCGGCCGACACGGCGAGGCTTCTCGTTGGATCGCACGTTTGAAAACCGAAACATCCCTCGGGCGTCCGTTGAATTTGGTGATGTCGACTTTGCCCAATCTGGCCACCCGATATCCCGACCGCGCCGTGCGGGCCGAGTCCGCCGACGCCGCACGGGTGCTTGCCGGCAATCGGTTGCCGTTCTGCGAACCCGACGAGGCGTCCCACTTGGTGAGTGCCGTGCGGTCGCTCGTGCCCCAAGACACCCTTTTGCGACGCGACGCCCAACGCTATCTCGATCGCCAGCGTCGCCCGCGGGCTTCTGCGCGCGGTCGCCGGCGGGTCGTTCCGCTGCAAAGCTTTCGGTTGCCCGGCGCCGAATGGTGGCAAACGGCAACGGCGACTGAAGGCGGCTTTTTGGCCGCGGGGCATGGGCCAGCCGGCGTCGTCGCCGCGCGGGTCCGCTGGGACGGGCAGGCCCAGTTTCTCCATTGGCGGCTGCCGTTGTCGGAACTGGGACGACTGACCATCGCGTCGTCGCCCGACGCTCGCGAAGCGAATCTCGTGACCGTGCTGGGGCAAAGCCAAGCTTTGGAATGGCAAACGTTTCCAGCCCTTGACGGCGATCAACTGCCCGCCCGCATCGGCACTCCCGGCTGGCTCGACGGCAATGTGTTGGCAGTGGCCTGTAGCGATACCGGCATCTGGTGGTCGATCGACGATCGGCTGGTGCTCAACGCCGTGCAAGGCGGCAGCGTCGCCCTCAGTACGCGGCAGTTGTCGCTGGCCGAGCTGGGATTTCATCCGCAATCGTATGACGGCGATGACCCGCGCGAAACGCCCGCTCTGATCGCGGCTCGCGGCGCCCAGGTGGCGATCGCTTGGGGCAAATCGTTGGCGATCGTTCAAGGTCATCGACTGACGACGCTCGACCTGCCGGGCCGCGCGCGGCGACTGACGGCGACTCGCGCGCCGTTGCCGCTGTGTCTGGCAATCGGTTTTGAAGACTACGGCGCGGCCGCGGTCTGGTTCGATGGGGTCTGGTTCGATGGGGAGGCGCCGACGCTCGTCACTCTGGCCGGCGGCCTGCCCGAACCCGAGCTGACCTGGACGCGCGACGGGTTGCTTGTCGCGCTCCACGGTCGAGACATCCACGTCTTCGCGCGGAGCGATCAAAACGTGGTGGAGCGATGCCGCTTCGACTGCCGGCTCAATATGCCCGTCGCCTTGCTTCCGGGCGACGACGCCGGCGAATTCGGCGTCTTGACCGCCAGCGGCGAGGTAACGCGATTTCGAATCGAATAAGCAGTGGCCGATCGGTTCGAAAAAACTCATCCGGGCAATGGCCGCTCAACCCCTAAACAGAGGGGGTGGCAGCGAAATTCCGCGGGTTTTTGAAGGAGGCGAAACGTTCGCAATGTGTGGGCACGGCGGGCGGCCGAAAATCTTTCGCCGGCCGGGCGCTTTTTATTGGCATAACTGCGTTTGGGCGAATAGACTATCGTATACTGGCCGTCAGTCTATAGGGACAGAGTAGCCGCGCCGCCAGGATTCGTGGAACAGTTTGGCTGTTTGCGCCGACGCACGTCGTCAGAGGAGTCTTCAGACATGTCGATCCGCTTGGTGTCCCGCCCGATCTGGTGTTCTCTCGCTCTTGTTGTTCTCGGCGCCGGTGCTCCGGCGTTCGCAGCCGGTGGAGCAAACCGGCAAGAACCCGCGGCCGAGTTGGAGACCTTCGTCAAACCCGACGGCGAAGGATACTTCGCCCTGAAGCTTTCGCCGCGGATCGCGCGGCCCGTGCGCGCGCCGCACGACTTGGTGGTGCTATTCGATACGTCGGCCAGCCAGGCTGGACAATATCGCAGCAAGGCGCTGGGCGCGCTGCGCTCGATGCTCGCGTCGCTCGACACCGACGACCGCGTGGTGCTGTTGGCGGTCGATGTCAACGCCGCGAAACTTACGCCTTCGCCCGTAGCGGCCAACAGCGCGCCAATGCAACAGGCCCTGGCCGATCTCGAACGGCGCGTGCCGCTGGGCTCAACTGATATGCACCAGGCGTTGGAAGCGGCCGCCGACGCGTGCGCCGCGGCCGGCGATGCGCGGCAACATTCGATTGTTTACATCGGCGACGGCATGAGCATCGCCGACTTGCTGGCCGCCGCCGATCTGCGCCAAGTGGTCGATCGGCTGGTGGCGGGCCGCATCTCGGTGACGAGCTATGCCATCGGCCCACGCGTCGATTCAGTTTTGCTGGGTGCGTTGGCCAATCACACCGGCGGCATGGTCACCTGGGACGATGCTTCGCTCAACGAACGGACGGTGGGCGGCGAGCTGGCCGAAGCGGCCCGTTCGCCCGTCATTTGGCCGACCGACGCTCAATTGCCCGGTGCCCTCACGAACGTTTATCCGCGCCAAGTGCCGCCGTTGCGGTTCGACCGCGACAGCGTGCTGATCGGCACGCTCGACGATAACGCGGTGAAAAACGGCGCGGCGCTGGACGTGAAGATCGACGCCGAAGTGTCGGGCAAGCCGGTCGCCCTGCACTGGCAGGTAGCGGTCGATCCACCGGCAAACACCAACGCCTATCTGGCCAAGGTGGTCGAAGCGGCCTCGCTCAGCGACGGCGTGGCGTTGCCCGCGGTGGGCAGCGAGGGCCTGAGCGCCCTGCGGCGGATCGTCAATTCGCAATCGCAACAGTTGGCCCGCTTGGGCGAACAAGCCCTGGCCACCGGGCAAGTCGATGAAGCGCAGAAGCTGGCCAAGCAAGCGGTCGAGTTCGATCCGGCCAACCCAGGCGCCAAACTGCTGCGCACCGCGGCCGCGCGTGCCCAACGCGACGGTGCAAAGCCAAACGGAGTGCGTGCCGAACTGGCTCAGGCCCCCGCTCGGCCGCGGCTCGCCGAAGGCGATGGATTGCGGCTGCGGAGGAGCGATCGTCCGGCCCCAGCCGGTGATCCGCTCGCCGCCGATCCCAATGAAGCGGCCGACGGCGAGCTACTCAACGAGGTCGAGCGCGAAGAGCAACTGCACCAGGGCTTTATTCGCAAGGAGGTGCAAAACGAGTTGAAACAAGCGCGAGCCAACATGGCCGTCAACCCGGTGCAAAGCACCGAGGACTTGAAGCTGCTGCTTGACAAGATTCAGCGAGACACAAAGCTTTCGCCGGACGTGCGCGATCAACTGGCCAACCAGGTCGAAGCAGCCCTGCAGGCCACCAGCCGGCAAGTGATCGTCCAAGAAGAAAAAGCGCTTCGTGAGAACCAGATTGCGGCCGAAGGCGAAGCCCGCGAGCGGATGGTGCGCGAACTGTACTTGCAAGAGGAGAAAGTCGACCAGTTGATGGCCCGCTACAACGCCCTGATGGATGAAGAACGCTACCGCGACGCCGAAGCGGTGGCCGACATCAGCGAAGAGATGCTACCGGGCCGGCCTGGCTTGCGCGGCGCGGAGCTGACGGCCCGCATGACCGGCTATACGGCCGATATGAACGCCGTCCGCGATATGCGCCATAAAGGCGTGATTGACAGCATGTATCAGGTCGAGTTGTCGCATATTCCCACGCCCGACGAACCGCCGATTCTCTATCCCGATCCCGAAGTCTGGCAGCTTTTGACCGAGCGCCGTAAGAAGTACAAGGCGGTCGATCTGAAGAAGAACAGTCCGAACGAAGAGAAAATCTTGCAAGCGCTCGACGAGAAGACCGACATGGACTTCACGGATCAGCCGCTGCAAGACGTGATCGACTATCTCAAGGAAAAACACGGCATCGAGATTCAGCTCGACAAGCGTGCCTTGGAAGACGCAGGCCAGGGCAGCGATACGCCGATCACCCGCAACATCAAGGGCATCAGTTTGCGCTCGGCATTGCGATTGGTGCTCGGCGAGGCCGATCTGACCTACGTCATCCGCGATGAAGTGTTGCTGATCACCACCAAGACCGAGGCTGAGAACATGCTCAGCACCCGGGTATATCCCGTCGCCGACCTGGTGATTCCGATTGGGCCGCCGATGATGGGCCGTGGCATGGGCGGCGGTGGTGGCCGAGGCATGGGCATGATGAACGTGCCGGGCGGTGGCATGGGCATGATGGGCGGCATGGGAATGATGGGTGGCATGGGAATGATGGGCGGCGGCATGGGCATGATGGGCGGTGGCATGGGTATGATGGGTGGCGGTATGGGAATGATGGGTGGCGGCATGGGCATGGGCATGATGTGCGTGCGCGACGATACGGATGACGAAGCCGGTCTGGCGATCGGCCACAATGAGCCCAAGCACCGTCTGCGTGTTCTGCCCGTCAGCGATGATTTGAGCTTGTCGAAAAAGAAGAAAGCCGCCGCGTCGCGACCGGTGCCCGCCCCGCAGTCGTCGGCAAAAAGCACATCGGCCAAAGGTCAGGCCGCCGCCAAAAAGTCGAAACCAGACCCGCTGGAGGCGACGGCTGACGCTGACGAGCAACCAATCGACGGCCCGCAGAAGCTCGGCGCGGATGTGGTTCAGATCGACTTTCAAGACGGCGACGATCCCGATGTCGCCTGGAACGACTATTTCGCGTCGCACGACGGTGATAAAGCGCCGTCGGAAGCGGCCGTGCGCGACGCGGTCGATCGGCTGATGAAGGCCCGCAAATTCAATCACGCCATCGCGCTCATGTATGCCGCGCTTCGTAATCAGCAGGGCCAGCCCTGGATGTATGAAGCCCTGGGCATCGCGTTGCAGGCTGATGGGCGCACGCCCGACGAGATCGAGCGGGTATTGATGTCGGCGCTCGATTTCACCAGCAATCCGGCGGAGATGATGTATTTGGCCCGATACATGGCTGGTATCGGATTGAAGAAACGGGCATTGTCGTTGTATCGCCAGGTCAGCGAGCTCGTTGCCGACGCCCCCGAACCTTACGTGAACGGCCTGCGGCTGGCTCAAGATCTCGATGACCTGCCGAGCATTCAATGGGCCACGGTCGGCATTCTCAGCCGTGTTTGGACGAAGCAGCAGATGCCGATTTGGGAGTCGGGCTGGAACGCCGCCGAAGCCACGCTCGACCGCTTGGCCGCCGAGAACCGCACGAAAGAAGCCGCCGCCTATCGCAAGCAATTGGATGAGGCCCTGGTCCGCGACATCGTCATCATGGTCACCTGGAACGGCGAGGCCGACGTCGACCTGCTGGTCGAAGAGCCAGCCGGCACGATTTGCTCGTTTCGGAATCCCCGCACCACGGCGGGCGGCCAGATGCTGGGCGACGCGGTCTCGAAATCGAAACGCGAGAGCCGTTCGGCCGAGGGCGCGCAAGAAATCTACGTTTGTCCGAAGGCGTTTGACGGCACTTATCGGGCCCTCGTGCGGCGAGTCTGGGGCAAGCTAACCGCCAAAAAGGCCACCGTCGAAATCATTTGGCACTACTGGTCGAAAAAGGAAAAAATTGAACGCAAGCAGGTCGATCTCAGCGACGACGAAGCCGTGATCGTCTTCGAGTTGAAGGGCGGCCGCCGCACCGAGCCGCTTGAAGAGCAGCAAGTGGCCAATGCCATCGCCGAGCAGGTGAAGGTAGGCCAGCAGTTGCAGTTGGCCCGGCAACTGAACGCCCTGCACGATCCGCGCATCGTCGGCAGCCTGGCTAATGCCCGCAACCGCGTGAGGGGCGAAGTGCCGCAGGGCATCGCCCCGTTCAATCCCTGGGTGCAACGTGGGGCGCTGGGCTATCAGCCGGTCATCGTCTCGTTGCCCAAAGGCGCCACGATGATCGTCGCGCCCGCGGTGGTTTCGGCCGATCGTCGTTATGTGCGGGTGACGTCGCTGCCGTTCTTTTCGGGTGTGACGCAAGTGAACACCTTTGACTACGCCAACGGCACCAGCGGCACCAGCAACGGCGCCGGTGGCGGCGGCTTCGGCGCCGGCGGCGGCGCCGGCGGGCTCGGCGGCTTTTAGAGCGGGCGGTCCATTGTCGCCTTCCGCGGCGCGAATGCTGCGCAATGCCGTCTTTCGCTCCGCGAAAGAAACGTCTTTTCGCGTTCGCACTCTGATCGATTTTGAACAAGCAAAATCGGCAATGTTTCCGTCAACGTCTGTAGGGAACGTCCTCCCTGGCGTTCCGCGAACTGCGATTCGACGTCGCGCCGCCCCTCACGGAACGCCACTGAGGGCGTTCCCTACAGAGCACTGATGCCATTGCCGTTTTCGAGGATCCCAAACGATCAGAGTGTTGTGGTACACTTCAAGACAGGCATCCTACCTGCCACACGCGCATCAGCATGAAGCCACTGCGGATCAAGGACCCGCGGCGCAAGTTTTCCGCCGCGCGCGACGAGAGCGGCGTACCGCACATCGCCGCCGGCAACTGGCCCAGCGTGCTCTATGGCCTGGGCTACATGCACGCGCTCGACCGCCCCACCCAGATGCTCTTCTCACGCGCCGTGGCCCGTGGTCGCTCGGCCGAGTTGATCGCCGACAAGCCCGAGCTACTCGAGACTGACCGTTTCTTTCGCCGGGTCGGCCTGTACCGCGGCCTGGAGCGCGAGGTGGCCGGGCTCGACGATCGCACCTTCGGCTACCTCACGGCCTACTGCGAAGGCGTGAACGACGGCATGAAGCGGTCGGGCCGCTCGCTGCCCATGTGGGCGACCGGGTTTCATCCCCGTCCGTGGAACCAGCAGGCCGTGATGCTGATCGGCAACCTGCTCAATTTCGGCGGGCTGGCCGTCAGCCAGCAGCAGAACGAGCGTCTGCTGTTGGAGCTTATTCAGGCCGGCGTCGATCGCGACAAGCTGCGCGAATTGTTCGAGCCGCTGCTCGACAACGCCGACTTCGACCTGCTCAACCAGATCAAAATCACCAGCCGTCTTTCGGACGAGGCGCTGGAGCTGATCGCCGACTTGCCGCGGTTGGCCGGCAGCAACGCCTGGGCGGTCGCGCCCGGCCGCAGCGCCTCGGGCCAAGCGCTGCTCGCCTCCGATCCGCATTTGGAAGTCAATCGGCTTCCTTCCATCTGGTACGAGGCCGTGCTCGAATGGGACGAGAATTACTGCCTGGGTGCCTCGTTGCCGGGCTGCCCGTTGTTCGCCGTCGCTCGCACTCAGCACCTCGCCTGGGGCGTCACGTATCTCAAGGGCGACACGTCGGACTACTTCATCGAAGATTGCCGGCGGGGCGAACGAGGCTGGCAATACCGCCGCGGCGACGAATGGCTCGATTTCGACGTGCGCGAGGAGTTGATCGGCCGCAAGGGCGACGAACCCGACGTGCTGCGCGTCTACTCCAACCCGGTGGGCACGCTCGAAGGCGATCCCATCCAGGTTGGCCCGGGCTATAATCTTTCGGTGGCCTGGACCGGCGAGGCGGCCGGCGCCGGCGCCTCGATCGCCACCTGGCTCGACCTGATCGACTGCCGCGCGACCCAGCAAGCGATGGACCTGGTGCGTGAGTGCCCGCAGCCGACGCTCTGCTGGGTCTTTGCCGATGCCGACGGGCACATCGGCCTGCAGGCCAACGGTTGCTTTCCGCAGCGGGCGGCGGGCTATAGCGGCATTCTGCCGATTCCCGCCTGGGACCCCGCCAACCACTGGCGCGGCTGGGTGCCGACCTGCGAATTGCCGCGAATCTACGATCCGCCCGCGGGGTTTTTGGCCAGCGCGAACGAAAACATCAATCGGCCGGACGGGCCGCAGCTTGTGACGCAGGTTGTGCCCGACTATCGCCGGCGGCGGATCGACGAACGGTTGGCCGAGTTGCCGGCGGCGACGGTGGCCGATATGCAAGCCTTGCAATACGACGTGATCAGCGTCGAGGCCCGCGACTTGCTGGCGGTGCTCTTGCCCTATTTGCCCGATGGCCCCGTGCGACAACGGCTGGCCGCTTGGGACTGCGGCTATGGGCCGGAAAGTCTTGAAGCGACCTTGTTCACGCGTTTTTATCGCAACGTGCTGTTGGAGATCTTCGGCGAAGACCCGCGGATGCACGGCGGCATCGGCTGGCGGCGGATTCTTTATCTCTGTTCGCGGGCCGGCTTCTCGATGATGGTAGTGACCTGCATCGACCGGCTGTTGAAGAAGGACCATTCGCTCTGGTGGGCGGGGCGCGACAAGGGGCAACTCATTCGTGCCGCCGCTGAGAAGCTGCTGGCCGAGCAAGATCAACCGTGGTCGAAGACCAACGCCTTTAAGTTCACGAATCGTTTTTTCGAGGGGCAGTTCGTCGGACGGGCGCTGGGCATTCAAACCAACGAAATGCCGATGCGCGGCTGTCACGCCACACCCTTTCAAGGGCATTTGTTGCGGGCGGCCAAGCGCGAAACGACATTCGCGCCGTCGTATCATTTTGTGACCGATCTGGGCGCCGACGAAGCCTGGACGAACCTGCCCGGCGGCCCCAAAGAAAGTTGGTTTTCGCGTTGGTACAAGAGCGACATCGCCCGCTGGCTCGACGGCACCTACAAGCGTCTCGCGCCCGGCGAGCAATAAACCGGACCGATTCAGATCAATCTTCCTTCGTGTCAGCCGTCGATTACTGAAATCACGACCATCTTTTTCGCAGAACCTCTAGTTGCCGTTGCGCTCCCGTAGCATAGGCCAGGGTAAAATGATTTGATTCTTCTGGCCAGGGCCCGTCATACGTGTACCCCTCTAAGAAATCGATTAGTCCATCCTTTACAAAAAGGACGAAGCCGGCGCCAAACGCAGCCCCATCAAGTTGCGCGGTCACGTCTCCAAAATTGAACGAGTCATTCCCCTCGACTCGCGGAACGTGATCTGGAACCACAAATGTGGTGTAAAAACCTGCCCCGGTGAACTCCCGGCAGGCAACTTTGCAAACCTCAAGCTGCTTTCGAAGCACCTGCAAAACTGGATCACGCCCGGAAAGGAGCATGGCCATGACGGATCGTTCTAAGTCATTCATATATCGCGTTTCGGCGAAGGCGAACGAAGACACCCGTCGCTGCGTAAGAAAACGACTCAACAATCTTCGGCAGCACGTCGTCCACCGCCACGCTGGCGACCGTTTGTCCATCGAGCACCAGCGCGATCTGGTCGCCGGACGCATACGTCTGGATCGAAGCGTAATCGGGCGTCGAGGCGGGGCCCGAAGGCTGGGTATACACCTCCACTTGACGGTCCGGCAGGTTCACGATCCAGTAGCAAACAATTCCACCACGCGCGTAAATCCGTGCCTTGTCGCGCTGATCGCGCAACAACGACGACTCGGCCACTTCCACGAGCAGCCCGATATCGCTCGGCCTCGGATGCCGTGCCAGATAGCTGCGCGCCGTGCCGCGTGCGACCGCGAAATCGGGCTCCGGCTGGCTATCAGAAAATTCGACCGCCCGCTGTACTCGCGGCAGCCATCCAGCGGGCAATCGTAGACCGATAGCGGCCATGAGCAGGTCGATCGTCCCATCGTGGGGTGGTTTGCGCGGCATCTTGAGCACCACGTAGTTTTCAAGCAGCTCCACCTTGTCGTCGGGGGCCAAGATGCCTGTCTCAATCATCTTTTGGTAGCGCGCCACCGAAAACTTAGCGATCGAGGCGTCTTGACCATAAGTGGTTGGCGTCGAAATCGTAGACATGAGGGCCTCTGCGGGAACTGCCAGCACGGCGATTATACTCGTGGGCAGGAAATGGCGCCAAGGTTTTACTTTACACGAAGGCTGTACCCGCGTGACGGACAAGCGGTCACCGCCCACTGCCCACATCGCTCAGGCCGCGGCGCCGCGGCTGGGCGTCGTTCACTTGCTGTTGTGGACGGGCTGCTGCGCGGTTTTCTTCGGTCTGGCGCGCGGGCTGGCCATGCAGCCGGTCGGCGTGTTGGGCGCGGTGGTGCTGATCATGCTCGCCCTGGGATGCGGCACCGCCTGGACCGGCTTGCTCACCTCGGTCTGCCGATGGGTGCGAGGCGCGCGATGGCCGCTCGAACCAGGCCAGTGGCTGTTGACGATCGAGGGTGTCGCGATTTGCTTGCTCGTGGCCGAGCAATTCGACCGGTCGCACCTCTTTCGCAACCCATACGCGGTCATCGACGCGGTGACGGCTTGCTTGTTCGTGCTGCCGCTCTTTAGCCGCAAGCTGCCGATGCCTTGGAAATGGTTGTTTGGGCTCTTGGCTCTGGTTTACGTCTTGCCGCTGGCGGAGATCTGTCTGCAAGCGTGGGCCCACGCGCCGCGCAGCCTGCAATGGCTGGCCGCGCAACTTTCTCCGTACCGCAAGATGTCGTGCGCCGCGGTCGGTGCCGCGGCGTTGGCGGTGGCCGATCGACTGATCGGCCGCCGCTGGGGCTGGCTGCACTGGACGGGCGTCGCCAACACCGTCTGGCTGGCAATATTGCCGTGGGCCATGTCCTGGGTGCTGTCGCTCGGGCGGTAGGTTCTGGGTGCCGCGGCATCCGCCGCGGCGCGCTCGGCGCTGTTTCCACGCACGACGCAAGTCGCCGCGGCGGACGCCGTGTGGAGTCGGCCCTGAGGTCAAGCTGAAGAGGCGGTTCGGCACGGCGTCTGTCGCAGCGAAAGCGCTGATGCGCCTTGCCACGCCACGTGCGCTGCGACAGATGCCGTGGCACCCACGATCGTCGTGTTTGTCCATCCAAGACTGATCGACCCTTGGTCGCAAAATGTTTGACTTTGGCGGCAAAACCCTTACCGTTAAGGTAGTGCGTCAGGAACAGCGGCTGGAATCGGAACACTCGCTTCGCGACGAAGGAGGCCGGCCATGCGGAAGGACGATTGCGGGGCGCAGGCGGTTGCGGAACGTCGATGCTTAAGTATGTCGGCGCCACCGGGCAGTGCCGCTCCACCGGCCCGGATGCCCGCCGCGCAGTGGCTCTCTTCGCCGCGATTGCGTTTGCAGCTTTACCGCCGCCGCCAGTGGGCCGAGCGGCGTCGCGCGGTTCCCTGCTGGTTGTCCAGCCTGGTGTTGCACTTGCTGGCGGTCGTCGTGCTCGGCTCGCTGGCGGTGCCGATCGCGCACCACCGCCGTTTCGGCGAAATGCTGCTTAGCTTCGCAAGCGGTGACACGGCGCTCGACTCATCGCCAAATGTCGCCCTGTTGTCGGTGGCCGAAGCTGTTAATGAGGTCGGTGCTGATGAATCGCCGAACGTTTCGCCAGAGCCGATGATTGAGCCGGTGTCGCTTGGAAGCAAGCCGAGCGATGCGCCGCCTGTGCCACATCCGGCAGCCGAGCTTGGCCCGCCAACGGCGGCGTCCGACGAACAACTTGCATCGACGCTGGAGCAGCCAGCGGGCGACGAGCCATCGCCGAAGGCGCCCTCGCCAAGCCAAGCAGCCGCACTGGCGCGGCAGGTCGCCCTGCGAATTGAAGCCAACCGCGAGGAGAATGACGTTATTGTCGACCGCTTTATCGAGTTCGACATCGGCCTGTTGAGAGCTGAGGCCGGCGTTCGAGCGAAACGCGAGTTCGACCGGCTTGGTCCATCGGCGATTCCCTCGCTGGTGTATGGATTGAACCGGGCGGCGCGGATTCACGCGAGCTGCCCGGTGGTCGTTCTCACCTCGAAGCTCAACCAGGCGCTCCAAGCGAATCGCGATCCCGACCTGCTTCGCTATGCGCTCGACCATGTGGGCGAAGACGTGCCCCGTAATGCGCCGCATTACGTTCGGCTGCAAGCGTTTTTCGACAATTGGAGCGGCGGCGTCAACGGGACGCGGCCTTTCACGGTGCAGAATCTCTTGCAATCGCTGCAAAGCCGCCGGCTCGAAACCCGGTTACAAGCCGCCGCGACGGCGATCGAGAACGTTGACAAGCTGCGCCCGCTCGAAAAGTCGGAGGTTGCTTGGCTGCTTATTCGCTGGTTGACGGCCACGAATTCCAAGTCGCGCTCGGCGGCGCATCGTGCCTTGGTGGCCTTGGCTGAGGGCGCCGACCTGGGACCGCCCGACAACGCGGGCATCGACCAGCGACAGTCCGCGGCGTGCCGCTGGTCGATGCATTTCGACGCCGAGCGGTTTGAGGCGGCGGCGAGCTCGACCTTGAAAACTGCCCGGCATTTGGAGGATACCGGCCATCGCGAAGCGGCCAAGCGCTTTTATCGCAAGATTGTGGCCGGCTATGAGGGTACGCGGGCCGCGGCCGAAGCCGCTGAGGCGATGAAGCCGGTCGATTCAGTGGCCGGCACGCGACCATGATGCGAAGTGTTCGCTGGCTCGCTTTTGGTAGCTTGGCCGCGGCTTTCGCCGGTCTTTGGCTGCGACCATCAGCGCCGCCCGCCGTGCAGCAAACGCTTGTTGGGCGGGTGCTCAGCGATTCTCAGCCGGTGCCTTCCGCCCGAGTTCGGTATCAGGGCCAGGCCACGTTTGTGTTGACCGACAAACAGGGGCGATTCACGCTCGCCCGCTACCCGCCCGGGGACCGCCGCGTGACCGTTTCGGCGAGCGGATGTTTCATTGGCGGCGCATCGGCCGAATCGCGGCCGCTGGTGATCGAGCTTTCGCGCTTGCCAAACGACGATTGCCAGACCTATGCCTGGGTACGCGCCGAGCCGAACCCCGAGTCGCCCGGCAACTGTGGAAATTGCCATCGCGAGATTTACGACGAATGGCGCGGCAGCGGCCATGCGAGCTCAAACCATAATCGCCGCTTTCAGAACCTGTTTGAGGGCAGCGACTGGCAGGGCACGCCCGGCCGGGGCTGGAGCTTGCTCGACGAATACCCAGCCGGCGCCGGCGTCTGCGCGGCCTGCCATGCGCCCACGGCGAAGATTGACGATGTTGCCTTGCCGAGCGGCCCAGGCGTCGACTGCGACTTTTGCCACAAGATTCGCGAGACGCGCGTTGAACACGCCGGCTTGACGCACGGGCGGTATGCCTACGATCTGCTGCGGCCGGCCGAAGGGCAAATCTTCTTTGGCCCGCTCGACGACGTCGATCGCGGCGAAGACATCTACTCGCCACTGCAAAGTGAAAGCCGTTACTGCGCCGGCTGCCATGAGGGCGTCGTGTTTGGAGTTCACGTTTACAGCACCTGGTCGGAGTGGCTGGCCAGCCCCGCCCGGCGGCAGGGACGGCAATGTCAAACCTGCCACATGACGCCGTCGGGCAAGCTCACCAACCTTGCTGCCGGCAACGGCGGTATCGAGCGCGAAGCGTCGACCTTGGCCAGCCACACGTTTCTACCGGGCGGCCGTGAGGCGATGCTGCGGAGTGCGGTGCGGCTGGCGGTGCGGGTGGACCGCGCAGCGCAACGCCTCGCGGTCGAAGTGCGCCTGATGGCTGAAAACGTCGGGCATCGTCTGCCGACCGGCTTTATCGACCGCCATCTGGTGCTAGCCGTCGAGCCGCTGACGGCCGCGGGCGTCGCCGTCGATGTAGTTAGCGGGCCGAAGTTGCCGGCGGCGGCCGGCGCCGAACTGGCCGGTCGGCCTGGTCGGCTTTTCGCCAAATTGTTGAGCGACGCTGAGGGCCGAACCGCGCCGTTTTGGCGGGCCGGCCTGACGCTCGACGACACGCGGCTAGCCCCTGGTAAGCCGGAGACCTACCGCTTCGTACTGCCGGATGATGCGGCATCGATCCGGGTCCGCTTGTTCTATCGCCGGTTTTGGCCCGAAGCAGCCCGTAGCAAAAACTGGCCGAGCGATGAAATCGTGATCGTTGACGAGACACACTCACTCGGATCTGATGGAGCAGTCACCGCGGAAGGTCGCGACTAGCCCGGATCGCGCACCGGCCGGTAGCCGACTTCGTGAGAAGTCGGGCCGTAGCGGCACGTAACGGCCAGGATTTTCACGAATTCTGCTACACGGAGTGTCAGGCGTTTCCGGGGCTGATGCGCAATCTGGGCTACGGCGAACGTAACCCCGTGGCACCTTGAGCATCCCTTCGATGATCAACATCCAATCATCCGCGACCGTCTGAGCCATCGGCGGCAACCCCGACTTCACAGGTCTGCGGCTCGGCGACCGGGCCGGCCTCGTCGATCAGTGTGGAAAGGCGATTCACGACGCTGACTAACTCCGGGGCGGGCGATTTACGCCGCTCGAGATCGGCCCGCAGTTGCGACATTCGCCCGCGGAGCGAATCGAGCGAAGGCGGCTCGGCCGACGTTGCCGATGCCACCCGCATCCGCATCCATTCGTGCCCGACAATTTGCAAAGCCGCCGCCAGCGGCGGTCCGATCAAAAGCCCAAACAGTCCCGCCACCTCGGCCATGCCGATGATCACGATGGCCGTAATCAGCGAATTGTAGCGGCGCCGGTCGAACAGCCGCGGCTCGACCACCCGCTCTAAGAACAGCAGCACTCCCGCGGTATACAGGGCCGCGGGCAACATGGTCGTCAGGGCGGTTTCTTCTGCGAGCAGGATGCCCGGCGCCGACAGCACCGACACTGCGCCGACGGCGATCAGCACGCCGACCCACGGCACGAGCCAGGCCACCGCGCCGATCAAGGCGAGCACCGCCGGATAGCGCTGTCCCAACAGCCAATAGCCGAGCCACAGCAACGCGCCGGCGGCGAGGCTTTGCACGAGCTCGCTGCGAATATAGGCACCCACTTCGCGCTCGACCGCGCGCCACAACTCGCGCATCGGCGCGCGCCGTTCGACCGGCAGCAGCGACAGCCAGAGCCGCTCGAAGTGAACGCGATCGATCAGCCAATACGCGCTCAAAAAAACCGCGATCACCAGATCGACCAGCAGGCCGAACAGTCCGAACGTGACGCCGAGCACTTTCTGCAAGAGCGCTACGCCTTCGTTGCCGGTCAGGGCGGGGTAGATGTCTTCGGGCCGCGGCAGACGGCTGGCGATCGCCCGCTGCAACCGATCGCCCTTGGGCCACTGGGCGATCACCGTGTGATAGGCGTCGTCGAAATCGCCGCCCAGTGCCTGCATCTGGGCGCCCAACGGCGCCGCCGCCACGGCGGCCATGAGCAACAGCGCGGCCGAGACCAGCAGGTAGGCAGTGATGAGCGCGAGAATCTTCGGAAATCCGCGCCGCGCAAGCAGCCCGATCATCGGCCGCAGCGCGGCGGCCAGGCCCAGCGACAACAAAAAGAGCAAGACCGCGCCGAGCAATTGCCAGGCGAGATAGACGCCGGCGAGCACCGCCAGAGCCGAGGCCGTGTTGAGAGCCAGTCGCCGCACGGAAGGGTTTCAGCTTCGGGGTTCAGGATTCGTGGTTTAGCGTTGCGGGTTCGATCCATCGATCGAGATCGCGGGCCAGGTTCTCGACGCTCTCCTCGATGCGGTCGTTGTGGCGCGTGGTGCTCGACTCTTTCTGGCGGATCCGCAATTGCACGTCGGTCAGTAGCTCGCGGATCTGATAGCGGAGCAGGCTGGCGGCGTCGCGCCCATCCGGCGGCAGCGGCGCGAGCGAGTCACGGCTGAAAACCGAACGATCGAGCAAAAGCTGAATCACCGCCGCCATGGGAATTGCCAACACCGCCCCCGCCAGGCCCAACAGCGACGTGAAGGCCGCGATGGCCAGCAACGTGACGATGGCGTTCACTCCCACCGCACGGTCCATGATCCGCGGCACCAACAGATTACTCTCGAGTTGTTGAATCACCACGACCGCCACCAGCACCCAGACCGCCGTACTGGCGCTGACCGACAGCGCCACCAGCAAAGCGGGAATGGCGCCCAGCACCGGCCCGAAGACGGGCACTGCCTCGAGCACGCCCGCCACGATGGCCAGCGTCAGCACGTACGGCACGCCGATCAGCCAATACGCGACCAAGACCATGCCGGCCATAATCAGACAGAGCAGCGCCTGGCCGCGCAGATACGCGCCCACTTTGGCCTCGATTTGTTCGACCAGTTCGCGGGCCGCTTCACGGCGGGCCGGCGGCGCCAAGAGCAACAGCGACCGAATCGTCCGCTCTTCGTGAACCGACCAATAAAAAGCCAAGAGCATCGTCGCCAGGGCGACCAGCAGGGCGCGCAGCAGCAGACCGCCATAACCGATGCCCTGAGCCACGGCCTCGATTTTTTCTTCCGCTTTTTGCACGGCCTTTTCGTCGCTCTTTTCTTCGGTCTTTTCTTGCTTGCCGCTGCGAGGAGGCGACACGGCAAACTTCGTCGGCAGCCGATCGGCGAATTCACGCACGAAGCGGCTCTCGGAGCGTTGCAGAGCTTCGCGGGCGTCGTCGTAAGCTTCGGGCACACCCCGCGCAATCGACTCGGTCTGCTGCCAGACCAGCGGCAAACCCGTCACCAGGGCCGCCGCCGCCGAACCCGAGACCAGTACGTAAACCAGCGCCGAAGCCGAGGCCCGCGACAGTCGCCACCGCTGCAAGCCAACGACGAGCGGCTTCAGCGCGATCGACAGCACCACGCCGACCAGCAACAGAAACAACACCGCGCGAAAAACGTACAGCAACGCGAAGGCGGCCGCCACGCCGACGACCACCAACGTGCTTACGGCCACTTGCCGCGGCGACCAGAGAGCCGGTGATGTTGCGAGGTCGGGCATGGCAACGCAGTGAAGTCGGGACGTTGTGATTATAGACAAGCGGCCAAAACCTGCTGCCCGCTGACCTCGCGGGGTTCACATTGGTTCGCGCGGCGTCACAGCTTTTTGGGTGGGCCGAGCGAAACGGTAGGGTGGGCCGAGCGAAGCGAGTCCCACCATCAGGTTCGACTTCTTCCCGGGCCCACGGCCGAAAGGTGGGACTCGTTTCACTCGTCCCACCCTACTCGGTTTTTACGGCCAAAACCGATAATGTCCCCATCGACGTCTGTAGGGAACGCCCTCCGTGGCGTTCCGCGCAGTGCGATTCGACGTCAACCCGCCCTTCGGCGGAACGCCACGGAGGGCGTTCCCTACAGAGGGCATCGCCGTTTTTGGAGGTCAGATGCGATCAGAGGCAACTGCCGTTTGAATGCCAAAGCCGATCAGTGAGATCCTCTCGGCACACTGTTTGCATGAAAGCGCTTGGATTCACAATCCGGAGCCCGGCGGCGATGATTTGCGCGTCTCGTAACCTTGACCACCTGCCCGACGAGACGCCGCTCGATTCGCGCGACCTGCACGGCACCATTAAGCTGCAGCCGGGTGCGTTTGGGCTGGCGGCGCTGTTTTACCGCGACGGCGCCAGTCGCCGTGCGGCGGTGCAGGCGGCCATCGCCGATGCCTTGTCGGCGCTTGGGCTGGCCGTCTGCATCGTCGATTTGCTCGACCCCGAAGAAGCCGAAGACGCCGTTGTCAGCGGCCAAGTGAGCTTGCTCGCCAAACGCATGGACTCGGCGCTCGATGTCATCGCCCAGCGGGCCGACACGCGCAAACTGCCGATCGCCCTGATCAGCGCCGACGAGTCGGTGGCCGCGGCGATGGCGATCGCCGGCATTCGCCCCGGGCAAATCGGCACGGTCGTGGGGTGCTATGGCCGACCCGATCTGGCGCCCGTCGACCTGGGCTCGATCACGGTGCCCACGCTGCTGGTCGTGCCGAGCAAAGAACGGCAGCTTGTGGCCTGCAATGAGCGAGTGTTTGAAGTGCTCAATTGCCCCAGTCAATTGGCGGTGATCGTGGGCGCCAGCCGGGGCTTCACCGAGCCGGGCACGCGGGTGGCCTGCGAATACGTCGTAGGCCAATGGTGCGAGCGGCATCTTCGCGCCGCCGCCGGCACATCGCGAGCACGCTGCTAAATTGGTCGAAGTGTTTTGAAAAGGGTGGCTCTCCGCTGAATGGTCTGTAGGGAACGGACTCCGTGCCGTTCCGCGAGGGGCGGCGCAGGGCCGAATCGCAGTTCACGGAACGGCACGGAGTCCGTTCCCTACAGAGCGTAGGGTGGGACGAGTGAAACGAGTCCCACCATCCCGCTCCGACGCAACGCGACGTGACCGATTCGGGCCAAAGGTGGGACTCGCTTCGCTCGGCCCATACGCATCAAGTTAAGGTAATTCTGCCCCAAGAGTTCTGTAGGGAACGCCCTCCGTGGCGTTCCGTGACCTGCGATTCGACGTCAACCCGCCCCCCCGGCGGAACGCCACGGAGGGCGTTCCCTACAGAGGCCATCGCCATTTTTGATTGTCAAAACCGATTAGAGCGTGCCGCCGCTGGGGTATAATGCGCCGCATGCACTCACGTCAGCCAGCCAAGATCGCGGGCCGCGCCGCGCAGATCCATCCGCCCAATCGTTTCCTGCCCACGCACCTCGAAGAGACCTTCGACGACCGCGAATACGACGATGCGCTGCTGGCCGACGAGCGCAAAGTGCCGACCGAGTTTTTGCCCGACCGGTCGAGGACGATCATTACGGAGAACACGAGTCCCGATGTGGGCTTTCGGTTCAGCATCAATCCCTATCGCGGCTGCGAGCATGGCTGCGCCTATTGCTACGCTCGGCCGACGCATGAGACGCTCGGCCTCAGCGCCGGGCTTGATTTCGAGACGAAAATCCTGGTCAAACACGACGCCCCGGCGCTGCTGCGGGCGGAACTGGCCAAGCCTTCCTGGCAGGCAGAGGTCATCAGCGTTTCGGGCGTGACCGATTGTTACCAGCCGGCCGAGCGGCACTACCGCCTGACGCGCGGGCTGCTGGAAGTGATGAGCGAAGCCCATCAGCCCTGCGGCGTGATTACGAAGAACGCTCTGCTGACGCGCGATCTCGACATCTTCGCCTCGCTGGCCGAGCGCCGGCTGGTGCACGTGTTTTTGAGCATCACCACGCTCGATGCCGAGTTGGCCCGCACGATGGAGCCGCGCACCAGTCCGCCGGAGCGAAAGCTGGCGGCCGTGCGCGCGTTGGCCTCGGCGGGCGTGCCGGTAGGCGTGATGGTGGCGCCGATCGTGCCGGGACTGACCGATCACGAGCTGCCCGCCATCTTGCAGGCGGCCCGCGAGGCCGGTGCGAGCACGGCGGGCTACGTGCTGTTGCGATTGCCGCTCTCGGTGGCACCGGTCTTCCAAAGCTGGCTGGCGGCCAACTATCCCGACAAGCAGGCGCGCATCGAATCGCTGATTCGCTCGACGCGCGGCGGCAATCTCTATGACTCACGGTTTGGCGAACGGATGCACGGCCTCGGCAACTACGCCGAGCAGATCGCCCAGAATTTCCGTGTTTTCGCGCACAAGGCGGGGCTCGACGGACATTTGCCCGAGCTCGACCGCAGCCAGTTTCGTCCACCCCGCGCAGTCTCAGGACAAAAGACACTATTTGACTAGCAGAAGACGAAACATTGAACAGAAGGTAACGAAGAGAACGAAGAACAGGAGAAATGTGACGGTGACGGCTTCTCCCATTAAACAATCTTTCTTTGTTCCCTTTGTTGCCTTCTGTTCAAATCCGCGGTCGATCTAGGAAATGGGCGAGGGCATACGATAGAATTGATTTTCGGTGACGACGTTTTTGAAATTCGATCCCCATCAACGAATGATGACTTTGCAGCGAAATGCAACTCGCCCGGTAAAGATCGGCTCGGTCACGATCGGCGGCGGCAATCCGGTGGCCGTGCAGAGCATGACCGCCACCCATACCCAGGACATCGAAGCCACTATCGCCCAAGTGGGCGCGCTGGCCGCGGCCGGCGCCGATGTGGTGCGCATCGCCGTCGATAATACCAGCGACGCCGAGGCGCTGGCCGAAATCCGCCGCCGCACCCAGGCTAATCTTTCGGTCGACCTGCAGGAGAACTATCGCCTGGCCACGCAAGTGGCGCCGCACGTCGATAAGGTTCGCTATAACCCCGGCCATCTCTATCACCACGAACGCCAAAAGCCCTGGCAAGACAAGGTGCGGTTTCTGGCCGACACCGCGGGCGAGAACGACTGCGCCATCCGCGTGGGCGTCAACTGCGGCTCGGTCGACCCGGCCAAACGCGACAAATACGTCGCTGATGACTCGATCACGCCCATGCTCGAAAGCGCCTTGGAGCATTGCGAGTTGCTCGACTCGCTGGGCTTCACGCGGTATTGCGTGTCGCTGAAAGACTCCGATCCCAAGAAGGTGATTGAAGTCAATCGGCGATTCGCCGAGGAGCGGCCCGATGTGCCGTTGCACCTGGGCGTGACCGAGGCGGGCATGCCGCCCGACGGCATCATCAAGACCCGCATCGCCTTCGAGCAGCTCATTAGCCGGGGCATTGGCGACACGATTCGCGTATCGCTCACCGTGCCCAACGCGCGCAAGCCCGAAGAGATCGCCGCCGGTCGGCAGATCTTGGCCGACATCGCCGCCGGCCGGGTGCGCAGCGTGGTCGATTACGGTTTGCAAACGCTCAACATCATTAGCTGTCCCAGTTGTTCGCGGGTCGAGAACGAAGCGTTCATTGAGCTGGCCCAGCAGGTGAAAGAAATGACGGCCTACGCCAAAGAGCATGCCATCACGATCGCGGTGATGGGCTGCCGTGTAAACGGGCCAGGCGAAACCGACGACGCCGACCTGGGGCTGTGGTGCGGACCGAACTTTGTGAACCTGAAGCGCCGCAGCGAAGAACTGGGGGCGTTTGCCTACGACGCCATTCTGCCGAAATTGAGAGAAGAGCTGGATGCGTTGATCGCCACGAAATAACAATAAAGTTTGTGCCGCTCGAATATTTCCTTGCTAGTGCGGTCGTGATAGAATTGCTTTAGCATCAAATCTGTGATTCGGAGATCCGCTATGAACCAGCCTATTGATCCGGTTCGGTTGTGTCACGAGTTTGCGGAAGTGCCGTTCCGCCCTCGTCGAGTCCACCTGACCGACGGCGAATCCATCGACATCGCATCGCGGCGGCACGTGATGGTCGGCGAGGACTATCTCGGCATTGGGATCCAGGCGTTCGGTGAATTACCAGGGATATGTGAAAGATTTGTGCTGTTGCCATTCGATGCGATTGAGCGTTTCGAGCTACTGCCTGCGAGGCAGTCGGCGTGATCCCTAGTTGCCTATCTACAAATGCGCGCGGATGAACTGAAAGCTCTCCTAACGGGGCGATTCTTCCACCCGTTCCGATTGCATCTTTCGACAGGACTGACCGTCGATGTGGCTCAGCCGGACTTAATCGTTTTGGGACGTTCGATTGCTTGGGTCGGGTCACCGTCGAACCATCCATCAATGACCGGCAGGCGGCCGCGGGCAATTTCGCTTGTCCATATCGTCTGGTTGGAATTCATCGATGCTCAAAGAGGGCACGAATTGAACTGACGATGCATCTACGCCGCGCCATCGAATCCGATGTACCGATGCTGGCGGCCATGAACGGGCGGCTCTTGGAAGACGAATCGCACGGGCTGCGGCTCACATCTGCCGAGCTCGAAAAGCGGATGCGCGGTTGGCTCGCGGGCGAATATCAGGCTGTGCTATTTACCGACGAGACAGCGCCGATCGGTTATGCGTTGTTCCGCCCCGACGAGCACGGTATTTATTTGCGACAGTTTTACGTCGAGCGCGGCAGGCGAAGGCAGGGAATTGGTCGGAAAGCGATGGAATTGCTCCGGCAAGAGATTTGGCCCGCTGGAGCTCAGGTCACTCTCGAGGTGCTCGTCGGCAATCAGCCGGCTCAGGCGTTTTGGCGGGCGGTGGGTTTCACCGATTACGCACTCACGATGCGGTGGCAGAGAACCAGTGCATAGAAAAGGCAATCAATTCGCAGGGTGCCACGGCATCCGTCGCGGCGCGCCAAGCTTCGATTACATCATCCGCTTAACCGCCGCGACGGACGCCGTGCCGGGTCGCGATTCGAGTTGCACGGGCGGGGGCCTTAAGAGGCGACTCCCACACGGCGTCCGCCGCGGCGAATTCCGTCGCGCGCCGAGTCGATCTCGCATCCGCCGCGGCAGATGCCGTGGCACGCCATCGTGGACCACCTCTGGCAAGACAAGTCACGAAGCCGGCCACAAGGGCCGGGACTACCTGGCGATGACCCGAGCAACGACCATTTGCCGGCTGGCACGCCGCTGAGTAAGCTGACGGAAACAGCGAAACACCCCATCTCGCCATCATGCGTGAGCTGCTGCAAAAACTTTTAGACTCGGCCGGCACGGGCAAGCCTACGGTTTATTGTCGTCTGGTCGAAACACGCGGCTCCACGCCGCAAAAGGCCGGGGCCGGCATGCTCGTCTTTGCCGACGGCTCACAGGCCGGCACCCTGGGTGGCGGTTGTGTCGAGGCCGAAGTCAAGCGCCGCGCATTGGCGGTTTTGCCGCAGGCCCAGGCCGAAATCCTCTCGTTCCATCTCGACGGCGACTATGGCTGGGACGACGGACTGATCTGCGGCGGCAGAATGCGGATTCTCGTGCAACCGCTCGAAGCAGCCTCGGACACCTCCTATTTTGCCCGCTATGCCGAATTGATCGCGGCAGGCGCCGGCTGCCAAGAGGCGATTGTCTTCGACGGCGAGCAGAGCGGTCTGCCCGCACCGGCTTGTTATCTGTTCGATCGCCAGGGACGCCTGGCCGCATGCTGCCTGGCGGCCGAACAACTCCTGCCGCCTGGCCTTGCGGAACAATTGCCCGCGCTGGCCGATCGGCCGCGGCCCGCCGCCGTCCGAGGCGTCGCCTATTTGCCCGCGCTGCCGCGCTGCCGGCTGCTGATCGTTGGCGGCGGACACATTGGCCAGGCGGTCGGCAACTTGGCGGCCGACGTCGATTTCGACGTCTGGGTGGTGGATGATCGCGCGGAATATGTCGCCCGCGAGCGCTTCCCGCGGGCCGAGCGGCTGATTTGTGGTCCCATCGGCCCTACACTCAAGGAGCTCGAAATTTCGTCCGACACCTACGCCATCATCGTCACCCGCGGACACGGCCACGACGAAGAGGCGCTCTATCACCTGATCGATCGCGGCGCTCGATACGTCGGTCTGATCGGCAGCCGCCGCAAGATCAAGCTCATCTTTGACGACTTGGAGGCCGAAGGCGTCTCGCCCGAAATTCTGGCGAAGGTCTACGCGCCGCTCGGCATCGACATCGGTTCACAGACGGTGCCGGAGATCGCCATCAGCATCCTGGCCGAATTGATCGCCCATCGCAACCGCGGCGAAGTGCCGGGCAGAGAACGCAACTCGATCATCACCGAGCGGCCAACCAATGGTCTAAGCAGTGAAACGTCTCACGCAACGCGTCCGTAGGATGACCTTCTAGGTCGTCTTCGTTGATGATGGACGACCTAGGAAGGTCGTCCTACGATTACGCTCGACACAACCAAAGATTTCCGCCGAGCCTACGGCGATGCGTGCCGCTTATCACTTACCGCAAGATGATGACCCTAAACGCGCCTCCGCCGCCCCTTCTTGGGGTAGTTTTGCAATCGTTCCGGCGGCCGGCCGCAGTCAGCGCATGGGGCGGCCGAAGCTCTTGTTGCCGTGGGGCTCATCCACCGTCATCGAGCACGTGCTGGCCGCCTGGAAGGCCAGCCGAGTATCGGCGGTGATCGTCACTGTGCATCCGGACGACGATGTCTTGATCGCGCGCTGCCGGGCCGCCGGCGCCGACGTGGTGATTGTCGATCCGCCGCCGGCCGACATGAAAGCCTCGGTCGCGGCCGGGCTGGCATACGCCGAAGCTGCATATCATCCCGCCCGGGCCGATGCTTGGCTGCTTGCGCCGGCCGATATGCCGCGATTGAACGCGCGGCTCATCGAGCAACTGTTGTCGGCGCACAAACTTCATGATCCGCGGGTGCTGGTTCCGACAGCCGCCGGACGTCGCGGGCATCCGGTGCTTTTTCCCTGGCCGCTGGCCGCCGAGGTCAGCAAGCTGACCGCTCA
>DATFDL010000284.1:0-3749 GCA_035252155.1 Pirellulales bacterium | reverse complement strand
GACCGGCGCTGGCGGCGCCGGCGATCCAGCGACCGATGCCGGCTGATTTTTTCGGCTTGTACGGTCGGCTGGACAGATTCGCGATGGGAGCGGGCTGTCGCGCTGCCTGACTCGCGGCGGCCTGAAGCTGATCGGCCTCGTTCATCAGCCAGGCCGGGTTGGGCGCCGTGGTTGGCGCCCGCAGCGCCGGCACGGCGATCGCCCCGCCGCATTGCTTGCACTTGACGGTCCGGCCGGCGAAGCGTTCGTTCAGGTTGTACGGGTGCCCACACCCGGGGCAATGAACCGCGATCGCCATCTCTTCAACCTCATCGAGTAATCCGTAAAGAGACCGGTGTGACAGGGCATTTTATCGAACCTCGCCAGCGGTCTACAAGCGTTGGGCCGCAAACCGTATTCCAGCAGATTGCCGAAACTTTCGCCTAGAAAATGGCCTTCTCACTGGTTGGGCTTTTGAGTATCGTTCGCCGCTCCGCCCGGCGTTGCACATCGAGAAAGTTCGCATGCAAGTTGTCATTCTTTGCGGCGGTCAAGGAACGCGCATTCGCGATGTCGCCGACGATATCCCCAAGCCGATGATCCCCATCGGCGGCCGGCCGATCTTGTGGCACATCATGAAGGGGTATGCACGGCACGGCTTCCGCGACTTCGTGCTCTGCCTGGGACACAAAAGCTGGGTCATTAAGCGCTACTTTCTCGACTACCGCCTGGCGGGCGTCGATTTCAGCCTGCGACTCGGCTCGCCCGACCAACTCGAAATCCACGACACCGTCGAAGAAGCCCAGTGGCGCGTCACGCTGGCCGAGACTGGCGCCGACACGATGACCGGCTGCCGCGTCAAGCGAATCGAACCCTACGTCACCGGCCCGCGGTTCATGCTCACTTATGGCGACGGCGTGTCCGATGTCGATCTCGACCGGCTTGTCGGCTTTCATCGCTCGCACGGCAAGATCGGCACGGTGACCGCCGTCTCGCCGCCCAGCCGCTTCGGCGAGATCGAAATCGACGGATCACGAGTCGTCGAATTCACTGAGAAACCGTTGTCGGCGCGGGGCCGCATCAACGGGGGGTTTTTCGTCTTCGAGCGGTCGTTCTTCGATTGGCTGGATGACGACCCGGCGCTGGTGCTCGAACGTGAACCACTCAGCCGCCTGGCCCGCTCCGGACAGATGATGGCCTATTTGCACGATGGCTTCTGGCAGCCGATGGACAGCAGCCGAGACTACAACCAACTGAACCGGCTCTGGGCAGACGGGCAAGCTCCCTGGAGCAACTGGCGGGAGCCGCGGCCCCGGATGGCGGCGTAGAATTTGGATTTTGGATTTGAGATTTTGGATTGTGGGGCGACGCAGCGTGCCTATGTTTACACCAGCCCAACGACAGAACCCTTTCTGGCAAGACAGGCGCGTGTTTGTCACGGGCTGCACGGGATTGGTCGGATCGGCCACGGTGCGGCAGCTTGTCGAACGCGGCGCGCATGTGATCGGCCTGGTGCGCGACCAGGTGGCGACGTGCGAGCTGGTCCGCTCGGGACTCGATTCCCGCATCGACCTGGTGCGCGGAGCGGTGGAAGACTGCGTATTGTTGGAACGCATTCTGGCGGAGTATGAAGTCGAGACGATCATTCACCTGGCGGCCCAGACCATTGTGGGCGTGGCCAACCGCAGCCCGCTTTCGACCTTTGAGACGAACATCAAAGGCGCCTGGTGCGTGCTCGAAGCCGCCCGTCGCAGCGGACGCAATCCCCAGGTGATCGTGGCTTCGTCGGACAAAGCCTACGGCGAGCAGACCGCGCTGCCCTACACCGAAGAGGCGCCGCTGGTCGGCCGGCATCCTTACGACGCCAGCAAGTCGTGCGCAGACATTCTGGCGCTCACTTACCACCATACCTACGGCCTGCCGGTGTGCGTGACACGCTGCGGCAACTTTTTCGGGGCGGGCGATCTGAACTTTAATCGACTAGTGCCCGGCACCATTCGCTCGGTGCTGCGCGGCCAGCGCCCGCTGATCCGCAGCGACGGCGGCTATGTGCGCGATTACTTTTACGTCGAGGACGGCGCGGCCGCCTATCTGCACCTGGCCGAGTGCATGGCCGCTCGGCCCGAGGTGGTCGGGCAAGCGTTCAACTTCTCCACCGAAATTCAAGTGACCGTGCTCGACATGGTCGGCCGCATCTTGCGGGCGATGGACTCGTCGCTGACGCCCGATGTGCGCAATGGGGCGACCAACGAGATTCGGCATCAATATCTGTCGGCGGCCAAGGCTCGCCACATGCTCGACTGGCGGCCGCGTTACACGCTCGACCAAGGCTTGGCTGAAACGATTGCCTGGTATCGCGATTACTTCGCAGAGCCAGCCACCACGACACGTTTGCACCGAAAGGCGGGATAAAAAATGGGGCATCAGCGGATTCTGATCACCGGCGGGGGCGGGTTCGTCGGTTCGTGCCTGGCGCGCGAATTGATCGCGTCGGGACACGAAGTGCACATGCTCCTGCGGCGCGAGTCGTCGCGCTGGCGGTTGGAAGGTCTTGATGGGCTTTATCTACCGCATGAGGCCGACCTGCGCGACGCGGCCGGCGTGAGGCGGGCCGTAGACGCCTGCCGGCCGGAAGTGATCTATCATTTGGCGGCGCACGGCGCGCTGCATCATCAACAAAACCGCGCGGCGATCGTGGCCAGCAACCTGTCGGGCACGTGCAACCTGCTCGAGGCGCTCGACCATCACGACTACCAGCGGCTGGTGCACGTCGGCAGCTCTTCCGAGTACGGGCATAAACCGCGTCCCATGCGCGAAGACGATCGGCTGGAGCCACGGACCGACTATGCGGTGTCGAAGGCGGCGGCGGCGTTGATGGTGCAGGCCGCCGGCTATCAGGGCCGCCCCGTGGCGATCGTGCGAATCTTTTCGGCCTACGGGCCTTGGGAGGATCCTAGCCGGTTGGTGCCGTACGTCATGCGGTGCTGCCTGCGGGGCGAGCGGCCGCGCGTCTCGGCCGGCCGGCAGCCGCGAGATTTTATTCATGTCGACGATTGCGTCGAGCTGTTGAAGCTGGCGGCCGAGCTGCCCGAAGCCCAAGGGCAGGTCTTGCACGCGGGCGGCGGGCGGCGGCAGACGGTCCGCGAGATGGTGGAAAGCATGCTCGAGGTCTGCACCTCGGGATACTTGCAGGCCGACTTCGGGGCCGAATCGCAGCGTCCCGACGAGCCGAACGTCTGGCTGGCCGACATCGAGCATACCACGCTGCTCACAGGTTGGCGGCCCCGTTGCGGGCTAGTCGAAGGAATCGAGCGGACATGGAGCTGGTATCAAGCGACCTACGCTGCACTGGCCGCGTGAAGCCGAGCAAAAATCGAAAATCGAAAATCCAAAATCGATTCGCCGGGGCATCGCCAAGGCTCTGCCCCAGCCACCGTCCGATAGCATTTAACAACCGTGCCGAATAACTCGCCTACCTTCAGCCTAGTCGTGCCGGTCTTGAATGAACAAGACGTATTGCACGACACATGCGCCGTGCTCAACGGCGTGCTCGAAGGACTGCGACTGCCGTTCGAGGTGATCGTCGTCGACAACGGCAGCACCGACCACACGCCCGAGATCATGCGCCATGTGTGCGGCGCCGACGCCCGCTGGAAATACCTGCGGTTGAGCCGCAACTTCGGCTATCAAAATTCGATCACCGCCGGCATGCTGGCGGCCAGGGGCGAGGCGATCATGGTGATCGATGCCGACCTGCAAGACCCGCCCGA
>DATFDL010000283.1:0-4718 GCA_035252155.1 Pirellulales bacterium | reverse complement strand
CGGGGAAACGATGATCGGCCCCGTGGCGCAAAAGACATGCCAAACCGCCGCATCGATTAAACCCAATACTGATTGCCTGAATGGCGCAAAATCCGTGCCGAACAGGATTGCCACGGAGGGCGTTCCCTACAGAAGCTCAATACGTTTACAGGTCGCACGGATTTGAGACGATTTCCGCAGATAGCCTTCGCACTGTTACTTTTACTCGCGGCAGCTACACGCGCCGCGGCGGATTTTGTCCAGCTCGAGCGGTTGTTGCAAGAGCCTGCTGCCGAGCTGGCGGAGAAGATCAAGGGCAAGACCGCGGTGGTGGCGGTCCGCAATGGAATGAAACCCGGCGAGCCCTGGGACATCGGCCAAGCCGCCGGCGTTGAATTGACGATCGCCTTGCGCCGTCACGATATCGACGCCATTCGCGCCGCCTGCGACGCGCGGCTGAACAGCTTGGAAGGCGCCGGCCGCACATTCACGCAGCGACAGGCGCAAAGCCTCAAGCCGGTCGGCCGAGAAGCGCTAGTCGGAGTCGAGTGGTATCCGGGCAAGCGGCCGCGATTGAAGCTCGTGGCGCTGACGGCCAAATCTGCCAAGCCGCTGTGGACGCGCACCATCGAGGTCCAGCCCAACGATGTTGCGCTCGAAAATAATCTTCCGTCGATGAACCGTGCGGCCGTCGAATACGCCCGACAAAATCTAGGCCGCGCCGTGCGAGACGGAGATTGCACGCATCTGGCTGAAGAATGTCTCAAGGCGGCCGGCACGGGCAAGCGTGGCACTTATCGTTGGGGACGCGAACTTGGCCCGCGCGAGCCCTGGCTGCCGGGCGACATTCTGCAAATGGAGCGGCTGAAGGTCGATGCGCCGGGGCTGTCGCGCGACAACCCCCATCACACGGCCGTCGTCGAAGAGATGCACCACGGCGAATTGGTCGTGTTGCACCAAAACGCGTATCCCGACGGCAAGGTCGTACAACGCGACCGCTGGCCGATTGCCGGCATTAGCGGCGCGATCGCGGCCTTTCGGCCCTGGGACTGGCCGAAGAGCAGACCGCTGCCGCCCGCCTCTCCGCGCCGAACGTCGCCGCCGTTGGTGGTGGGTGATGGCCGCGGCAAAACCGCCGGGCCGATCGACCTGCTGAAGTTGGTCGATCCAGAGATCGACCGAATTCAAGGCATTTGGTTTTTCGACAAAGAGGCCCTTCGTTCGCCGAACGAGTTTGAGGCCCGCTTGCAAATTCCCGTGGTGCCGCCAGGGGCCTACGCGTTGAACATGAGCATCGAGCGTCTGCAGGGCGTCGAATGCTTCGGTTTGGGGATTGTCGTGGGCGGCCGGCAAACCATGCTGGTGGTCGATGCCTTTAAGCAGCAGACTTCGGGCATTCACAACCTCGACGGCAAACCGGTGCAGGAGAACGAGTCGGCGCGGAGTGGCACCTTTTTGCCGCTCCGTAAGCGGGTCGAGTTGCAATGCCGAATACGGGAAGACGAAATTGTGCTGCAGATCGACAAGGCGCCGGTCATCGAATGGCGCGGCGATGCCACGCGGTTGTCGCTCTCGCCCGACTGGCCGGTACCGCACGCCGATTGGCTGTTTCTGGGGGCATTTGATTCGGAGTTCGACATCCGCTCGTTCACGCTCGAGCCGCTCCCCCGATAGGCATGGCCGGCGACAACGAACACTCTCGCTCGGCCCCGCGGCGACAGCTCACGCTGGTCGATTCGACGGCGATCATTGTGGGCATCATCATCGGTTCGGGCGTATATAAGACGGCGCCCATGATCGCGGCGGCGGTGCCCGGCCCGGCGGCGCTGCTGCTCGTGTGGCTGGCCGGCGGCGCGTTCGCGCTGATCGGCTCGCTCTGCTATGCCGAGCTGGCCACCGCCATGCCGCACGAGGGCGGCGACTACGTTTATCTCACGCGGGCGTATGGCCGCCCGGTCGGCTTTCTCTTCGCCTGGTGTGAGCTATGGATGATCCGCTCGGGCGCCATCGGCTCGATGGCCTTTGTCTTCGCCGATTACTTCCACAAGGCGTTTGGTGACATATTGCCGCTGGGGCGCGATGCGCCGCTGGTCTATGCCGGCGGCGCCGTGACGATCCTCACCGCGGTCAATGTGCTCGGCGTGACGATGGGCAAATGGACGCAAAACATTCTCACGCTGGCCAAGGTGTTGGGGCTGTTGGCGGTCGTCGGCGTCGGCTTTTTGTACTCGGCGCCTGCCGCCACGGCCAAGGCGCCCGCCGAGATCAATTGGGGCGTGGCGATGATCATGATTCTCTATGCCTACGGCGGCTGGAACGACATGGCCTACGTCGGGGCCGAGGTGCGCGATCCGGAGAAGAATATCGTTCGCGCTCTGCTGCTGGGGACCGTCGTGGTGACGTTGGTCTATGTGCTGGTCAACGCGGCGTTCGTCCACGCGCTGGGCATGGACGGCGTGAGAGAGGCCAAGGCCGTCGCCGCCGACGTCGTTCAGTTGGCCTGGGGCGACGTGGGCGAACGCGCCGTGAGTCTGCTGGTCGCGGTTTCGGCGTTGGGGGCGATCAACGGCATGATCTTCACCGGGGCGCGCATTTATTATGCACTCGGCTCCGAGCACCGCATGTTTCGCCCCTTGGGCATCTGGAACGCGAGATGCGATACGCCGCTCTGGTCGATCTTGACGCAGGGAGGCGTCGCACTGGGATTGGTCGTTGCGTTCGCGACCAACGTGGACGGCAAGCCGAGCGGTGGCTTCGAGAAAATGGTGAACGTCTCTTTTCCGCCGTTTTGGTTATTTCTGCTGCTCGTCGGCGTGGCGGTCTTTCGGCTGCGTGCGCGGGAACCGAAACTGAACCGGCCGTTTCGCGTGCCGGGCTATCCGCTCACGCCGCTGCTCTTCTGCGGCGGCGCCGCCTACATGCTCTGGGCGAGCGTCAGCCACGCCTATGCGCACTGGTCGCGCGAAGGTTTTTGGGCAATCGGGGTGATCGCTGTGGGACTGGCGGCCGCCTGGTGCGATCAACGCACCAAGCCGACCTGAGCTTTTTCCCTAAGACCCGCAAGGCGCGGTATCGGCCACGTCGATGCCAAACAGCAGTGGCAACAGCGGCCAGCCGGGAAGCGGCATCTCGCGCTCGCGGCGGACCTGCGGAGACCAACCGCGGCGAATCTCGGCGGTGCGCCGACGAATCTCGTCGGGACTGGGAACCCAGGAGTTTTCGCGGCCTCGGAAATGATCGTGATGTTTGCCGGGTCTACGTACCATGATGGGGGCTACCTCCATGTCTGCGGAATTGCGGCCCGTGGGCCACCGCCCGCAGTCAAAAGTTGTTACTGTCGTTTCGGCTGCCCCACTGACGCTGCCCCTACGGTGCAAGGTTGATGCCAAAGCTCGCATGTCTGCAAACAAGCCGTAGGCACAGGCCACATATAGCCCACCCAAAGGGCGGCGGCTCAAGGGTTTACGGTACGCCTAACATATGCGGCGTCGTTGGCGCGAATACCTCCGGGTCGAAAAGTCGGTACTGTATCGCGCGCGCCACTTTGAGCTGCAAAACGCTACAGGTACTGGCACCATGCTTGCATGATCCGGTCGCACGTATGGCCGCTCGCACCGCCAACAGTCGAGTTCGCTCCAACAGCCGTCATCGCTCTGCGCGATCCAGGGCGCCGCGAGGCACTGCGATCAAGTTGGCGGTTCAACCACCGCTGGCCCCGATGGAGGCGCGGCTTGTCGAGAAGATTCCCGCCGGTACTGGCTGGCAGTACGAACCCAAATGGGACGGCTTTCGCTGTCTGGCGTTTCGCGACGGCAACCACGTTTATTTGCAATCGAAGTCGGGACAGCCGCTCGGGCGCTACTTTCCTGAAATGGTCGAGGCCCTGGGCAACCTCAAAGCGCGGCGGTTCGTGCTCGACGGCGAGCTGGTGGTGCCTGTCGGCCGACGGCTGTCGTTCGACGATCTGTTGATGCGCATCCATCCGTCGGCCAGCCGCGTGCGGCGGCTGGCCGACGAACATCCCGCCCTGTTCATTGTCTTCGACCTGCTGGCCGATGAACAAGGCAAGTCGCTTTTGGAACAGGCGCTGGCCGAGCGGCGGAAACGGCTGGAACGCTTTGCGGCCAAATATCTTGGCGGGCAAAGCCGGATTCGGCTTTCGCCCGCCGCCACCAGCGCCGCCACGGCCAAACGCTGGTTTCGCCAAGCGGGCGCGGCGCTCGACGGCGTCGTGGCCAAGCGGCTTGATCTGCCCTACCAATCGGGCGAGCGCACCGGCATGCAAAAAATCAAGCCACTGCGCACCGCCGACTGCGTGGTCGGCGGGTTGCGGTATGCCAGCCGCGGGCGAGAGGTCGGCTCACTGTTGCTGGGCTTGTTCAACGACGAAGGCCAGCTCGACCACGTAGGCTTTACGTCGAGCTTCACGGCGGCCCTGCGCCAAGAGATTACCAAGCTCGTGAAAAGCCACATCGGTCCGCCGGGATTCACCGGCCGCGCGCCGGGCGGACCCAGCCGATGGTCGACCGAACGCTCCACGGAGTGGACGCGACTGAAAGACGACTTGGTGGTTGAAGTGGAATACGACCAGTTCACCGCGGGCCGTTTTCGTCATGGCACGAAATTATTGCGCTGGCGTCCCGACAAGGCCCCGCATCAATGCACGTTTGAACAAGTCGAACGCGGCGGCGGATCACTGCGGCTGTTGCAAAAGAGGGGCTAGGGACTCGGGGTTGGGG
>DATFDL010000282.1:0-14137 GCA_035252155.1 Pirellulales bacterium | reverse complement strand
CGAAGCAGATCGACCCGAAGTTCGCGGCGTATCTGGTCGAGACAACCGCTGGTCAGGTTCATGCCGGCCTGCTGATCGAAAAAACCGAGCGAGAAGTGATCTTAAAAGACGCTCAAAACAATCAAATTCACATTCCCGCCGACGAGATCGAGCTGTTCGCGCCGCAGCAAAAGTCATTGATGCCTGACGCGCTGCTCCGCGACATGACCGCCCAAGAGGCCGCCGATCTGCTGGAGTTCTTGGGTGGGCTGAAGTAAGGTGCATCTTTTTAGTTTTTCGATTCGGTCAGCGAGGCCGATGCGTGACGGCGCCTGGTCCCATCCTGATTAGCGGCGACGCGCCGCCCCACTTCCAAACACTGCGGAGCACCTATTGGTGCGCCGCCGCCATCGGGTTGGGGGCAGCGTATGTGCCGGGCGGCGATCTGTGGCTCGGCTGGTTTATCGCTGCGCCGAGCTTGGTGCTGGCCCTCATTGCGGAAGGCCGCGCGTTTGCCATGCGGCGAAAGCAGCGTTCGATCGAAATCCATGACGATGGATTCCTAGTGTCACGCGGCGATGATCGTCACTCGTACCACGATCGTGATGTCGACGCGCTCGCCTACGCGTGCTACCCGCATCTGAACAATGGAACCGTTTGCGGAACTCGACGCCGATTTCGTGTCTGGCTATCTGGGGAAACTCGCCCCCTAATTATGGAAAACTTCCTGAGCACCGGCATGGCCGACCCGCTCGCCGGCCTGATCCAGCGCCTCATCAAGTCCGCCGTGACGCGGGCACAGCGACGGCTAGCCGGTGGTGGCATGCTTACTGGATCGGGGTGGCGGCTCGACGGCACGACATTCTATCCCGGTCGATCAGCGCCCATTGCGCTGGCCGACCTGGCGGCCGTCGACGAGTGCGACGACCGCATATGCCTGTGGCTCCGCGGCGCGAAGAAGGCGGCCTTCAGAACGCGCTGCGACGGGCGCAACGCGGCGATCCTCTTCCATGTGCTCGAAGCCAAACTTCTCGAAAGACCATCAGGCAACCAGTATGACGCAACCAATGATGGCCTGGGACGCATCCTGTTCGCGCGCCGCGTCGGGTTTGTCGTTCCGCTCGTTCTTTTGGGCTTTGCCATCCTAGTTGGTGTTCTCGGTTGCTTCAGTTCCGATCCACTGGTATTTTTCATCCTGGCTCCGGTGCTCGGGGTGGTCGGCTGCTGCCTGCTCCTTGGCCAAGCTCAGACCTTTTACTGCCACGAGGGCGGCGTCTCATTTCGGAGTATGCTCTCGCAGGGCGCCCTCCGCTTCATCGACGTTGCATCGCTTACGTATGCGGCCACGCAGCGTTTCCGCAAGGGGGTTTACGAAAGTACAAAGCTTTTGATGGTATTCAGCCCGCGGCCCGGGAGCGGCGGAGCAATCGTCGAGTTCGCAATCGTGGTTCGTGGGGTCGATGCCGAGCTCGACAAGCTTCGCGACTTTGTCGCCGGCATCATCGCCTGTAACATGAACGAGCAGTTGGCCGCCGAAGGCGCGGTTGCCTGGGCCGCTAGCCTCACTTTCCTCGCCCACGGGCTGGAGCATTACCCGGCCGGCTTGCTCGGTCGAAAAGATGCCACTTTCATTCCCTACTCGAGTTGCCGACACCTCCAAATCACCGATGGCGTCTTGAAGATCTTTGATCTTCGAAGCGACAAGCCGCTTTTCAGCCTAAAAACTAGCGAGGAAAACTTCTTCCCCGGCTACCTCGTGTTGCGGCGTTTGATTAGCCTGGCGTAACCTTTTGGCAGCAACAAGCACTATGCCGCCGGGCACCTGGTAATTATCAAAAAGGACACACAGATGCTGTCTAGGCGACTTTGGGCGGCTGGTTTTTTGTTGCTGTTGATGGCTTCGATGGTCTCGGCGCAGCCACCGGGGCGGGGCGGCGGCGGTTTCGGACGCCGCGGCTTCGGTGGGCCGGGCGAGATGCAAAACTCGCCGGCGGCTTTGCTGCGGATGCCCGAGGTGCGGAAAGAACTGGCCACCAGCGACGAGCAAAACAAACAGATCGACGAGACTCTCGCCGCGCTGGGCGAGCAGATGCGGGCCTCGTTCGGCAATTTTCAGGAGCTGCAAAATCTTGACGAAGACGAGCGGGCCAAGCGGTTTGCCGAAGCCCGCCAGGCGTCGGAAGCCGCCAACAAAAAAGCGGACGAAAAGCTGGCCGGCATCCTGAACGCCAAGCAGCTTGCTCGGCTGAACGGCCTGCGGCTGCAGCGTGAAGGCGCCGCGGGGCTGCTCCGCCCGGAGGTCGCCAAGCAGCTTGGCTTGTCGGACGAGCAGCGCGACCAGCTTCGTCAGGTTCAAGACAAATCGCGGGGACAGCGTGACGCAGTCGAGTCCGACACGCTGGCGGTATTGACCGCCGATCAGCGGCAAAAACTGGCCGACATGAAAGGGGCTGAATTTCAGTTTCCCCAACCGCGGGGCGGCTTCGGCGGCGGCTTTGGTCCTGGAGGCGGGCGCGGTCCAGGCGGTGGGTTCGGCGGGCCGGGCAGCAACGCCGCCGAACGCAAGCGGCCGCCCATCAAGCCACGTGAAGCGCCGGCGCCGTAGCCGGCTTCGTAAGAACTCGGGCGGCCTCCGCAAGACATCCTGCAATTCACGTATTGCCCTACGAACCATCAAAGAGCCCTATGCGTATTTTTCTTGGACTGGTCGCCATCTTGCTCGTCTTTTCCCCCGCACATGCCGCCGATTGGCCGAATTTCCGCGGACCAGGCGGAGCGGCCCTCAGCAACGACAAACAATTGCCGCTCACTTGGAGCGACGACCAAAACCTTGCCTGGAAAATTGAGCTGCCCGGTGCGGGTTCGTCGAGCCCGATCGTCAGCGGCAGACGCGTGTTTGTCACCTGCTATAGCGGCTACGGCGTCAGCCGCGAGCAACCGGGCAAGCTTCAAGACCTGGTGCGGCACCTGGTCTGCGTCGACCTGCGCGACGGCAAGCCGCTGTGGGACAAGCCGATCGCGGCCGTCGAGCCGGAAGACGCCTATCAAGGCATGATGGCCGAGCACGGCTACGCCTCGCACACGCCGGCCACCGATGGCGAGCAGGTCTATTGCTTCTTTGGCAAGTCGGGTGTCTACGCCTTCGATCTCGACGGCAACGAGCTTTGGCACACCTCGGTCGGCACGGGATCGGCCATCTTGGGTTTCGGCTCCGGGGCTAGCTTGGCTCTGTACAAAGATCTGGTCATCGTCAACGCCAACGCCGAGAGCGAATCGTTGGTCGCGCTCGACAGAAGCTCCGGGCACCAGGTTTGGAAGACCGAGGCCAAGGGCTATCGCGGCTCGTGGAGCACGCCGGTGATTGTGCCGACCGCCGGCAAGCCCGAACTGGTGGTCAACATGCCCGGCGAAGTCTGGGGTCTCGATCCTGAAGACGGCGGCCTCTATTGGTATTCGACGGCTCAACGCACGGGCGGATCGACCACCGTGGTGGCCGACCAAGGCATCGTCTATTCCGTGGGCGGCGGGCCGGGCGGCTCGATGGTCGCCGCCATCCGCACGGGCGGCAGCGGCGATGTCACCGAGAGCCAATTGGTGTGGAAAAAATCGGTCGGCTCCTATGTTCCCTCGCCGATTTTGGTCGCCGGCCGGCTCTATTGGGTCAGCGATCAGGGAATCATGTATTGTTTGCAGGCCGAGACCGGCGAGCAACTCTTCCGCGAACGCCTGGGCGGCGGAGGACTGTATGCTTCGCTGACCGCCGCCGATGGCAAGCTCTATGCGGTGACCCGCCGCAACGGCGTCTTCGTACTGTCGGCAGGGCCGAAGTTCGAAAAGCTCGCCCACAACAGCTTCGCCTCGGACACCAGCGACTTCAACGCCAGCCCCGCCGTCGTCGCCGGGCGGCTGCTGCTACGGTCGAATCGCTCGCTGTATTGTGTCGGGCGGTGATCGCCCGACCGTCTATAGGGAACGCCCTCCGTGGCGTTCCGCGAATTGCGGATCGACGTCAACTCGCCTGTCGCGGAACCAGCCGGGGGCGGCTGGTCCACATGTCGTTCCGAACGTCAAAGCCCATTAGACGAGTCTCCGCCTCTACCGTGGACGGCGGCGAATCCGTTGCCGGCGGCGGGTTTTGCCGATCCGCGCGCCGCGATGCGACCGGGCTTCGGCCGAAGATTCTTCGCCCTGAGTCCCGGCAGCCTCCGCAACCTTCACTCGCGGCCGCCGCCGCTTGCAATCTTCCAGCAGGCCGCGCATCTCGCCCACCAACGACCGGGTTTTGTCGAGCAATTCCTGCGACTCGGCGTGCAAGGCGGTGAACCGGTCGGCGGGGTCGGGCTCTTGGCTTTCCATATCAAGATGATAGGCCCCCGCCGCTACAGGCGGAATATCCCGCCCCCAAGGCATTTTTTACTTGCCCCCGCTGGAACCCTTGGATTTAATGAAGTTCTAGGGCATGTCAGGCATTTCTCGGAGAGATCGCATGTTGGGGCGTTTTGTGACCTCGTTGGCACGTTCGTCGAATTCCGGCCGCCGCGCTCGCCAGGGGGCGCTTCGCCGCCATGCAAAGCCCGCCCGATCGCGGCGCGGGGGCGATGCCCGCGTCCGCCTGATCGAACCGCTAGAAAAGCGCCTCGCCCTCAGCGGCGACCCCATCGTGACGGTCGATACCAACTTCGGCAATTTTCAGATCGAGCTGCTGCCCAGCGCCGCGCCTCAGACCGTCGCCAATTTTTTGAATTACGTCGAGAGCGGCGCTTACACGGACACCATTTTCCATCGCTCAGTCCAGCCCACCAGCCAGGTTCCTAATATCGGCATCATCCAAGCGGGCGGATTTACGTCGTCGAGCACGACGTTCACCAACGTCTCACAATTTCAGACCATTCCGACACAGCCGGCCATTCCGCTGGAATACAACCAGGCCAACGCCGCCGGCACGGTGGCGATGGCCCGCACCAACGATCCCAACAGCGCCACCGACGAGTTCTTCATCAACGACACCGACAACTCGACGACCCTTGGCCAGAGCAATGGCGGCGGCTATGCGGTCTTTGGCAAGATCATCGGCAACGGCATGCAGGTGGTCAATGCGATCGCGCAGTTGCAGGACACCACCGACCCAAGCGTGGCCAATACCCCTTTCGCTCAACTTCCGTTGGGGCCTAACAACCAGCTCGTTCAGATCAGCTCGATCACGCTCGACAGCGTCGACGGCACTGTCTTCAGCGACGCCAACGCCAACGGAACCCAGGACACCGGCGAGGGCGGCGTGGCGAACCGCACCGTGTTCGTCAACGTCGATGGCAGCGGCCAGGCCGACGGCAAGAACCCCCAGGCCACCACCGACGCCAATGGCAACTTCTCCATCAGCGGCGTCGCGCCCGGCACGTACACCGTCAATGAGGTATTGCCAACCGGCTTTGGGCTTTCCACCCCGGTGCAAAATGTAACCGTGGCTGCGAATCAGACCGCCACCGGTGTGACATTCGGCGAAATCGCGCCCTCGATCACCGGCACCGTCTTCAACGACGTCAACGACAATCAAACGCAGGACAGCGGCGAGACGGGCGTCGCCGGCCGTACCGTGTTCCTCGATATCGACGGAACTCACCAACCCGACGCCAAGAATCCTTCGACCATCACCGATGCCACCGGCAACTTCGGTTTTCCGGGTCTGGCGGCGGGACCATACACGGTCGCCGAAGTCCTACCGAATGGTTACACGCTCTCCACGCCGGCTCAGACCGTCACGGTTACCGCCGGGCAAACCACGTCGAGTGTCAAGTTCGGCGAGCTGGTGCCCTCAATCGTCGGCACCGTGTTTACCGACACCAACGACAACGGCAAAATCGATGGCGGCGAAGGCGGCGTCGCCGGTCGCGTGGTCTTTCTGAACAACGATGGCACCGGTTTGCCCGCCAACAATCCGAAAACCACCACCGACGCCACCGGCCAATTCGCCTTTCCGCACCTGGCACCCGGCACCTACACCGTGATGGAATCGCTGCCGGCGAACGTGACGCTCTCGACCGGGGCGACTGGGCCTACGCTCACCGGGTCGCAAAGCGAAACGGTAACAGCCGGACAAACCGCGTCGGGCGTTCTGTTCGGCGAGATCCCCTCGATCGCCGGCAAGGTGTTCACCGACGTCGCCGGCAGCGGCGCTTTCAGCACAAGCGATCCAGGCGTGGCCGGCCGCCTCGTCTTCGTCGACGTAAATGGCACCGGCACTGCCACGGGCAATCCGCAAACCACGACCGACGCCAACGGCAATTTCACCTTCACCGGGATTGCGCCGGGAACGTATCCGGTGAAAGAGGTGCTGCCGACCAATGTCACGGCCTCGTTGACCCAGTCGGCGGTGCTCGTCGCCGCCGGAAGCGTCGCCACCGCCAATCTGGGCGAGCTGCCCTCGATCACCGGCATAGTCTTCACCGACAACAACAACAACGGCACATTCGACACGGGGGATACGCCGCTAGCCAACCATACGGTGATTGTCGACGTCGATGGCAGCGGCAAGGCCGACGGCATCAATCCGATGGCGGTCACCGACACCAACGGCAATTTTGCCATTTCGGGCGTCCCCGCCGGACAGGCCTTCAAGGTCGAAGACCTCTCGTCGTCCGGAGCAGTGCTGGGCAGCACGTCCGCCACGGTGACCGCCGGCCAAATTACGAAAAACGTCGATCTGGCTGAAGTGCCCGACAACAGCACGATCTCGGGCAAGGTCTTCGACGACCTGAACATGAACGGCACGCTCGATCCGGGCGAGCCGGGCATCGCCGGCCGCACCGTATTTCTCGACATCGACGGCACCGGTCAGCCCGACGCCACCAATCCTTCGACCACCACCGACGCCAATGGCAACTTCAGCTTCACGGGCCTGGCGGCGGGACCGTACACGGTGAGCGAGGTCATCACGCCCGATCACGGCACGGCGCTGACCACCGCCACGCAGTCGGTGACGGTCGGAGTCAACGCAACCCAGACCGTCAACCTGGGCGACGCGCTTACCAGCACTTTGGCGCCGCTGCCCATTTCGACCAACCCGATCACGGCGACGAATCCCACCACCGCGTACATCGACGGCATTTACCAGCACTTGCTGGGCCGCCTTCCGGCAACGGCCGATGTGACTTACTGGACGACGCAAATGTCGGGCGGCACGTCGCGGGCCGACGTGGCCACCAGCGTCTGGGACTCGCCCGAACATCGTGCCTTGGAAATCGGCCAGTACTATCAAACGTTCCTCGGCCGGGCGGCCGATCCGGCGGGCAAGGCCTATTGGCTCAACGCCTTTACGCAGTCGTGGGGAACCGAGAAGAACGTCATCGCCACGTTTGTCACGTCCGATGAGTTTTCGAACCGGCTGCATTCGAGCAACACCGACTACATCGATGCCCTTTACACCGATCTTGATCTACGCTTCGCCGACCCCAGCGGCCTGAGCGGTTGGCAGACGGCGTTGCAAAACGGCGAGTCGCGGCTGCAGGCGGCGTTTGCATTCATCGACGGCCAGGAAGCCAGCGGGCAGCTTGTCGATGGCTATTACGCCGACTTCTTGCATCGCGCCGCCGACACCGCGGGCCGTCAAAGTTGGGTGAACGCCTTGACGGGTGGCTCGGCCTCGATTGAAGACGTCGGCGTGCGCATTCTGGCGACCGACGAGTACTTCAGCATCGTCGGCGCCAAGAACAACACCTAATTTGCGCCGCGCCATTGTTGTAGAACTGAATTCATTCCGTTCGTAGAGTCGCCTTTCGCTCTGCGAAGGTGACTGGTCTCGCGAACCTCGCTTGATGACGGCACATGCGGTGTTCCGTCAGCGGCGTTGCGATCAGCGCGGGCCTTGCCCATTGGCTTGCGGAAAACAAGTCCCCTCATCGCCGCGTCGCCTTTTCGTCCCGTCGTCTTGTTCTCCCTGACCTCCGACCCCTGAATCCCGACCCCTGCTTCTTCTTCCCGCATCATCCCAAAAAACTGGCTTGGTGGGTTTCCCGCGGCATTCGTGGCCCAAATCGCCGTAAGTCAAGAAAGCGCGCGCTCGCCAAAAGCCCCTCCGCGGCGGGGGCGGTCGTTCAAATCTCTCGAGTTTCTTCGGCTTGTGCAAATTTGCAAACACCGTGCGCGGCGGGCCGGGCAAAAACGACTTACGACGATTTTGTTTCCGCCGCCGGTTCGTTCACCAGATCGTGCTGAGTTGTTTTTCGTCCGCCGCGACGTACCCGTCGCATGAACGGCCATTTTGCGGCGGGAGAATATACGGAGGCCGCCGATCTTGCGTTGGCAATTACTGCGTTAAGCAAAGATGAACTGCGCGAGACGTTCGAGCAGCGTGGGGTGCGGGTTCTTTACCTCGACCACGAGGCGTTCGGCATCTATGCCGGTCAGATCGAGCCGACCTATGACACACTCGTGGACGGACCAACGCAGGAGGTGCTGGCGGCCGCGACGGAGTTCGGGAAGCGCCACGCGCAGGAGATGGTGCTGATCGCAAAGAAGCTGAACGAAGGAGAGAGCGATCCCAACGAGCGGATGGGAGTGGCAATTGCGCTACACGAGGACATCCGGGTCGAAGTGGCGGTGGAAATCGCCGACCTCGTGCGAGACAGTGGTTTTGCGGGCGCGACGTTTGCGCCGAAGCGCGCGGGCGAAGTGGCAATTTATCACACCGATAGCCTCGGCATGACCGGCGAGCAGTTCGTCGCTGCCGCCTCGGCTCTCATCGGCGAGCTGAAAACGCGGTATCCTGGATTGACCTTCGGTATGCACAAGTTCATCATTCACATGCCAAGCTTATGAGTAACGAACGCACCATAGACGAGCTAATCGACGCATTCAACGCGCAAGCCCAGGCGGAGGGTCGGTACGATAGCCGGACGTTCTGGGAAGCGCCAGCTCGGCCAGGATCTGTTCGCGACATCCCGGAAACTGAGAAGGCGAAAGACGATCTCGCGTGGTTCCGTGCCCGGAGGCTCGCGAAGGAAAAGGCTTGGGCACGCTCCGCGTTGCAAGCGCTCTTAGAGAAGATTGACGCAAAGGAAAAAGTTCAGGTCCGCGGTGCGTTGCAAGCACTCAGGGAGGAGGCCGACCGCCTTCTCGGCGAGCAGGAGATGAACGTCTAAGAATTGCGAGCCAAGACAGTGTCGGGAAATCGTTTCGCCCAAATGGTGGTTCGCGATCGAGGCATCGCCCGTTTGTGGGTGCGAGCGTCGCGTTGGCGTCCCAAGCAGCCGTTGGTTCGGCGCTTCCGTCTCGGCCCACGGCCGGAAAGGTCGCCGATCAATTCACTCACACCTTCAAAGTCGAAGATTACGGGAACGCCGCCGGGCCTAGCGAATAGGGCTACACCAGCCCTGAAGCCGATACTCCGGCCAATGCAATGAGAACGCCGCGGCGCTCGCGGCGATGTTGACCCAGCGGTTCAGCCGCTGTAAAAAATCGCGAGCGGCCGATCAGAGCACGGTTGACGGTGAAGAATAGCTTGTGCAAGCTGAACGGATGATGTATGGAACTTACGCGCCGGGCATTTGTGCAGTCTGCCGCCGCGGGAGTGGCGGCGCTGCGTCTGCCTACACTGTCGGTGGCCGCCGAGGCCCGCGTGGGTGTCATTGACGCTCATACGCATTTTTATGATCCCGGGCGTCCAGAGGGAGTGCCGTGGCCGAGCAAGAGCGATGCGCTGCTCTATCGGGCAGTGTTGCCCGATGAGTTCAAAAAGCTCACACGCCAACAAGGGGTGAGCGGTACAATCGTCATCGAAGCGAGCGACTGGTTGGAAGACAACCAGTGGTTGTTGGATCTCGCGGCCCGTGAGCCGTTCATCCTGGGCGTGGTTGGCAGGCTCGACCTGGCCGACAAAGATTTTGGCAAGCATCTGGCTCGCTTTGCCGACAACCGACGGTTTCGTGGCATCCGCATCAATCATGAGCCATTGAAAATGGCCCTTCAGCGACCGGCGCATTTGGAGCGGTTGCGGTTGCTGGCCGAGGCGGACCGTGAGTTGGATGTCAACGGCGGCCCGGAGATGCCGGCTGACGTGGCGCGCTTGACCGAAGCGATTCCTGAATTGACAGTCGTGATCAACCATGCGGCCAATTTGAAGATCGACGGCAAGAGCGCGCCCGACAGTTGGTTGTCGGGCATGCGGTCCGCCGCAGCCAGCCAGCGAGTGTTCTGCAAGGTTTCGGCGCTAGTTGAAGGGACGGGGAAGACTCACGGAGATGCGCCCGATGATGTGGCCTTTTATCGGCCTGTGCTCGACGCGCTGTATGATGTGTTCGGCGAAGACCGCTTGATCTACGGCAGCAATTGGCCGGTCAGCGTACGAGCGGCGGCGTATACGACGGTTTACCAGATCGTTGAGACGTATTTCGCGGAGAAGGGGCAGGCGGCGGCGGACAAGTTTTTTCGCCGAAATGCGATCGCCGCCTACGGTGTCGGTTAGCCCGCATTGCGCACCAGCTCCCGGAGCTGCCGGACAGAGCGCCCCGCACTAATCCGAAGCGTAAGCGAGGCAAGTCGAATTCTCGTCCTCGCTCACGCTTCGGGTTGGTACGGGCTGGTGCGCAATGCGGGTTAAAAGCGGAAGAAGAACAACTCGGCAGCTTTGTCTTCCCTCACCTAGCCTCTCCCGGAGGGAGAGGAAGCCGCCCCTCACCTAGCCTCTCTCGGAGGGAGAGGAAGCCGCCCCTCACCTAACCTCTCCCGGAGGGAGAGGGATTTGTTGTTCTACGAGATCGGCGACGCGGCGGCCGACGTCGGTGGTGCTTAGCGAGCCGCCGAGGTCGGGCGTGGTTTGGCCATCGGCCAGCACCCATTCGACGGCGGCGCGGATCAGCCGGCCGCCTTCGCTTTCGCCGAGCCAGTCGAGCAGCATGGCGGCACTGAGGATGGCGGCGATCGGATTGGCGATGCCTTGCCCGGCGATGTCGGGGGCCGAGCCGTGGACAGGCTCGAACATCGAGGGGAATCGCCGCTCGGGATTCAGGTTCGAGCTAGGCGCCAGACCCAGCCCGCCGCTGATCACTCCGCCCAGATCGGTGAGCAGGTCGCCGAATAAGTTCGACGCCACCACCACGTCGAACCGCTCGGGGCAACGCACGAAGTTCATCACCGCGGCGTCGGCATGTTGCTTGTCGGTCTCGATGTCTGCATATTGTCCGCGAAGCTCGTCGAGCAGCTCGTCCCACAGCACATAGGCGAAGCGCTGGGCGTTCGACTTGGTGATCATCGTTAGCCGCCGGCGGCGGGACCGCGCCAGCTCGAAGCCGAACCGCAGCACGCGCTCGACGCCGCGGCGCGTGTGTACGGCGGTCTGCACGGCCGATTCATCGGGATGGCCGGCGTGGAACCGCCCGCCGACGTTGACGTATTCGCCCTCGGAGTTTTCGCGAATCACCACCAGGTCGACGTCGGCCGGGCCTTTACCGGTCAACGGGCACGCCACGCCCGGATAGAGCCGGGCCGGCCGCACGCAGGCGTATTGGTCGAACTGCTGGCGGATTTGCACCAGCGGGGCCAGCGTGAGATGGTCGGGCAGCTCGGCCGGCCAGCCCACCGCCCCCAACAGAATGGCGTCGTGCGGGCGAAGCATCTCCAGAAAATCGTCGGGCACAACCTTACCGGTCTTCCGCCAGTACACGATGCCCCAGGGAAGCTCGGTGCAATCGAGTGTGAAGCGTTGCAGTCGCCGCTCGACGGCCCGCAGCACGCGCACGGCCTCGGCGGTGACCTCGGTCCCGATGCCGTCGCCCGGATAGATGGCAAGGCGATAAGTTTTCATGGAGGTTGTTGATGCTTCAGGCGGTCGTGGTCTCGCGTAACATTATGACATTGAAAGTCGGCAATGGCGACCGCCGAACCGCACCTGGGCGGTGAATCGGCAAGTGGCTGTTAGGGTGGGTCGAGCGAAGCGAGTCCTACATCGCCGCACGATGGCGTGTTCGCGTGGCGCAACCGAACTACGACCTTGTTCAAGGATCGCCGACGCGACATACTATCAGGGTAACCATGAGCATCGGGAGATTGGCATGAGTCTTCAAGAACTGGAAGCCGCAGTGAGTCAGTTGTCGGCCGACGAGTTGACCGCGTTCGCGCAATGGTTTGAAGAATATTTGGCCGATGCCTGGGACCGACGCATTGAAGCGGACATCAAGGCGGGCCGCCTGGATGAGGCAGGCCGCCGCGCGGACGCCGACTTCGAGGCGGGTCGGTGCACGCCCCTGTGAATCATTTTGCAACACCTGATTTCTGGTATTGTTATCGCCGCCTACCGAAGGACATTCGGGAACTGGCCGACAAGAATTTCGCGCTGTTACGCCAGGATCCGCACTATCCCTCGTTACGGTTCAAGAAAGTCGGCTCTTACTGGTCGGCACGCGTGGGCTTGCAGTACCGAGCTTTGGCGCGCGACCGACCGGAAGGATTCGTTTGGTTTTGGATCGGTCCTCATAGCGACTATGAGCGGTTGCTCAAAACCTAGCCGTGGCCCATAGTGGCGCAACCGCAAGGTGGTACTCGCAAGCTCGTCCCAACCTACGACCTCGTCCCGCGCTACGACTGTCCTTATTGCGCGGCCACGAGCAGGTTTTCGCCCACCAGCCGATCACGACATGACCATAGGTCGGCCTTGACGTACAGCCGCACGAGCCAGCGATCGTGTCCGTCGAAGCGGGCGGCAAAGGATTCGCGGCCGTGCAGACATTTGCGGTTATCCAAGAACAAGACATCGCCGGGATGAAGCGTGATTCGCTCCAAGACGTCGGCGTCGCAGGCGATCGTTCGCAGCGCTTCCAGCGCTTCTTCCGCCTCCGAATCGGCGCCGCGAGTGAGTGTCATATCGACCCGGATTTCGGGGTTCTCTCGGTCACCCAAGAACACGCGGTGCGGCAGTAGCGGCGTGCTCGGTTGGCCACCCCGGCAGAACGCCGGCGGCAGCGGGGTAACAAACCGCGGCTCGCGCAACACGCCCCACCGCTGCTCGGTCAGGTGCGACTGTAAGCGGGCGGCGCTCACAACGGTCGTGGCCACCTCGCCGCCGCGGTGGCAATATAAGCCGATGAAATCCGGGCCGACCTCAGAGAATGTGCATTCGCGGTGCAAGCCCAACGTGCTTCGGCTGCCCTGCGAGCTGACTTCGTCTTCGGAACCAGGCACCGGCACGATGTTGTTCAGCATTTGCCCGGCTCGCTGCTCGCGATAACTCACCACCGTGCCCAGCCACGAGGCCAGCGTTAGCAGGATCCACTCACCCACGTGCGTCGCGCGCTCGACCGGCATTTCGGCATCCCAGGGCGTTCGGGGCAGCGTGGGATCGCGTCCCGCGCCGCGAACCAGAACGCCGTGGGGCGACGCGGGGCAAGCACGCAGCTCGCGAAACGCCGCGCGCACTTCATCCGCAAAGTACGCCCGCAGCTCATCCGTCAACATCAATGCGTCGGACAGTCCATCGCGGGGATCGCCCAATTGAGCAAACCGGGCTTCGAGCCGTTCACGGGCCTGCGGATCGTGAACAAGTTCGGAAACACCCATCCCTGCGGCATAAAGAGTCATCCAAAAACATAGCATCACCGCACAAGCGGCTGCAGGTTGTGCGGGTCGTTCCGCGAAAACCGCGCGGCGCGGCCCGATCGGTGCCGTCAACTGGACAAAGTGGCGCTCAAACCGTAGGATTAAATGTTTGCACCGGAACCAAACGTCGTACCCAATGACCAGCACCTGCACGGGAACCTCGCCCAGCGAGCAGGTGGCAATCCGGTCGGCGGCCATGCCTCTCTGGCGACCTACGGCCGATCAAGTCGCTCAATCGAATCTGGCCGCCTTTGCGCGGTTCATCGGCGAGCGCGGCCGTCCGGTCGCGTGCGATTATCCTTCGCTCTACGAATGGTCGATCGGCGAGCCTCAGGCGTTCTGGGCGGCCGTCTGGGATTTTTGCGGCGTCGTGGCCGGCCGCCGTTATGATTCGATCGTCGAGCATTTCGAGCAGATGCCGGGCGCTCGCTGGTTTTGCGGGGCGCGGCTGAACTATGCCGAAAACCTGCTGCGTTTCCGCGACGACCGCGAGGCGCTGGTATCAGTGAACGACCGCGGTCAGCGCTCGGCCCTGAGCTGCGAACAACTGGCCCTGGCCGTCGGCCGCGCCGCGCGG
>DATFDL010000281.1:0-23019 GCA_035252155.1 Pirellulales bacterium | reverse complement strand
CTTCGTATGCCGGTTCGATTCGATCTCGTAGCGCGGGTCGGAATCGCGGTCCGACATGATCTCGACCTGCTGGTCGCCGAAGTGGCGCTTCAGGTACTCGGGGCTCCAGATCTCGAGGGCTTTCCAGTCGTTCAGGGCGTCTTCCGTCGCCCGTCAACACGGGGACATCAGAATAGGGTGTGTACGGCCAGTCAGCGGTCGTAATTGGGATGCTGTCTACTGGCTATCGGGCAGGTTTTGAACGATTGCGCCGCTGCTGTCGTCGCACCACGGCGTCTGCGTATTATCTATTTCGTCGAGAAGGGTCGTCCCTTCGAGACTCGAAACACGTTATCAATCCGCCCGCTTCCCGCCCCGTGCTGAACCGGTGGACCGCCGTAGGCAATGCTATTTGCGCCGATGGTGATGGCAACGACGTTCACGTCGCGACCCCATATATAGTTCGGCGATTCCCTTGTCAGGTTGCTCGCCAGCAGAGCCTGACTCCGTTTCATCAAGCGCCGATCATTCTACCACGAGTAATTGATCTTCAAATCGCCGCGCCATTTATTTGCCCGGCCGATGCCTGAAAAAACGCATCCCGGCGCTGTTATGCGGCCAGAATCACCACAGATTCTGCGGCGGAGCCATTTTTGCGACACCGATCACAAGACTGTCAAGATCCGAACTTAGCGTGGGTCTCGGCAGCGGAATCTGCGAGTGGTTCCCGCGCCAGAGCAGTGCGACAGTTGGATTTTTTAAGGCATAGACTCGGGCGTTCAATGGATAAGAAGCAGGCTGCCCTGGCTTGTCGGAAGACGAACAGCGGGCCGCAGTTGTTATTGCCGTCGTATTCGCCTAACCTGAACCTGATCGAACGGCTTTGGAAGTTCATCAAATGCCGCGCGATCTATGGGCGTTATCATCCGACCTTCGCCGATTTCCGGGCCGCCGTCGAAGAGACGATCGCTCAACTGCCGACGACTCATGCTTCCCGTTTGGCCAGTCCCATGACGCTCAATTTCCAGCAATTTGAAAACGTCTCATTGATGACTCTGCTGTTTCGCACGCGGCCCGCCGGCTCACGGCTGCTGGTGATTGGTCCGGCGAATTCCTTCAAGGCCAACGCGCACCCGCTCACGGCGCTGATCGAAACCGATTGGTTGACCGCAAGCTTCACGATGAACTGGAAGATCATGACGCGCGACGTCCCGGTTATGTTCGAGGCCGGCGAGCCGCTTTTGCAGGCGATTCCGCTGGCGAATGACGTCTGTGGCGACCTGGAAGGCGCCGCCGTGCGGCAGGGCAAGCTGGCCGAAAATCCAGAGATCGCACGGCTGTATCACGAATGGAGCGCGGCGCGGAATGACTTTCACCGAAAGAAAGCCGAGGGACTGGTGTCGCCCGACGCCTGGCAAAAAGAGTACTTTCAGGGCCGCGATCCGCTGGGCCGCCCCGCGGCCGGGACGCACACTACGCGCATCCAGCCGCCGAAACTTATGCGCGACGCGGGCGAGCCATAGAACCTCGTGGCGATAGGGATCGACCACGGTTATGAGCACACAAGACATCCGTGTTGTCAAGCTAGGCGGCAGCTTGCTGGATCTGCCGGATCTGGCCGCGCGGTTGCGGCGCTGGCTCGGCGCGCGGCCCGCGAGGCCCAGCGCGATCATCGTCGGTGGCGGCCGACTGGTCGACGCGGTGCGCCAGTACGATCGGCTGCACGCGCTCGGCGACGAGACCGCACATTGGCTGGCCGTGCAGGCGATGCAGGTTCAGGCACGGATGGTGGCCACGCTACTGCCCGAAGCGACCTGGGCTGAATCGGTGGAGCGGTTGATCGCCGTTGCGCCGCCGCTTTCGATCGTCGATCCGTGGGAGCTGTTGCGCGACGACGATCGCCGCTTGTCGCCGCAACCGCTGCCGGCCGGTTGGCAGGTGACGAGCGACTCGATCGCCGCTCGCCTGGCCCAGCTTTGCGGCGCGGCGGAGTTGGTGCTGCTCAAGTCGGCATTGCCGGCCGAAGCGACGCTGACGGCCGCGGCGAGCAGCGGTTATGTCGATGCGTTTTTTCCGCGGGCGGCGACGCTACCGTGCGTCCGTTGCGTGAATCTGCGCGACGAATACTTCAGCGAGATTCGGCTGACCTTGTCGTAGAACGGAATTTATTCCGTTCTACGAGGCGGCGGCGATGGGCGGCACGAGCTTGCCGAGCACTTCGAGCAACTGCTTGAGCTTGACCGGCATTTGCACCACCGCTCGGTGCGGGCCTTCGTGGGCGTAGGCCTGTTCTTGCCAATCGCGGTGCTCGGCTGCCAACAGCAGCACGGCCGGGATCGACGCGGTCGCTTCCCCGCCGGCGAATTGCTCGAAAGCTTCCAAGGCCGCTTCGCATAAGTGCCCGGTGCTGAAAATCACTACGTCGGCCGGCTTTTTCTCGTCCTGAAATCGGGCCAAGGCCCGTTGCGGATCGCTGGTGACGAGCACTCGATAACCCGCCTTCTTCAGTTCCTCGCGAAACAGGTCCTGCATCTTGGTGTTCGATTCGACGAACATCAGCCCCCGGCGTTGCGAGTTGCTGGCCAGGGCCGCGGCCAATCGTTCGCGGTCGGCCTGCCAGCGCTCGGGTTCGGCTTCGTCGTCGGGTCCCCCCGCATCGTCGCCGGCCGCCATGCGTTCGGCGGCGAAGTTGAGATCGACCAGCATTTGGCCGGGCGTCTGATAGCGTTTTTCCGGATCGAAATTCATCGCCTGGTTGACGATCGCCGCCACCACGCGGGGCACGCCGGGCTCGACCTGGCGGATGGGCACGATCTCGCTGAAGCGCGACTTCGAGAGCCGCTGAATCCTGTCGCGCGTTTCGTGCAAGGGCGAGCGGCCGGCGAGCATGTGATAGTACATCGTGCCCACGAAAAAGATGTCGCTGCGCGCGTCGTCCTTGCGGACGCCTGTCGCCCGCTCCAATCCCGCGTAGTCGATCGTCCGCTGGTTGAGCGCCTCGCCGACGCCTTCTTCGATCAGCGAGCCGTCGGTGCCGGCCAGTCCGAAATCAACCAGCTTGGCCTGCCCCTTGCTCGACACCAGGACGTTCGTCAGCTTGATGTCGCGGTGCGAAACGCCGTGCTCGAATGCATACCGGAGGCCGCTGGTGATGTCGATCATCAGCCTGGTTGCCTCGACCGGCTCGAGCTTGCGGCGAATCTTGAGAAACTCGCGCAGGTTTCGGCCTTCGATAAACTCCATTACGAAGAAGTGGGTCAGCCCCTTCGAGAAGACCTCGTAGACCGGCACGATGTTCGGATGCCGCAGCGTAATGCCCACCTGGCCTTCGCGGCAAAAATGCTCGGTCTGCGCGGGATCGTCGCTGTAACGCTTGCGCAGCACCTTCACCGCGCGAATGACTCCGGTCTCCTTATGGGCCGCGCGATAGACCCGCGCGAAGCTGCCTCCGGCGACCATGTAAAGCACTTTGTAGTCGCCATAGAAGTAGCCGGTGCGTTCGCCCTTCAGCAGTCGGTCGAGCTGGAAATTGGTGAGCAGCTCGCGGCGCAGCAGCGTTTGGATGAATTCGTCGGTCGGCACATTGCGCCGGCCGAACTGCCCCCAAATGTCTTGGAGTTGGCGTTCATCCAAGAGACTGAAATCGAACGCGCGCTGAGCGATCTGTTCAGCGTTCAATTCGGCCATCGCTGGCTTCCCCCGTCGAATCGGCAGCCATCTTCTCGGTTCCCGTGGCGCGGGCTGGCCCGCACCCTATCTCTGTAATGGTACGCGAGAGCGGCAAAGCCTGCAACGATTTGCGGAAGCGCTCAATCCTGTTCCGTTTGGCGGCGGAACTCGTCGCGTTCGCGGCGGGTGGCTTCGAGATCGAAGAGCAGATATTTCATGTCGAGCCGCAATTGGCTCAAGGCATCTTGCACCAGGTGCAGAATTCGCCGCCGCCGGCGAGTGCTGTCGACGACGCGGCTAAGTATCGGGTCGATGGCCTCGCGATATTCGGCCGGCAGCTTGTTTAAGGCGGCGGCTAGTTCGAGCAGGTCTTGAGGCAGGTCGTCGGTGGTAGGTTTGGCAACTCGCGAGGTCTCAGTCATCGGTGGCGATCTCCAGGTGGTGGCTTTGGTAACCGCCTCTAGAGCAGAGGTTGTGCCGACAATCAAGCCGCGGGGAGCAAAATCGCGATAAGATCCTTACCAGCCAAATGGTTGCGCGGCGTTGCGGAGGGGCCGCGGATTGCTGGCAGCGCGCTGCCAAAAGTCAACCATCCGACCTAGAGCCGATTCGCAAACCACGATAAATTACCGACTTACGCGGAAAGGACTCCGCGCCGCCACCCAGGTGGCGTTTGAGAAACACCCAAACCGGGCCGTGTTGGTCACGGATGACAACCACGCAAATTCAGCCGTTTGCACGCGAATGCCACTTCATCGGCTCCGCCGACGCTGTATGGATCCGCGCCAACGTGGGCCTGCCGAATTGCGCGAAAACTGCCGCCGCCGGCCACAAGGACCGGGACTACCAGCGCTCTCGGGATTTCAAATCAAAAATCCAAAATCCAAAATCCAAAATTGGCTGGGCCACATTTCTTGGCGCGCTGCTCATCGCCAGCAGCGCACGCGCTCAGCCCGCCGCCCACGACGGGTTTGAAAGCCCCGAGCCATCGTGGCGGGTCGCGCCGGGCGACCAATATCGGATCGAACTTCACGAGCGTGCGTCGCAAGGCGCCCACAGTGGCGACTCCTGCGAACATTTGCGGCTTCGGCCCGGCGCGAACGGCGCACTTCGGATCAGTTTGGTGATTCCGCACGCGCGGATCATTCCCGAACTGATGCCAACCTTGTGGGTCCGCGCCGACCGCGCGAGGCCGCGGTTGCTGGCGCGAGTCGTGTTTCCGCACGCGCTCGACCCGCGCACCGGCAAGCCGCTCAGCCACTTGCTCGCCGGCGCCAGTTATGACGAGGTCGGCAAATGGCAACAGCTCCGCCTCGACAACACGGTCAAGCTGGTGGCGCAAGTCGTGCGCCCCTTGCGCGCCCAATACGGCCGCCAACTCGACATGAGCGAAGCCTATCTCGATCGCCTGGTGCTCGAAATAGAGCCGAGCGTCGCGCCCACAAATATCTGGATCGACGATCTCGACCTGCGGGGCCTCGTGACCACCGATCAAGACCATGCCGCGAGCCAGACCGGTGTTAAGCCGCCGGTGGCCGGCGTGGTCGGGCGGCATCGCATCGAACTCTCAGGACCGGTGCTGCTGGTCGACGGCAGCCCGTTCTTTCCGCGCATGATCGAGTATCAGGGCGAGCCGCTGGCGTACCTCAAAGAGCTTCGCTTCAACGCGGTGAAGTTGTCGTCGCCGCCTTCCGACGCGCTGCTCGAAGAAGCTCTCCGGGCCGCGATCTGGCTGGTCTGCCCGCCGCCCCGCGCCGCGGCGACGGACGCCTTGCGCGAATTCGACGGCCGCTACGAGCCGGTGCTCGCTTGGTTTCTGGGCCAGGGCCTGACAGCCGCCGAGCTCGAGGCCATGCGGCAGTGGGCCGAACAAGTTCGGCATGCCGACCGGCGCGTGGGTCGGCCGCTAGTATGCGACCCGATGGAGGAGCTCGCCCAGTACAGCCGCATTCCCGGCGTGCAAATCTTAATGACCCACCGCTCACCGTTGGGCGGAAGCTTTGAATTGGCCGATTATGAAACCTGGCTGCGCGAACGCCCACGATTGGCGCTGCCCGGTCTGGCCCTGTGGACCACCATTCAGACGCAACACAGCCGCGAGCTGATCGAGCAGATGCGATTGCTCTCCGACGGACAGTCGCCCGAACCGGCCGCTGAGCTGGAGCAACTGCGGCTGATGGTGCAGGCTGCCTTGGCGGCGGGCGCCCGCGGGCTGGCGTTCGCTTCGCAGTCGCCCTTGGACGCCCAGGACGCCGCCACGCGGATGCGGGCGGCCGCCTTGCAATTGATCAACCTCGAACAAGAACTGGTCCAGCCTTGGGTAGCTGCCAGCACCGCCTCGATCGGCGCCGGTGGTCTGGACGAATCGGGCGACAACCCCGGCGTGGCGGGCGCGGCCTTGCAGTCGGGCCGATCGCGGCTGCTGTTGCCCTATTGGGCCGGCACGGGCGCTCAATACGTCACCGATCAGGTGGCCGGCAACGACCTCGCCTTTGTGGTGCCGGGCATTCCCGAAGCCAGCAGCGCTTATGAAATTACCGCCGGCGGCTTGCGTCCGCTCACCCGACGCCGCGGACTCGGAGGTCTGCACGTCAAGCTGCAAGAATTCGGCGTCACGGCTCGCGTGCTGCTGACCGACGAAGCCGGCATTAGTGCTGTCTCGCGCCGGCTGCTGACCATCGGACCGAAAGCGGCCCGGCTCGAACGCGATTTGGCGGCGGCTCGGTTGAATCATGTCGCCGGCACTCACCAGCAACTGGCGCGCCTGGCCGACCGCGTGGCCGACGCCGACATGTGGCTCTCGCAAGCACGCACGGAGCTGGCCTCGGCCGACAAAAACCTTGAACGTAGCGACTGGCCGGCAGCTTGTCTGGCCGCCCACCGCGCGACGCGGTCCTTGCGGCTGCTCGAGCGCACCCACTGGGAAAAGGCTACCACGACGCTCGGTTCGCCCATCGCCAGCCCCTTGGCGGTTTCGTTTGCCACGCTCCCTTATCATTGGCAATTCGCCCGCGCACTCGAAAGCCGGCCCCATTCACGCAATCGACTCTTGCTAGGCAATATGGAAAGTCTGCCGCGGATGTGGAAGTCGGGCTGGCGGCTGTTTCAGCATAGCCAACCGACGGTGCGCGGCGTCGGCGATCTCTCGATCGAAGACCGTCACGCGGGCAAAGCGAGTTTTCATCTCTCCGTCGAACCGTCCGACGAAGAGAACCCGGCGCCGATGATCGAGACCACTCCGCTGTGGTTGACGTCGCCGCCGTTACGCGTGGAGGCGGGGCAATGGGTCCGCATTCACGGCTGGGTGAACATTCCCGAACCGATCACCGGTAGTCTCGACGGCTTACTCATCATCGAGTCGCTCGGGCGCGAGCCGCTGGCCGAACGCATCGGCGTCACCAGCGGCTGGCGCGAGTTCACGCTCTACCGCGCCGCGCCCTCGGCGTGCGATCTGACCGTCACATTCGCCTTGACCGGTATCGGCGACGCCTGGATCGACGATGTGACCATCGAGCTGATCGCGCCGCCCGGTCGCCAGGCGGTGGCCCGCGGGCGGTGATCACCGACGACAAGGCGACTGGGCGAGGGACGTTAAGCCGTAGGATGGGACGAGCTTGCGCGTCCCACCATCAAGCTAAGGCGATTCTAACCAAAGATGTCTGTAGGGAACGCCCTCTGTGGCGTTCCGCGAACTGCGATTCGACGTTAATTCGCCCCTCACGGAACGCCGCGGAGGACGTTCCCTACAGAGCAAAAATGCCGCTTCCGCAATTACCGATTTCGATTGTCAAACCGATCAGAGGCTCGTCGATGAATTGCCAATCAAGGCGCGGGTAGCTCCAGCGCGCTCTGAATCACCAGCCCCTGGTCTGTGACCACGGTCTGGCCCACGCTCACGCCCAACGTGCCGTCGAGTTGCTCTTCGGGGGGCAGCAACTCTTTGAGCTTGGTGACGAGGGCCGCCAGCTTAGGATCGGCGGCGGCACGCAAACCCTCGGCGCCCGGCGGCGGAGCAAGGGGCGCCTGCGGCGAGACGAACGGCACGGGTGACGCCAACTGATCAACCAAGGCCTGCAGCTCGCGCCGAATGTCGGCGCCCGAACTGGCACCCGCCAAACTATACGACAGGCATTTTTGGGGAGGCAGCAGCGCGCGGGCCTGCTCGATCAGGCCGCTGGTTCGCATGGCGGCGCTGGCTGCCGGCGGATTTCGCAACACCGACAGCAACGACTCGCTCACGTCGGGGCCGATGCCGATCACCAGTTGTCCGTCGGCCAAGAAGACACCGAGCTCGAACCCCGCCCGCGACAGCCGGTAACCGCTAAAACCCTGTTCTTCCACCGCTTGCAACCCGCCGGACCGTGCGGCAACCAAGCGATCCAGCAGTTTCTTCCAGGGCTGCTCGTCGCGGACTGCCACGACAATGCCCACGCGCGCGGTCGGCGCGGCGACGCCCGGCGTATCGGCCGCCGCGGCGCCGGCCTTCGCCGGGAAGGAAACGAGGGAGATCTGCTGCCCGAGCGATGCCATGAGGGCTGCGATATCAACTTGCCAGAAAAGTTGGGCGGCGCCTTCGATCTGGGCGAACGCTTGCTCGCCTTGCTGGCCGGCCTGCTCTTTGGCGAGCTGTTTCATCGAAGCATAGGCCTTGCCCAGGTCGAAGCTGATTTCTTGGTATTCATCGGCGCTGGCCGGCACCCAGGCAGGCGGCTCGGGCGTGACTCCCGCCTGATCCAACAGCGCCACGATGCCTTTCCGTGGCGCGGGAGCCGATAGACTGATCGCCGAACGCAATACCGAGCCGTCGAGCGAAGTGCGGAGCGCGAACGGCCCAAGCGAGGTGAGACCCAGCCCTTCGATGACGCGCCGCGCCCGGCCCGTGGTGTCCAATGCGGCCAGGTCGGCCAACGGCCGCGAATCGCCGATGATTTCGATCAACTCAACTCCGCCCGGCAGACTTTCGCCGACACCGGGCGTGGCCAACAACGCCGCGGTGCGCCCTGTGCCGGGCCCGTTTTGGGCCGATAAAAACCGGCCGAACATCGCGGTGGCCGCTTCCAGGCCGCTCACCTTATCCCAGTCGATCGAATCGGCGCCCTCTTTCCGCATCGAGCGCACCCTGGCCGTCGATTGAGGAAAGGTCAGCCCGAACAGTAGCCGCCCTTCGAGGCGCGCGATGAAGAAGTGCATGCGATCGGTTTCTTCGGGGTTGGCTTCTTGCAGCCGTTTTTGATGCTCGGCGATTCGCGCTTGAAGTTCTTCTTGCGAAAGCGCCCCGCCGGGTCCGGGCGAAAAATCGAGCTTGGGCGTTTCTTTGGTCAAAATCGGACCGGCCAGATGCGTCACCTCGACGCCGCCCAACTGCAAGTCGTCGCGCACCAGCGTATTCGGCTCGTCGGCGTGTTCGGCCACAACCGCTTGCATGGCCGCCACTAGCCGCCGCGACAGGTCTTCGCCGGCGTCGAGCCAGCCCAGGCCTACGAACAGCGGCTCTCGGTCAGTTCGCGGCTCCATCGCCACCGCAAAACCCACTTCACCGCGGACAAGGTCTTGCCAGTCTTCGGGCTTTAGCTCGTAACGGCCGAGCGCCTGCCGCAGCTCGTCCCAGCCTTCTTGCGATTCGGCAAGTATGGCATCGGCCGCGCGATCAAGTCGATCTTGGCTAAGCAGCACAGCCCCTAGTTTGGTCTGCCGCCGCAGGGCGTCGATGAACGCTACGCCGCCGGGCAGCCGCACCACCAGCGCCGTCTCTTCGGGAAGCGCCGCCCACGCCGGCGGCAGCTCCGCCGCGGCGGGAGAGGCGACCAGCAAAAAAAGCATGACCCCAGACAGCACGCTTAAAAGGGTGCCACGGCATCCGCCGCGGCGCGAATCACGTCGATCCGCGGCGCAACTTATGTCGCCGCGGCGGACGCCGTGCTGAGACCGCCGTTCGGGCCACTGCGAGGAGCGACCCTGCACGGCGTCCGTCGCGGCGGTGATGCCGAACGGCGCGCCAACGCCACGCGCGCCGCGACGGATGCCGTGGCACCCTGCGACGCGGACTCGCGCGTTCCGCGAAGCGGATTTGCGATCGAGCACTAGCTTGTTTCTCACGATGCCTTTTCCTTTGGGTCTGGAGGTGAAGTGGCCGCGCCCTTTTCTTCGGGCGCTCGATAAGGCGGGGCCAAATAGGTGGCGCCATTGAGCGGCTGGGCCGTGTCGTACAAATAGCTTTCGCGGTGCAAAAGAAAATCGACCAGGTCGCCCGCCGGGATGCCGAACGCCAGGCCGTCGAACGACGTCGCTCCGGCGCAGACGATGCCCACCACCTCGCCCCGAGCGTTGAACAACGGCCCGCCGCTATTGCCCGGATTGATCGAAGCGTCGGTCTGAATCAGCCGCAAATGGCCGATCGTGCGCGTGGCCGAGCTGACGATGCCCTGCGTGACCGAACGCTCCAACCCGAGCGGATTGCCGATGGCGAATACCAGGTCGCCCACCCGCAGGTCGTCGGTATTGTTGATTACCACCGGGTCGGGCGGGTCGCCCTTCAGTTCCGACAAATCAAGTTGCAGCAGCGCGATATCGCGCAGTGGTTGCAGAGCCAGGATGCGCACCTTCTTGAGCTCTTGCTTTTCGTAACCTTGCTCGGTGCGGCGAAAGAGCGTCACCTGGGCCTTGTTCTGGCCCTCGACTACGTGGTAGTTGGTGATCAGATGGCCTTGCTTGCTGATGATGAAGCCGCTGCCCGTGCCCCCCGAGTTCTTGACCACCACCACCGCGTCGCCGTGGCGCTTGACGAGTTCGGGCACGTCGGCCGGTTCGAGCCGCCCCGTGTGAAAGATGCCGTGATCCTGGCGGCGCTCGTTTTTGGCGGCCGCTTCGTCGCGGCTGATGTCGAGCACCCGCGCGGCGGGCAGGTTGAGCACGTCGAAGCCCAGGTCGAGCACTACGCCGTCTTTGTTTTCGCGCAGCAGCGTAGCGGTGATTTTAGCGCCGCCGACCAGCGTGACCGTCACCTGCTCGCCCGCCCAGGCCGGCGCGGCGATGATGGCAAGAAGCAAAACCATCGAGACGATCTGTAGAGAACGCCCTCTGTGGCACAGCCGCCCTCGGCTGTGAATGTGGCACAGCCGCCCTCGGCTGTGAATGTGGCACAGCCGCCCTCGGCTGTGAACTGGTCGCCAAAGGCGACCGCGAGACAGCCGAGGGCGGCTGTCCCACATTGCCGCATTCACGCCCGCGTGACGTAGAATCCTCATTTCATCTCCCTCCCCATGTAGAACAACAAGCGGTCGTGGCAGAGCAAGGCCGCGTCGCGTGCCCCGTCGCCGTCGGCGTTCAGCCCGATCATCAACCGCGGTTCGCTGGCCTGGGCGTGTTGCCGGCCGCCATACGGATATGTCTGGTCCTCGAACACCGGCCACGACAGCCTCGGCTTCAGGCCCTCGTCGGTGCGGGCCAGCACGGTCAACTGGTGCCGGCGATCGTCGCACAGAATGACTTCGTCGATGCCGTCGCCATCGAGGTCGCTGGTCATGATCCGGTGGATGGTCGCTTCCTTCACCCCACTGGGCCGGCCGACGCGGCTGTCGAGGCTGTCGAGCAATTTCAGCTCCCACGATCGGCCGCGGCTGAGGCGGATCAGCCGGTCTTGATCGACCAACATCATGCCCAGCAGCGGATCGTGTACCAGGCGGGCGCCGCCCGACAGCCGAATGGTTTCGGCCTCGCGCAGGATGCCGGCGTCGTCGGGCTTGAGCCGATGCACAAAGGCGCCGCCTTGTTCGAGCGCCCAGGCCTGCCCGTCGGCCAGCGGCACGAAGCTGGCCATCCGCTGGCCGGCCGACAGCATGATCTGGTCGGCGGCCTGCAAGTTTTCGTCGAGCCACTGCACCACTCCTTCGGTCAGCCGCGCGGCCCGCGGCTGGCCGCCGAACTCGAGTAGCTCGAATTGGCCCAGGTCGGCCTTCGACAAGTTCGATAAGTGCGCCGGCTCGCTGATTTTGACCATGCCATCGACCAGGCGGACTAGTTTGGCGTTTTTCGTGAAGGTGTCTTGCACCAGCAGCGTTTCGCCGCCGAGCCAGATGGCGGTTTCGACCTTCGGACCCACACCCGCGAAGCGCGTGCGGCCGGCTTCCGCCTGGCCCGGCTGCCAGACGTAGAGATCGAGATCGCTACCCACGCGCTGCACCCACCAGGTCCGCTGGCCGACGCGATCGAGCGCCAAGATGCGGCGGTCTTTGACATCGGCCGATTGCGTGAGCGGCCTGGGGTACGTCAGGCGGCCCGAGTCCCAGCGGCTCTCGTGAAGGTCGGAAGCGTCTTTGGTCCAAATGAGCAGCGTGCCCGGCTGTGCGGGCGGCGCGACCATGCCGCGGATGTTGCCGATGGTGGGAAAGCTCTGCTCAGCCAGCCAGCCTTCACCGCCCAAAGGCTGCACGCGTAGGCGAGGCTGCGTCGGATCGACGGCCACCAGCGCCGGCTGCTGGCCAATCGACAACCCGCACCAGGTCGCGCCGGCGCCGCCGCTGATCGGCACCGACTCTTGGCGACCGAGGTCTTTTTCTTCGCCGCGCGTCATCACGTATCGCCGCAAGACGCCCTGCTGAGCGCCACCCAGTAGCAACAGCTCCGCCGGCTTTTGCGGCGCCGCCAATACCTCAAAACCTTGCACCGTTTGATCGAACAGCGCCTGCGCCGGCAACAACTTACTCTCGAAGCATTCATACCAGCGGACCGTCTGCCGCGCCTGCTGGCCCCACTCGACCAGGTCGAGATCGCCGTCGCCATCGAGATCGGCCAACCGCCAATCGTGGCGGCCATGCCCTTCGCGCGGGCTGAGCCAGGCGGGACGGCTGCCGGGCGTGAGCGTCAGCGATTGAATGCCCTGCTCATAGCTCAAGAGCAGCTCGCATCTGCCGTCGGCCAGCGTCCGCGCCAACACATGCCGCTTGCCGGTCGGCGTGCCCGCCAGCAAGTCCCACGAAGCCGTCTTCCGCCATTTATCCGCGCCGTCAGTGTGGTACGCCAGCACCTTGTTCGACGGGCTGGTGAGAATCACCAACTCGGGCTTTTGATCGCCGTCGAGATCTTGGGCCACCACGTCGAGCGGCAGCTCATCGAGGGCCAGCTCCGATTTTTTCCAATCGGGGGCCAGCGGCAATTCGTTCAGGTTGTCGGGGTCGATGACGGGCGTGGGTTCGGTGGTCCGTTCGTCCGGCTTGAGCCAGCGGAAAATATCGAGCCGCGAATGCCGGGTGTTGACCACGATCAATTCATCGCGGCCCTGGCCATCGAGATCGATGGCCAGCATCTGCGCCGGGTTGCCATCTTGGTTGACCACCCGCATGCCCTGCCAGCCGACAAAATCGCCCGCACCGGCCGCCGAAACCCAGCAGAGCAGCAGCCCGAAACCATTCACGCCCAAGTGCGCCATTTGTTGTAGGGTGGGCATTGCCCACCAGAAAATTGTTGTGGAGCTTATCTCTGATCCGTTTTTGACAGTCACTAACCCGAAGCGTAAGCGACGTAAATCGGGCTTTCGTCCTCGCTTACGCTTCGGGTTGGTGTGGGTGCGCCCCCCGGGTGGTCCTCCGTGGTGTCCCGCGAAGGCACACCGCCGACGGCGCAACCTCCCAGCCACTATATCCCGGCGGCGGCAACTTCACAATTTGCCGGTCAGGCAGACTGCGCCGGGCGATTTGCTTGCGGAGAACAAGCCCCCGCCCTCGTTCGTTCTCGCCACAACCTGCTCGTTGACAAGAGATTCGGGCACCCGCTCCAAACATCAACCGCCGCTTATGCAAGCGCCGGTGCAGCATTCGGGATTCAGCATTCAGGATTCAGGGCACGTAGTTGAGGTTTTCCAGCTTGGCCGGCCACGATCATTCATTTCTCGGTTTTTGACTTTTGTCTCGGCGCACCGGGATTGCATTTTTACTTTCTCCCGGGGTTGCTTGGGCAAACTGGGACTAGTCCGAGTTTCGCGCAGAAGATCACCGCGGCACTGCACGTCGCCCGTCGCCCGCCTGGCTCTTCTCTCTGCATCGTCTCCAAAAACTGGCTTGGTGGGTTTTCGGTCGAAATTGCGTATGGCTACTGGTAGCCATACGCAAAATCAGTCATGTCGGTGCAGCGTCTGGCGTGCCGTCCGCGGAATCCCTGACCCCTGGCCTCCGACCTCCGGTCCCTTTTTTCTCCGCCTCTTCCTGCATCGTCCCCGAAAACTGGCTTGGTGGGTTTCCGCCGAAAATTTGCACCATGTTCCCGGTAATATTATGCACGATGGGACATGTCCCAACGTGCATCATCGCTCACCACGGCTCCATGACACCGACGCCGCGGTTAAAAACGACGATTGACTCTCGGACGCACTGCCGACGGCTGGTCTCCTCACCGCGCGCTTGATCGTTCGCGCCGGGGCCGCTAGGTTTACCCTGACCTCCGACCCCCGGCCTCCGACCGCTGCCCATGGCGCCGCCCATCCTTACCGAGCTGGTCGATCGTTTCGAGCGCAACCGCTCCGCCTATCAGGCCGCGGGCTACAACGAAACCCAGGTGCGGCGGGAATTCCTCGACCCCTTCTTCAAAGCCCTGGGCTGGGACGTCGACAACGAGCAGGGCCACGCCGAAGCCTATAAAGACGTCATCCACGAAGACGCCATCAAGGTGGGCGGCGCCACCAAGGCCCCCGACTATTGCTTCCGCATCGGCGGGCGAAGGATCTTCTTTCTCGAAGCCAAAAAGCCCTCGGTCAACGTCCGCGAAGACGTGAGCGCGGCCTTCCAGCTCCGCCGCTACGCCTGGAGCGCCAAGCTGCCGCTTTCGATCCTTTCGGACTTCGAGGAGCTGGCCGTCTACGATTGCCGCGTCAAGCCCGACAAGGCCGACAAGCCCGCCGTCGGCCGCGTGATGCTGCTGCGCTACGACCAATACGTCGAGCGTTGGGACGAGCTTTCGGGCATTTTCTCGCGCGAGTCCGTGCTGCGCGGCTCGTTCGACAAGTTCGCCGAAGGCACGAAGCTCAAGCGCGGCACCGCCGAAGTCGATACCGCCTTTCTGCACGAGATCGAGTCGTGGCGCGACCTGCTGGCCCGCAATTTTGCCTTACGTAATCCAGATCTCGGCCAGCGCGACCTGAACTTCGCCGTGCAGCGCACCATCGACCGCCTGATCTTCTTGCGGATGTGCGAAGACCGCGGCATCGAGAACTACGGGCAACTGCAAGCCCTGCTCAACGGCGAGAGCGTTTATCGCCGGCTGCTGGAAATCTACGACCGGGCCGACGAGCGCTACAACTCCGGGCTGTTTCACTTTCACGTCGAAAAAGGCCGGGCCGAGCCGCCCGACGAGCTGACCACCGCCCTATCGCTCGACGACAAGCCGCTCAAAGAGATCATTCGCGGGCTGTACTTTCCCGACAGCCCCTACGAGTTTTCGGTGCTGCCCGCCGAAATTCTGGGCCAGGTCTATGAACAATTTCTCGGCAAGGTCATCCGGCTGACCGCCGGGCATCGGGCCACGGTCGAAGACAAGCCGGAGGTGAAGAAGGCCGGCGGGGTGTTTTACACGCCGGCCTACATTGTCGATTACATCGTGCGGCAGACGGTGGGCAAATTGGTCGAAGGCCGCACTCCCAAGCAGGTGTCGAAGCTGCGCATTCTCGATCCGGCCTGCGGATCGGGTTCGTTTCTGGTGGGGGCGTTTCACTTTCTGCTCTCGACTGGCATCGCGACTGGTACGTCGAGCACGGCTCGAAGCGGGAGATTTACCAGGGGCCGGGCGGCCAGTGGCACCTGACCACCGCCGAGAAGAAACGCATCTTGCTGAACAACATTTACGGCGTCGATATCGACAGTCAGGCGGTGGAGGTCACCAAGCTTTCGTTGCTCCTCAAGGTTTTGGAGCACGAGAACCGGGAGACGCTGGAGCGGCAGTTGCGGCTGTTGCACGTGCGGGCCTTGCCCGACCTGGCCGGCAACATCAAGTGCGGCAATTCGCTGATCGGCCCCGACTTTTACGATGCTCGCCAGATGACGCTCTTGGACGAGGAAGAGCAATACCGCATCAACGCTTTTGATTGGCGCGCCGAGTTTCCAGAAGTTTTTGGAGGCAAGGGCAAAGAGGGCGGGTTTGACGCGGTCATTGGGAACCCGCCGTATGTGCGGATGGAGGAATTCAAGGAGCTGAAGGACTATTTTCGCGAGCGCTATTCGACCCACGACGAGCGGTCGGATCTCTATGTTTACTTCATCGAGCGAGAGCACGAGTTGCTCAGGCCGGATGGGGCCTTCGGAATGATCGTCTCGAACAAGTTCGTGCGCGCAAACTATGGCCGCAAGGTGCGAGAACTACTCGCTAATGTGGCGAGAATCGACCGAATTGTCGACCTGGCTGGGCTGCCGGTCTTTAAGGGCGCTACGGTACGCACGATCGTCCTTCTTACCAGCAAAGGCGGCGGCACCGGGACCCTCAGCTATTCGCCGCCGATTACACGCGAACAACTGGCTGGCGTCGAATCTGGAGCGCTGACCTTGGAACGAGCGGTGGACCCGGTGGCATACGACGTCGCCGGATCGGCGTTGGCGCCCGACGGCTGGAATCTGAGCCGTGCGGAGCATTCGGAGCTTTTGGCGAAGCTCAAACGGATCGGCAAACCGCTCGTCGAGGTGGTGGACGGCAAGATTTGCATGGGTATCAAATCTGGTCTGACCGACGCGTTTGCCATCAGCGCGGAGGAGCGGGAGGCAATCGTTGCCAAGAACCCGGAGGCGGACGAGATCTTGCACCCATTCTTGCAGGGGCGAGATATCCGGCCGTACTTCGTTATGCCGCGTGACGAGTTTTTGATCTACACATACCACGGCATTGACATGAAGGCCTATCCGGCGATTCTTGAGCACCTCCGGCCCTTCAAGCAGCGTTTGCAGGACCGCGCGACCAAGCAACCGTGGTACGAGCTCCAACAACCGCAGTTGGCCTACCGCGAGATGATGCAGCATCCGAAAATCGTCTTTCCCGACATTGCCACGACCTGCCGTTTCGCGCTCGACACCCGCGGGCGGTTCGGCGCGAACACGGTCTACTTCCTGCCGACCGACCATTTGCTCCTGCTGGGCATCTTGAACTCACGGCTCGCCCATTTTTATTTCGCCCAGACCTGCGCCGCGCTGGAAGGTTCCGGCGATGCCTATCTGCGGTTCTTCGGACAGTACATGGAGGGTTTTCCTGTCGCCGCGCCAAGCCCATCTGATAAAGCGACTGCGGGGCGGATTGTTGAGCTAGTCGAGACGCGGACGAGTCTGGCAAGCCAGCAAGTTCGCTCGCGCAACCCAGATGAGAAAACTCGCGTTCAGCGTCAGATCGAAACGGCCGACCGGCAGATCGACCAGTTGGTGTGCGAGCTTTACGGGTTGACGGACGAAGAAACCGCGTTGATGGAGGAAGAGCGCGAGCAACGGTGATCGGTCGCAGCGTTCAAGCCCCAAGGCGCTCGAGAATCAAGGCGGCAACCTGGCTTGGACCGCGATCACCGATCCAAATAGAGCCATCAATTGAAAAAAAACCTGGGATATCCGTGTTGTCGAAACGAAACGGCATGACATCGTCGCTGCGGCGGCGTTTAATGACATCGCGAATGGCGCGCCACTCGAGCCCGCACCATTCTTTCTTGTCGTACTCCGAGCAGAGAAACAGAGCGATCAGATCGGATGCATCGTGGTAAAGCGACTGCAGGTACTGGTCAAGGTTCGGTCGGGCAAACTCAGCCTCGTAGTAGCCGTCATATAGCACGCGGTCTTTTCCCAGCCTGCGCGCTAGGGCATCGGCGACCCCAGCGACGAATGGGCGGCGCTCCCCCGGGAAAGAGAGGGCTATACGGAATCGCTTCTTTTGCGCGATTGGGGCATCGGTTGCCATGTCGCGAGGGCTCTCATCGGTTTGCGCGCCCCACTTAACGGGCTGCGCGGGCGCGCTTTGAAGCTTGCCATCGGCCGATGTCCCATAGAGCAAGCGGCGCCATAATTCGGCCGATGCCGCGAATGGAAGCCCGACAAGTTCAAAGCCCTCCTCGTTGAAAACCCAATCACTGGATCGAAGCCACCCAAACACGACGCTCGCCCACAAGTTTCGCGGAGATGTCGTGCCTTGTATCGGCGCAACGAACGGTGGCAAGCTTTGGTACAACCGCCCGGATTCCCTAGCCAGTTTATCGAACGTAGATGCTGCCTCGGCGGCGTCTTCGCCGCCGCGCAATAAACACAAAAGGCGCGTAAGCCGAGTTCCTGGTTCAGCGTTGAAGTCAACGGACGCGGCGCCCCAGAAATCCAACGCTGAACAACCTTGCATGGCTTCTCGAGGAACAAGGTGCGCCCCAGGCGGTGGTTCCGCATGTGTATCAGCCGTGGGGATTGCCAGAACAACCTCCCCACGATTCGCAAGTAATTTTTCGACCGCCATTGAGCCGGTATAAGGCAGGAAAAGTAGTCGAAGAGTTGAGCCCGCGTAACGTTCATTCGCCTCAACCAATTGGTCAAGGAGCGAGCGAATTCGCCCCTCGAGAGACGATGTCCTGGTGGTCGATTTGCGTATTGAGGTCCGCGCGGTAGACATAGGTTTACCTTGGTGGATGCGTTGATTATCGCGTCAAGTCAGGTTCGTGAATTAAACATCTCCACGAGAAGGCGGCACGACAGGAGCAGGCGCGGCAGAATAGCCCGCAATAAAAACGTCGGGCGTTGCGGCTTCGCCGGTGTCGTGGACAAAAATGATCGAGCCAACCGCGTGAAAATACTCGTCCGACTTTCCTTCTGGGTGCGAACGCCGAACGGTAACGATCACCTCGCGGGTTTTGTCGGGCGGTACATCGGCGGTCAAAGCGAAATCGATGGACGCGCCTTGTACCGCATCCTGGGGCATGACGACGGTGGCTTTGTTCCGTCTCATTTCTTCGCATGAGGTCCATCTTGGGCCAATGTCGGAATGCTCATATGAAAGATATCCGCACTCGCCGAGGTTGAGCTTGCCGGCCGTTACCCTGATCGTTCGATCGGAGTTGTTCCTGAGAACAATTCTGAACGTCGTGTGGTCGGACGGGCAACGTTTGCAAAGAGTTCGAATCTCGCAGACATCTAAGGCCGGCGGCGCGGGGGCGACCGGCTTGAGCGAGTGCTGCACCTCCAAGGCACCCGACAACTCGGCTTGCTGTCTGCCCTCCACCAGGTCAAAGAGGCGGGGAATCAACGTGCCCAGCACGATCCCTGCGACCCCAATCAGCGCAACCTTGATTTTCGTACGCACCGGCGAAGCCCTTATTCGTTTGGTTCGCGTACGGACGCGCTACCGGAAGGGCGGCATAGCCAACGTCCGTACACTGCTGATACTACCGGCTTTAGGCGTCCGTCGTCAATATGTGGTATGCCAGTGACGTAGACACTCAAGATATTGCGCCTGGTAGACGGGGCGTCGCTCGTCATTCGCCGCCTCGCCCGTAAGCGGGGGAGAGGCTACATTCATGCGGAATCATGCTTGCGAAGTCGTGAGTTTGAGTTCCCAACTGGCTGGAGAAAATGCGCCATGGCGATGACCTTTGACGCCACGCTGAAAGACATGGGCCGCGACAGCCCGCAGGGCTTTTTGGCCGCTTTCGATCGCCCGCCGAGCGCGCCGGTGAAGCTGTTGAACGTTGATCTCTCGACCGTCACGGCGGCCGCCGATTTGGTGCTGGGCATCGGCGAACCCCTCGAAGAAATCGTTCACCTCGATTTCCAGTCGGGGGAGGAAAGGGGACGCAGCTCGTTGTTGAAGCCACAGCTCGTTGTTGAACCGAGCTGCGTCCAGTTTCCTACCGCAATCCCTTCCCGGTCCCGCTTTCTTGTCCAACTGCCGCCGATCGACGGTGCCGCTGGTCGGTGAGCTTCGATGCGGCACCGCTGCGCCGAACGGTCAAACGCCGTTGGCGTTCGCCACTAACTGTCCACGGTTCCCAAATCCGCTGTCGTGCGTCAGGGAGGAGAAATGGGTGGCCGGAACGTTTGCTCGCGCGGTACCCGTTCTCGTCCGACTGCGAGGTTCAAGACCATCCTAACCGCTGGAGCGTGTGCTGCTCAAATCGAGTCGCGACCTTGAGGAAGCGCTCGAATGAGCTTTGAAATAACCCGGCCGCTAGGGGTGGCCAATCGTCTTTTCTTGCGGCGGCCTCGGCGCATAGTTCAGCGAACGGATCGTTTTTACTTCGACGCCCCGCATACTTCCACCCGAACCGTCCAATAGGCGCCCACGTATGCTCATCATCCCCGTCCAGGTCGGCGTAGATCAACGCGCGGAGGACCTCATAGCGGTCGAACATCCTTTCGTAGCTTGCCCCCAAGAAGAGCACGTCCTCCAGCACCGGCTGCACGGCCTTGAACATGTATTCGCTGTGCGGCGTGTAGTGCCTTTCTTGTCCTGGAAGGCGTTTCCAAATATCGGTTCTTTGCACATCAAGCAGCCCTTCCACGACCGGGATAATCAGCTCGACGGGGCCGCGTTTGTCGTAGGGGTCCCCCTGGATCCTCATCCCGTGCATCACGGACAAGGCTTCGTAGTTGCCCGCAGAAATAGAGGCGATGCCCCCGGTGTACAGCAGAAATGAGATGGGATACCAGCGGAGTCCCAGCCAAAGATTGAGCCCGTTCTTCGGTCCGACATTGTGGTCCGAAAGCCTGGCAAACAAATTGGCGAGGATGGCACGGTGCTCTGCCGTGGCCCATTTGCCCAGTAAGATAGCGGCAGACTGCAATGGCCGAATCGCTTCCTCGTAGGCAGTTAAGCGGCTTGGGAATTCTTGGACCGCCGTTTGTGGATCGGTCGAAACCGGCATGCTTTCGGGACCTAGCTTTTTCAATGCCCCTCGCACGCTAGCGCTCACCAGATCGTCGAGTTTGATTCGGTATCGGGGCTCGGAAAGGTATTCCTTCAGCATCGCGGTCTGGCGGTCCAACGTGCTCGGCTCATCCTGATCGATCAATTCAGCCGGCACGTCAATGAGCACATCCCTGCCCCCCGTCGCATCGTCAGACAGAAGGTCAGCCGGAAGTTCACTGAAAATGAAGTCGCCGTCGCCTTCGATGAATCCGTAGTGGGGTGTCTGCTGAGAGTGCTGGTCCTTTGCGACGCGATCATACACGTACGCCATTACGCCATTCGCAGTCAGCAGCCCGTCCTTGGTTGCTGCCGCGCCGTCGAGGGCGTCCAGAAGATGCCCGGTAAAGATCGAGTTCCCAGGTCGAGGGCCGTCCCCGTCTGACACTTCTTCGTCGGCTTTGCCGGCCGTGAGTACCTGGCGCGAGTGCCGCATCAGCATGTCCTTAAGGAACCGTCTGCTACCAGGGGCCAGATGGCGGGTCACAGCGAGACCGCCATAACAGGCATCCATGATGAACAGCACGTGTTTCGCAGGCAGCAATTCGGCATTGCGGGTCAATTCGTCCCACCGGACCAAGCTCGAGAGATCATCGCAATCCCCATCCGCCGGGACGAGATATCCGACCTCACCGCGGCGACCGCGCGCGGTATGCCCGTGCCCCGCAAAAAACACGAGGCCGCGGTCATCCTTGTTTGCCGTTGACGGGTCGGTGTGCCGTAACAACGCCTTCAGGATGGCGCTCCTGGATGCCTGCTTGTCGACGAATATCTCCAAGCTGCTTTCCAAAAAGCCAAAGTTTTCTACCAACGTGGCGGCGATCGCCTGTGCATCGTTACGCGCATAATCAAGCGGGCTGCAGTGAGCGTAATCGTTGATACCGATAACGATAGCCCAGCTGTTCTGGTACTTCGGAAGGAGTTGCAAGCTCTGAACCATGAGGACGGTCGACGATGACGTTCTGGAAGTCGTGCCTATTAGGGAATGCCGCGGGAGGCATCGCCTGCTTTATGTGGGTAGTTTTCCACGACTTCGTCGCCCGCGCCAAGGCCACCGGGGCTCGCTCACCTTCTCATTCCGGTGCGGTTCCGAGGCAGGAAAGGGAGGAACGCAAGGGGACAAAACTCGGTTCTACAGGGAGACGAATGCGGACGCAGCTCGTTTGGAACACGACCGGCGACAGCCGCATGCGCGTGCCCGACGGTTTTGACGATCAGGCGGTCAATACTCTGCGAAACCGGACAGGTAATTCTTTCGGACCGCGCGAATCACGCGGCGAGTTGGGCCGCGTACTCGTGCCGATTGGTCCAGGGCACGGTCTGCACGTCGTAGCGCTCAGGCGCGGTCACCACGTCGGTGTTGAGCCGCCGTTCGGTGTCGTTGAGGATGGCATCCATCGCCGATCGCGCCGGGGCGCGCCAGCTTGGTGTCGGTGCAAGAGAACAAGAGCGATGTCGCGGCTTCGTTGTTGGGATGGTTGATGGCCTTGATGATCCGCTCGGGGTGGCCCGGCGATTTCGGGATGACGAAGTCGAAGTGGTGCGTGAAGCCCGTTCTGCCCAGAAAGGCGACTTCGGGCGAGTTTCGCGACGAGATTTCCTCAAGAAGGCATGTTGAGGTTCAGGGAGTTTAAGGTAGATTTTAGGACTGCGGCTGGAGCGAACGAAGAATACTTTATGCGGCTCGATAAGATACGCCTGACGAACTTCCGCTGCTTCACGGAGCGTGAAGTCGAGTTGGCGGCCCGTTTCAACCTCATTGTGGGCGATAACGCGACCGGCAAGACGGCCTTGCTGAACGGCATGGCGGTCGGCCTCGGATCGTTGTTTTTAGGTTTTCCGTCGCCGGCGATCGCAAAGAGCATCGACCGCAGCGACGCGCGCTTGGCCTTCTTCGAGCATGGCGATGCGATCACGGCCGAGGCACAGTTTCCGGCGGCCATCGAGTGCCGCGGCCAGATCGGAAGTGAGCAAGGAACCTGGCACCGCGAGCTAACCAGCGAAGACGGAAAGACAACCCGCAAGGACGCCGAATGGATTGAAACCAAAGCGGTGAGTTTGCGAGATCAAGTCAAGTCCGGGGCGCAAGTGCTCTTGCCGGTGCTGTCGTTTTATGGCACGGGTCGGCTGTGGGTGCAGAAGCGGCAGCGCGAGGTCTCAACGCTCAAGCCCGCGAGCCGGTTTATGGGCTATTTAGATTGCCTCGATCCGGCTTCCGATGAAAAGCGGTTACTGCGGTGGTTCAAAACTCAGGAAATCGCGGCCGTGCAAGCGGAGCAGCCGGTCGGAACGCTGGAAGCCTGCCGTCGGGCGATTATGGCGTGCGTGCCAGGGGCGAATCGAGTGTACTTTGATGTTAAACGCGATCAGCTCATGATCGGCCTTCCTGGCCGCTCGCTTCCTTTCAATTACTTGAGCGACGGCTACCGCAACATGGTGGCGATGGTGGCGGACATCGCCGTTCGCTGCGCGACGCTTAACCCG
>DATFDL010000280.1:0-24811 GCA_035252155.1 Pirellulales bacterium | reverse complement strand
GACAAAGTTTTATCCTTCCTATCCGTGCCTATCCGTGGCATCCGTGGTCACTACAGAATCTCGCGTGACATTCCAACTTTCATGGCCATCAAACAAGGCGAGCTACGCGTACAAAAAGGGAGCGTTATCTTTGGTCCGATGACGCGCGAGGCGTTCGATCGCTTGTTGGCCGAGGGCAAAATCGCCCGTTCCGATCTTGTCTCGGTGCGCGGCGGCGAGTGGGCGGAAATCGCGCACTTTCTTGCCTCGGCGCCCGCCACTGACCACGAAGACGCCAACTTACGACTGTTAGCGGGTCAGCGAATCTTCAGCTCGCTCACTCGGCGCGAGGTCGAGCAGCTTCGCTCGGCCGGCCGCGTGGACGACGACGATCTACTATGCGCGCTCAACGGCCCTTGGATGCGGGTGGGCGATTTTTTCGCGCCGCCCGAAGCCGCCGCGACCGCGCCGCACGGGCCGGCGCCCCCCGTCGCATCTTCGACAGTGCCGTCTGGGTCGGCTTCGATCGGCGGCGCGACGCTCGCCACGCCCGCTGTGGCATCCACGGAATCGAGCCAAGCCTCTGCGCCTCCCCGCTCGGCGCCAGTGATGCAGCCCATCCCCGGGCTTTCGCCGACGCCGTCGCCGCCGCCCGCCACCGGCGCGGCGTTCGCGCCGTTGCACGTGATGTCCGGCGCCGGCATTGGCTATCATTCGCCGCCGCCGGTGCTGCCGCCCGGCGTTTCGTTAAGCGACGTGTGGTTCGTGCGCATTCGTGGAATGCACTCGGCGCCGTTGAAAAAGCATCACCTGCGAACGTTGTTTGAGGCCCACGAACTGACCTCCGATTCGCCCGCCCGCAACGCCAACTGGCCCGACAACGCCTGGTCGCCGGTTTGCATGATTCCCGAATTGACCGACGTGGCGAAGTAGATGCCGCCGGCTTGCCCGGCTGGAGTCATTCGGCCCTTAGCCCGTGACGGATGCGAAACTCGCGGTCGAACTCAGTGATCGGAATGCCTTGATCGCCGGACTTCATGCCGTCCAGGGCTTCTTGGACCGCAAGAACCGCGTCGTCGTCTGGTTCGGTCGGCAGATGTTGCGTCCGCCAGCGGTCGAGTGCTTTTTCGGGCGAGACATCTTCGTGTCCCTGGCGCAACTGATCGGCGACGAAACGGTGGAAGCTGACCAACTCGCTCTCAACTTCGCTAGACATCCCGCGCCTCCTGATTTGAACGAGTACTTTCGTTGTTATTCTACATCCGGTTTTCGTGAAAATCGAGCGCGTTGCGGCTCCGCCTGTTGAAATGGCCGGTTGACTGGCCGAAGCTCCGCGCACCGCGCCGACGCGCGATGCTCGCAAAAATGCTGAACCCTGAACCCAGAACCCTGAACCCTTTTTCGGTTGCATTTTGCCCAGCGGCGCGGATAATGGGGGCGAAACCGCCAACCGCCGGGGGTGCGCATGCCGGAGTCATTCGATCCGTACCGCGTCTGGTTGAGCATCCCGCCCGAGAGCCGTCCGCCGACGCACTATCAGTTGCTCGGCATCTCGCCCGGCGAGCACGCCCCCCTTTCACCACAGCCATTTTACTTGCGGAGACGCCTGAATCGTGCTGTCTTTCGTAATGATCGTCGCGCCCAACCGCTTCGCCGCCAGCGCCAGCAAGCGGTCATGCATTTCCGGGATCTCCGGCATTGAATCAAGCGCCGCGAGATCCGACAAACTGAGCGGGACGGTCACTCGGGCAACTCCATGCCTTTTTCCCAAAGTGCGTTCATTTCGCGCAGGTCAGCGTCGATATCGTCGTCGGGCAACTTGCCTTTCCATATTCCGTGGTCGGAAGCATATGGCGGCGCCGCCCGCGTGGACGCGGCGGTGACGGGCTGGACGACAACCACTACCTCAGCCTCGCCTGGCGGCAGACCCGTTGGCAAGTGCACGTCGATGGTGCCGTCTGGGCCGATGGTGGTTCGCGAAGTCAGCGCTTTCATACAATCCCTCCACCAGCATCATACCACCGCCTTTAGTGTCAAACCACGCCACCCTTCGCCGGAAAACCGTTTGCATCTTGCTCGGCCGCGCGGATAATGAGGGCGAAACCGCCAACCGCCGGGGGTGCGTAATGCCGGAATCGTTCGATCCGTACCGCGTCTGGTTGAGCATCCCGCCCGAGAGCCGTCCGCCGACGCACTATCAGTTGCTCGGCGTCTCGCCCGACGAGCACGACCCCACCGTCATCAACGCCGCCGTGATGCGGCAAAGCGCCTATGTGCGCAACTATCAGGTCGGCAAGTACGCCGAACAGGCCGCACAAATTCTCAACGAGGTCCAGGCGGCCAAAGCCTGCCTGCTCGATCCGGCCAAGCGGGCTCGATACGACGCTGGGCTACCGGCCGGCGAGGCGGCCGCAGCGCGCCAACGGTACGGAGTTCCCACGGCGGCATTCCCGCGATCGGCGCTGCCGGCCATCGGCCTCAGCGAATTAGTCGGTCCGTCTGACCCACCGCATGGCGATCTTTTGGCAATGTCATCGTCCCAAGCCGAGCCGGTTGCAGTGCTCCGTTCCAGCCGCGGGAGAAAACCGGTTGGATCGTGGCGTGGTCTGTCGAAGTCGAAATACCGTGCGCTCATCTGGCAATTGCCAGCCGCGTTCTGGTTCGGAGTCGTCATTACGTTGGCCGTTGTGGCGATCTGGCCTCGACCTGTGCAGCAAATGCCAAGCGACGCGGAAACGACGCCGTCGCGTGGTAGTACCGCCAAAGCAGAGCCAGCAACATTCGATGTAACGGCTGGGCACACCGACAACGGCGCGCCGCAAATCTTAGAATCGAAGACCGACACGCTTTTTATTACTAATTCGGCGCGCATCGAGGACGACTCGTTTTTCGTTGGTCTAAGTAATTCTCATGGGCACGCCGCGGTGGGGTACGAGCTGGATCGCATTGACCGCCTTGTTCTCGAGGTGCAGGTCACCGGCCCGCTGCGCAGGATCGACGATGGCGCTTTCGCCGGTTTTATCATCGACTATCACACCGCCGCCGGTTATTCCAAGCGCGTCGCGCTAGCGATCGGGCCATTTGACGAACAATGGAGACGGTCGACGCCCGGGCGCTGGGGCAAGCGCAGCGCCCCCGATCGCGTTGTTGACCTATCGCGCACCTTCGCTTTTGACGAACGAAAATATCTTGAGCAGCGTCCCGATCTAGCCGACGCGATTCGCTTGGGGAGAATGACAACCGCTGACTTGCTACCGCATTGGCAGCGACACGGACGGTATGAGGGATCGCGCGCGTTTTTTGGCTCGATGGTGCGGCACGAATTCCACCTTCCCGACTGGGCGCCGCCAGATTGGGACGGCAGAAGTTGGTTTTCGGTTGTAATGCAAAACAGCGGCGCCGGGGCGGGCGTTGAAGGAAGGTTGATCGAACCGTCACCGTTTACCCACGAAAGACTGCCGGGCGAGTTCCGGCGACTTACCGGCCACACCGACTCTGTCACAAGCCTCGCCTTCTTGCCCAATGGTCGACTTGTGAGCGGAAGCTTTGACACCACATGGGCAATTTGGGAGGTCAATACCGGAATCGGAGTGCGGCGGTTCGGTAGTCCCGCTCCGGGGCGCGAAAACGCGGTGCGCGCCTTGGCAATACGTCCGGATGGCAGTACCGTCTTGCTGTCGAATGGGGACAGTATTGCGTGTATCGATCCCAACAACGGCAACGTGTTGAAGTGGCTCGACGGTCACCGGTGGGCAATTTGGTGCTTGGCGTTCTCTCCCGATGGCCGACGCGCGCTCTCGGGGAGCGGCGATAGTCAAGTGCGGCTTTGGGACGTCGAGGCGGGCAACTTGCTATGGGAGCGAAGTCTGGCAAGTTGCGTCTTTGGGATTGCATTTGCGCGCGACGGCCGCTTGGCCGTGGCCACCTCGCATTCGGACAAGGAAGACCCCGTTCGTGTATTTGAGGTTGCCACGGGAAACCAGATTCGTTCGCTTCCAGCGGGAAACTTGGCGGTGATCGGTACTTCAATCGCCCCCGACGGAAGGCGATGTCTGACTAGCGGAAATCCGATAAGGCTCTGGGATCTTGAGTCGGGTGCGGAGATGGCCCAATTCCCAGAAGCGCGCGGCGCTGGCAGCAAGCCGGTATTCTCAGCCGACAGGCGCTTTGCGGCTTGGGGCGGCGATGATGAGTTTGTCTCGCTTTGGGACATCGAAAATCGCACGCTGATCGCCGAGTTTGAGCATGCCACGCTGGGCCAACCCAAGCACCGGCGCCACAGCCAAGACTGGATGCCTGTGGCGTTCTCGCCGGATGGCAAGCTGCTGGCATCAGGCGGCGACGATGGAACGATCTACCTTTGGCACGTGCCGCCCTTCCCAGATGACGAAGCGAAGGTCGACGATGCCACGTCCGCGGCGGCCGAGCGCGGCCAGTTCACTCCACTCGACTTGAGCGGCGTAGCGAATGTCGTGAGCACCCGCGGAATGTTTCACGGCGAAGATACGGATGAGCGGCTGATTCTTGACGACTGGTCGCCGAAGATATTTGAAGGAGTCCCGTTTCAGCTTGTCGATCCACAGGGCGATCGCGTTGCGAACATCGTCATGTTGTATTCGCCCGGCGGCCAGATTCCGCCCAGAATGCCCCCATCCGTGACGCTTCCTTGTCACTCGTCCGCCAGGGCAATCCATTTTCTCAGCGGCGTGAGCGGTTGGGGCGCACAGAGCGAAATCAAGGGTGGAAGTGTATCGATGGTCGTGCGGCTGCACTACCGCGACGGCACAACTGAGGAGCACCCGTTGCGCAATGGGGAACATTTTGCAGACTACAACCTCAGCGACGCCGGCTCGGACGTACCACGATCGAAGCGCGCCTTCACTTTTCGCGGCGGCCACCAGATGCGCTATTTCGCCATCCGGCCAAAGCATCGTGAAACGATCGAAGCGATTGAGCTGGCAAAAGGCCCTGACTACACCGCGCCGCTTGTGATGGCGATCACGCTCGAGGGACCATGAGCATGAGTAAGAACGATAAGAAACGCACGAGCTCCGCCGGTTGGCGGCCCATTGGGATACGGGCGCGCCGGTATTTCCTTAAAGAGCTTCGCAACGCGCGACTCGCCGCGCAGCAGGATGGCGAGCAATTCGATGAGCTCTTGTTCGTCTTTGAGCGCATCGGTTGTTATCGGCTGAAAAAAGCTTGTTCGCTTGGTACATATAAGGCTCCATTGCTCAGTCTCGCGAGCGAATCGGATCTTGGCCGCCACCCGCTGGCGGATTCGCAGCACTTTTTTCACTCGGCGAAAGATGCCCTATACGAACTTGTTCGCGAAGCGCGTAACGACGCGCTTCACCAAGGAGCGAGAGCGCGGCACCTCACTCAGCACGCGATCGAATTTGGACTTCTGTTAGAGGATGCGTTAATGAATGGAAACCAACCGATGCAAAGAACCTCCGACTTCATGGTGCGCGAGGTCACGACCGCAGAGGACCTCTGGCCGATAAGCTTCGTAAGAGAGACGATGCTCACGAACTCGTTCACTTACCTTCCTTGGTACTGGCACGGGGATTGGTGGCTGATTAGCACCGCCGCGGTGGCCCAATTCCTGCGGAGCGCCCAGGCAAATAACGACAAGCGCGCTGATCGGCTTGGACGGACGCTTGAGGAAATACGCGTTGGTGCGGACGACCCCGCGAAGCAATGCGAAAACGACGTAGAGCTTCCGTTAGGAAAGCCGCCGTTTGTCTATGCGCGCGAAGACGTAAAAGTAGCAGTCGAGAAGTTTGACGAGAGAGAGGTCCTCTTGGTGATGAAGACCGAGACCGCAGCAGGCGCCGATGGGCCCCGGAAGCGTTGCGACCTCGTGGGCATTCTGACCGCCTACGATATTCTTTAGGCACTACCTGCTGTTTGCATTTCACCCGGCGGCGTGGATAATAGGATGCGAAACTGCCAACCGCCGGGGGTGCGCATGCCGGAGTCGTTCGATCCGTACCGCGTCTGGTTGAGCATCCCGCCCGAGAGCCGTCCGCCGACGCACTATCAGTTGCTCGGCGTCTCGCCCGACGAGCACGACCCCACCGTCATCAACCGCGCCGTCGTGCGGCAAAGCGCCTATGTATGGGATCTTCAGGTCGGCAAGAATGCTTCTTCCGACGAGGATGTTCCGTGCTATGGGGACGCCGCGATAACATCGTAGGGCGTGACTGCCGTAATCGTAGGGAACCGCGCAAAATCAGGCGCGTGAGCGTGAGAATATGCGTCAGGCCGTATGCCTTCATGAAAGAAGCGAGACGCGCATCATGGGCTTGAACTCCCATTACATGAAAGGCAACAACTAAACCGCGCCAAGGGGCGTAGGCGCTGGGAACGTCGGGAAGCACGGGAAACAGCCGTTCGATGATCACCAGGCGCCGGTTGGCTTCGACGACGTCGAGTCCCTATCCACCGCGAGCCGATAAAGGTCGAGTGCAGATTCGGTCGAGCAAGCGCAAGAGGATGCCCGTGTCGGCGAGGATCAACATCAATTGTGGTCCGCATAGATATCCGCACGCGAAAAATCGGCCGGCAGGTGCGGCAAGACGGGGCCAGTGGTCAATTCGTCGAGCAGACGTTCTGCCTCGTCCGTCGAGAGATTGTGCGGGATCGCAGCGCCGTTGCCCGTCGATACGTCCCTTTCGGCAAGCGTTGTCAGGTAAGCTTCTAACGTGAGCCCGCTGCTCAGCGCCTTTGCCGCAAGCGGCCCGGCGACTTCAAGAGGGAGAGTGACGGTGATGGTCATGGCAGGTTCAATCGCGAGCGAGAGGGGCCTGACTTCATCCTACGCCGTTTCTCGCGCAAAATCGAGTGAGCGGCAAATACGATTGCATCTTGCCGGGCGGCGTGGATAATGGGGGCAAAACCGCCAACCGCCGGGGGTGCGCATGCCGGAATCGTTCGATCCGTACCGCGTCTGGTTGAGCATCCCGCCCGAGAGCCGTCCGCCGACGCACTATCAGTTGCTCGGCGTCTCGCGCGATGAGCACGACCCCACCGTCATCAACGCCGCCGTGATGCGGCAAAGCGCCTATGTGCGCAACTTTCAGGTCGGCAAATATGCGGAAGACGCTGCACGAATCCTCAATGAGATCCAAGCGGCCAAGGCATGCTTGCTCGATCCGCGCAAACGGTCGCAGTACGACGCCGAGATTCGAGTACGGCAATCCACTACGGTTCACCATCCGCCGCTCACAGCCGCGCCGCCATCATCGTCGCCGCTCATGCCAGTCATTGACATCGACCTACTGGCTGCCGCGCCGGCGCAGCCGATGGTTGTTGGCGGGACGAACGCTCGTCGGGGATCGAATGATTTGCTCTTGCGAAAAGCAAATCGTTCCAAACGGCCGCGAGTTGCCTTGCAGGTGGCGGCTGGCGTATGGGTCGGCCTCTTGATCGCCATTGCCGCGTTCGCGCTATGGCCGAAGGGTAGCGACCAAGCACTGCCGGACGCGAATGACGAAACTGCTCGTGCGAACGGCGCCCACCAAGTCATCCCAGAGACCACCAGTGCAGTGGCCGCGACTCCGAGCAAAACGGTCGAACCGCCGCCAGCGCCGCCTCAGGTCGCCATCGCGCCTTTTTCGTCCGAGGACGCACGGCGGCACCAGGAACGTTGGGCCAGCTACCTCGGCCGCCAAGTTGACGAGACCAACTCCATCGGTATGAAGCTGGTCCTGATCCCGCCGGGCGAGTTCGAAGCGGGGACGCCAGAGGAGGAACGTGAACGTCTCAGGGAATACGTTAAGCCCGAGTTCCCCTGGATCGCTGCAAGCCTCGATCACGAGGGGTACCGGCACGTTGTGATTGCCAGCCCGTTTCTTCTCTCTGCGCACGAGGTGAGTGTCGGGGGCTTCCGCAAATTCGTAGACGCAACCAATTATAAGACCCTCGCGGAACGAGAAGATGGCGGCGCTGGAGTGCGATTGAACGGCGAATTCGTTGGTCGTGACCCGGCGTTCACATGGCAGAATATTGGTCAGCAGTCCATCAACGATGAACTGCCTGTCGTCAACGTGGCGTTGCCAGATGCCCAAGCTTTCTGTGACTGGCTAACCAAGCACGAGGGACGTAGCTATCGCGTACCCAAGGGCGACGAATGGGAGTTCGCATGCCGCGCCGGCACCACAACGCTGACAAATTTTGGCAATCTCAACGCCGGTGAGTTTATGTGGTTCGGGAGGAATAATTCGGACGGAGAGTTGCATGCAATCGGGCAAAAAAAACCAAACGCGTTCGGTCTGTTCGACATGCTGGGCAATGTGGCCGAAATAACAATCGATCCATCCAGTCCTGACGTTGTCCAAATGCGTGGAGGTCAACTCGGAAACCTCGAATTCGAGACGCGGTCAGCCTTTATCCTGCTCGTACCGGCGCATGAACGACATTGTCTTTACGGTTTCCGTGTGCTCTGCGAATTGCAGTCAAATTCCGAATGAGGCTTTGTTGCCGACGCAGCGGCACGGACAGCGGCAAAATCCTCGGCACGTGGGATTCTGTCGCCGATTTCGGTGGACTGCGATCCTAACCTTCCTTCACCCTGGCGGTCCGCGTATGATGGAATGAGGTGACCAACATGCTCACGCTCAACGAGTTGGTGATTCACGACTTATCAGGCGATTTGACCACGCTGCCGCAGCGGGTCGAAGCGGTATTGTCCAATGGCTGGCAGCGCGACCACGCGCTCGAGCAGCGATTGGCGATGAAGGGCCATGTCTGCTGCTTTAAGTGCAGCGATGTTCCGGGCCGCCCGGCCGCGGCGGTGTGGTTACAACCGCGATCGGCGGATGAGTGGCGTGTCGCGAACGTTGTTCCTCTTGGCACCCGAGAGGTGACCGACGATGAATATGACGCCATCCTCAAGGACTTCGAGTCGACGCTCCAGGCTCGCGCGGGCGCCGCGGCTACGCTCAAGGTCGAAATCACGACGGCGGAAGATCGCCTCGAAGAAGGCCTGTCGGCGGAAGCCCGCCGCCGATTGAACGAGTTTTCGGCCACGGCAAATCGGTCGTCGCTTCACGAGAACGACCGTTCGCGCTGGCAGGCGTTTGTCATCCAGGCGCACCGCGACGACGCGCTCTTTGACGGCCGGTCGCTCGACGGCTGGCTCGCAGCGAATTGCTGGCTGGAACCGCAGCGGCGCGAACTGGTGCGCGACTATGATCTCGGCCGTGCGCTGCTTGAGCACTACGACGAGCAGCGGGGCGCCTGATGCCTTCGATTGCCGACGTGGCAAAGGATCTTCTTGCCAATCCCCGCCCGGTGCTTTGCCTCGATACGTGCGAGCTGCTGGCCGCAGTCCAGGGCCTTTCACAAGGCCGGGGCGATTATGTCGCCGCCCTTTTTCGCCTCTACACGAGCTTCACGGCTAAACCCGACTGCGTGATGATTGTTGTGACGGAACTTGTGGTCCACGAGTTCGGCCAGAACATCGCGGCTGTCCGAACGAAGGCCACTGAATTCCTCGCCAAAGCCGATGCGGAATCCGCCAGAATCCATCGCGCCTTCGGGCATATCAACCAGCCCCTGCCCACGGCGCCATCGAATCACGTGGTCTCCCCACTCGTCGCGGAACTGGCCGCCTTGGCCCAGCAAGTTCTCAATGCGGCCAACATTCTCGATAACGCCCCAATCTGTACGGATAGGGCGATCAGCCGCGTACGCGCGAAAGAGCGACCGTCGCACGACGGCAGGATCAAAGACTCGCTGCACATCGAGCACTATCTTGAGTTGTCGCGGCAACTTCACAACCAAGGTTTTCAGAAGCGGCGCGTGTTCGTCAGCGGAAACAGAGGCGATTTCTGCCAAGGACGCAACTCATCGCACCTTCACGCGAGTTTAGATCCGCAATTTGCGGCCGCCGGTTTGGAGTTCTTTGCCAGCTTGGCTGCGGCACTTGGCAGCCTCAGAATTTAGCGGCTGGTTGGCGCCGGCAGTGAGAGCCGGGGATGGCATGGTTTTGGGGAACGGAATAAATTTTGTTCTACTTGTGGGAACGGAATGAATTCCGTTCTACGTCTCAGCGATAGGGCGCCCAGCGGGGGCCGGTGGCGCGAGAGGCGCCGCGCGAGGGCTTGGGACGGGCGGCTTCTTCCGAGGCGTCGGCGGCGGAAGAGTCGCTCGGCGCGGGGCGCACCGAACGGGCATGGGCCCGCGGCGGTGACTCGTGATCGGCCGCCGTGTCGGCAGAGGCGTCGTGCGTCGTCAGATCGGGCTGCGGCGTGCGCGTCCAGCGCTCGCCGGTGTGCTCGGCGCCGGGCGGCTCAACGTCGATCTGCTTCTCGACCTGCAACCGCCGCCCATCGGCCGTGGTGTAGCGGACATAGAGATTCAACAAGCGGTGCGTAGGCGGTGAGTGCGGCCAACGCAGGTCGAAGTGCAACCCGTCGCCCATCGGAGTCCGCTTCAGGTGCTTGGCCGCCTCGCGCGAGGTAAAGTCCCAGCGGGCCACGCGGGCCGCCTCGCCCTCGATCGCCGGATCGAGCACCACGATCGATACGGCGCCGGGCACTTCAATCAACTCGCCGGCCGCGTTCAACGGCTCGACCACCACCATCACCCCCTCGTCGCCCGGCTGCGCGTCGACGTTGTGGCCGCCCGTCAGCTTGCGATTGAGCGTGATCTGCGTCACGACTTCGTCCTGTGGCTCGGGCGCGCCGTGCGAGCTGAGTCGACGATTTACCCGGCCAGTCGTTGGCCGGCCGATGGCCCGACCGGCCGAGCGCCGGTCTTGCTCAATCGCCTCTTCCAAGACCGCGGCGTCGTCGGCCGAAATGCCCTCGGGCAGGACGATATGCTCGCCTTCGGGCACGTCGGGACTCGGTGGCGAAATGATCGGCGGACCCCCGTAGGGAGCGGCGTCGGCTTCTTCGACCACCGGCGGGGTCAGCTCGCCCTCGCTGCCGCCCGAGCGGCGCCTGCCCGGCGTGCGCGATTGGCCGAGCTCTCGCAAAAGCGATTCGTTCTCGCGTTGGCAGCTATCGAGCTGCAACTCGTATTCGTCAATCAGTCCCTTGAGCTGCCAGATCTTGTCTTCAAGAAAACGGTGCTCCTGCTCGATTAATTCTTGCCGCGGGCTGGTGCGGCAGCCGGCTACCAGCAGCAGCAATGCGGCGCAGCGAAGAAAGTGGTTCATGGCGGCCTCGCGCAATCCAGCGCACACAGCCCGTAGGGCGGGCATTGCCCACCAGGTAATCCGGTGGGCAGTGCCCACCCTACGGTCGTTACATTCCCTTGTAATGGCTCACGATCGGCAACGCTTCTGATCGGCTTTGGGATTCAAAATCGGCATGTGAACCAGCCGCCCTCGGCTGGTTCCGCGACGCCGGTTGGCGTCGGCGATGCACAGCCGAGGGCGGCTGTGCCACATGGCGGTTCCAACAATTGCCAATTTTGAATGTCAAAACCGATCAGCGCACAAGGTTTGCCGGCTGAGCTTAGTTTCCGAAACCGATTTGAACGTGCCGCGCGGCCAGGGTTGCGGGAAGTGAGGCCGCGATGAAATGAATGGTTGCTTAGGTGGTCTTGGCGGGTGGGTCGAGGTGCTCGATCACGCGGTCGATCAGCTTATAGTCGAGCGCTTCGTCGGCCGACATGAAGCGGTCGCGATCGGTGTCTTGCTCGATCTTTTCCAGCGGATGCCCGGTGTGCTTGAGCAGGATGTTGTTGAGCTTTTGCTTGACCTTCTTGAATTCCTTGGCGTGAATCATGATTTCCTCGGCGGTGCCCTCCATGCCGGCCAGCGGCTGGTGAATCATGATCCGCGAGTTGGGAAGCGCATGGCGCTTGCCGCGCTTGCCCGCCGTCAGCAGCACCGCCCCCATCGAGGCCGCCTGCCCGATGCAATAGGTCGCCACGTCGCAGGCCACAAACTGCATGGTGTCGTAAATGGCCAGGCCCGCGCTGACGCTGCCGCCGGGCGAGTTGATATAGAGGTGAATGTCGGTCCGCGGGTCTTCCGACTGCAAGAATAGCAGTTGCGCGACGACCGAGTTGGCCACCTCGTCGTTGATGCTCGAACCGAGAAAGACGATGCGGTCTTTCAGCAGCCGGCTATAGATATCCATAGCCCGCTCTTCGCGGCCGCTTTTCTCGATGACAAAGGGGATCAGGGGCATCTATTCTTCTTCCTCTCCGGCGCCGGCCGCGGGAGGCCGGGTCAAGATGTCGTCGACCAGGTGATAGTCTTTGGCCTGCTGGGCGTGCATGTAAAAATCGCGATCGGTGTCCTTGCGGATTCGCTCGATCGGCTGCCCGGTGTGCTGGGCCAAGACCTCGTTGAGCACCTCGCGCGTTTTGAGGATTTCGTCGGCCTGAATTTCGATGTCGGAGACTTGCCCGCCTACCTGCCCATAGGGCTGGTGAATCATCATCTTGGCGTGCGGCAGGGCGAACCGCTTGCCCGACGTGCCGCCGGCCAAGAGCACGGCCGCGCCGCTGGCCGCCAGCCCCACGCAATACGTCGCCACCGGGCACGACAGAATCTGCATCGTGTCGTAGATGGCCAAGGTGGCCGTGACGCTGCCGCCCGGCGAGTTGATGTAAAAGTGCACGTCTTTGCGGCGGTTTTCGCTCTGCAAGTACAAGAGCTTCATCACAAGCTCGTTGGCGTTGCCGTCGTGGATTTCACCCTGCAACAGAATGATCCGGTTTTCGAGCAGCAAATCGCCCAGCGTCATCTGCCGCTGGCGCTGATAGTCGCGATAGTTGGCCCGCGGTGACACCGGCCCACGCAATGCGGAGTAGATCGAATCGTCATTCATGCGTGTCGTCCGCCCCCTTATTGCTGTCCGGCCAGGTGCGGCGCTTCGCCCGGCTCGCCGGGCTCGACCGCTTCGGGAATTTCCACCACTTCGCCGCCGGCCGACTGGTCGACCGCCTCGGCGTCGGTCGATTCGACCTCGTAGGGAATGTCTTTGAACGTGGCGTGCTCCATGATTCGCTCGATCACCTTTCGTTCGATGATCTGATTGCGGAGCGTGTCCATCAGGCCGCGCTTCTCGAGTTGCGCCCGCACACGGCGGGTGCTTTCGCCGCTCTGCTGGGCGATCAAGCCGATCTCGTCATCGTAGTCGCTCGGCCCGGCATCGATCTTTTCTTCCTCGGCGATGCGTTCGAGCACAAAGTGCTCTTTCAGCGAGCGGGCGGTGTTCACGCGGCTGTGTTGACGCAGCTCGTTCTCGCGCGCACGGATGTCGGCGTCGGTGAAGCCGCTGCGGCGAAGCTCGAGCACCGCCCGTTCCAATTCGCGCAGCGACTGCCGTTTGAGCAGGGCCGGCGGCAGGTCCCAATTGGCCGCCACCGTCAACGCCTTGAGAATCTGTTCGCGTGCCTGGCGATGCTGCTCGTACGACAGCCGCCGCTGGAGCATGTCGTTGATGGCGTCGCGTAGATCAGCTTCCGATTCAAACTCGCCCAGTTCGTCCAAGAAGTCCCGCGTCAGCTCAGGCAGTTCGAGCTTCTTCACTTCGAGCACTTCAAACTCGACATCGATCCTCTTGCCGCGCAGGGCTTCGTTCGGCGCGTCTTGGGTCAACTCCGCCTGGCCGGTGCGGCGCTCGCCCGCCTGCGCGCCCTTCATCAGCTTGTCGAAGCCTTCGACCTTGCCGTCGCGGAAGCTGAGCACCGCGCGGACGTTGAGAACTTGCTCTTTGAATTCTGAAATGACGTTGTCGCCGTCTTTGAACGTGAGATTGACCGTGACGTAATCGCCCGGCTCGGCCGGACCCTCGTGCGGCACCAACCGGCCGTGGCGGGCCAGAATCTCCTTCATCTGCCGCTCGATGTCCTTGTCGGTAAACTCGCGCACCGGGCGGTTGATCTTCAGCCCTTTCCACTGCGGCAGGTCGAACTCGGGCCGCACCTCGATGTTGAACTCGAACTTCATCGGCCCTTCGTCGGGCACGTTCACCGCCGAGGGATCGAAGTCGGGCTCGCTGATCGGCGAAAACTTGCCTTCTTCCGAAAGCTGCGTCAGGCTGTCCATCAGCAGCGAGTTTTTGATCTGGTCGCCCACATCCTTTTTAAACCGCAGCTCGACCAGCTTGCGCGGGGCGCGGCCGGCGCGGAAGCCGGGTACCACCGCCTTGTCCATCATCTCGCTGTAGGCGTCGTCGTAATAGCGGTCGATGTCTTCGCGCGGAATGGTCACCGTCACGTGCCGCTCGCACGCGCTGCGCGCGTCGATTTGCACGTCCAGGTGCAGCTTTTTTTCTTCCGCCGCGCCCTCTTCGCCTTCGGCCAGGGCGGCCGCGCCGGTGTCTTCGTCGTCCGTGGTAGCCATTTTCTAAGGTCGCCCCTTGGACAAAACTTCAACAAAAAAAGAGCGGGTGATGGGATTCGAACCCACGACAACGACGTTGGCAACGTCGTGCTCTACCAACTGAGCTACACCCGCCTACACGATTTCTAACAGAAGGAAACGCCACCGGATTATAGATTTACGGTGCCTGCTGGCAAGGGCAATCTGTTGCGTAGGCCGTTGTACCAGTTATAGTAAGGACTTGGGGGCTACTCCTTTCTGCCCGAACCCACGTCTGCCCGAACCGGAGCCGAGAAGACGCGATGGAGGCCAAACTCGTTGTCGTCGGTGGCAAGGCCAACAAGGCCGAAGTGCCGCTCAAACTGCCGGCCACCCTTGGTCGCGGTCGAGACACCCAACTGACCATTGCCCATCCTACCGTAAGTCGCCATCATTGCCAAGTTTACGAACTGGATGGCGTCTTGATGGTCAAAGACAAGGGTTCGCTCAACGGCACTTTCATCGACGGCGAACGGATCGACGCCGATCGCATTCTGCGTCCCGGGCAAACGCTAACCGTCGGGCCGCTGACGTTCCGCGCCGAGTACGAGGTGGCCGACAGCGCGCAAGATGTTTTGACTGATGTTCCTGTGGCCGAGGAATCGGCCGAGGCGCAGTCAGTCACGCCCGCGCCGCAACCGGCCGCACTGCCGTTGCCGCCGCCGGTCGATGCGCCGGAGACGATCCACTTTGCCAGCGACGGGCTGAACGAGACCACCGATCTGCCGCCTGTGCCGATGGCAGCCGAGGCTGCGAAGCCGGCGGACGACGACTCCGGCGAGTTCGCTTTGCCGGTCGAGGCCGAGGCGGAGAACGAATCGGGGCAATTCGACTTTCTCGCTGATGAGCCGATCAGGTCAGAAGTCGGCAAGACCGACGCGCCCGCCTTGGCCGACGGCGATGACGAAGAAATCTTTTCGTTTGCCGACGAGCCGCCGTCGATCGATACAACCAAACCTGCCAAGAATCCCTCCGATAAAAAATCAAAACCATCAAAGACGGCCGACGCATCGAAGCCAGGTGTATCGAAGGCCGCGGCCAATGGCGACGCCGCCAAATCATCGGACGAGCCGCCGCGCATCAACGTGGGCGCCGAGCCGGCCCCCGCCGTGCATCAAAGCGACGACGATCTGAACAATTTCCTCGAGTCGCTCGGGCTGGAGTAAGGCCACCGTCTCCATGTCTTCCTGAGATAGGCATGCCCTCCAAACGCACGGGAAGTCCCACCAAGGCGGCTATTTCTTGCGGGCGAACGCAAAGCGAACTCCAAGGTTTCCGCCCGGCGAGCGAATGACCCTCGATCGGCCACAAGCGACCTTCTCCAGGATCAAGTAATCATGCACGAACCCGATGTTCCTCCGGCAGCGGCCGTTACGGCGCCGGCTCGGCGCGTTTGGACGCCCGGCGTCTTGATGGCGATCTACTGGGCATATCAGCTCTCGTGCCGGGCGCTGAATCTCGACATGTTCATTCTGTGGATGTCGCGCGTAGCCGTGGCCGCGGTGATCTATCTCACCTTCCTCGCTTGGTGGCTGTTTAGCCGGCGCGTGCGGCGCGGCGATCGCTGGTTTGCTCTGGCGGTGGCGATGACAACCACGGCGGTCGCCGTGGCGCTGTCGGTCGATGCAGCCTCGGGTCTCGTCGGCCTGCCCTTTGTTTTTTCCGCCTGGGCCGTATGGGCCGTCGCCGCCCAGCGAGCGTCGCCGCGGGCATGGCGAATCGGCTTCGCATCGCTCATCTGCCTCACGTGGGCGCCGTTTACGCTGATCCGCGTCGGCGGACTGACGGGCGACCAGCGCGAAGAGATCGCCTGGCGCTGGGAGCCGACCTCCGAAGAGCGTTTCTTCACCGAACGTGCCGAACTCTCTGGCGAATCGCCGGCTAAAATGTTTCATTCCGACGACGAGCCGGTCGTGGCGTCGGCGGGCGATTGGCCCGAATTCCGTGGCCCCCGACGCGACGGCGTGGTGCGCGGCGTCAAAATCGAAACCGACTGGAAAAACCACCCGCCGCGCGAGCTTTGGCGGAGGCGCGTCGGCCCCGCCTGGTCGAGCATGTGCGTTGTCGGAGGCCGTCTCTTTACCCAGGAACAACGCGGCGAACGCGAAACCGTGGCGTGTTACAATGCCGACACCGGCGAAGAGCTGTGGACCCACGACGATCCGGCGCGCTTCGACGAAGCCGTTTCCGGCATCGGCCCACGGGCGACTCCCACCTTCGCCGGCGGCCGCATCTACACGGCCGGCGCCACCGGCCGATTGAATTGCCTCGACGCAGCCGATGGCAGGGTCGTTTGGTCGCACGACCTGGTGGCCGACGATGGGGCTAGCTTGCCCGCTTTCGGGTTTTGGGGATTCGCGAACTCGCCGCTGGTCGTCGACGGGCTGGTCGTGGTCTACCAAGGAGCGGAGGGGCACGAGCAGCTCCGCGCCTTTGATATCGAGACGGGCGAGCCGGTTTGGCAGATTGAGGCCGGCAAGAACAACTATAGTTCGCCCCAGCTTGCGACGCTCAGCGGCCGGCGGCAAATCGTGTTCGTCGGCGATGGCGGGCTGACGGCGGTCGAGCCGGACAGCGGCACCGTGTTGTGGCAAGACACCGACCGGTTCAAAGCGATGATGGCGATGGTTCAGCCGCACGTCATTTCGGACAACGAGATGATCGTGGCCGCCGACGGCGGGTTGGTGCGGTTAGCGGTCGAGCAGCGCGATGACGCCTGGACCGTCGAGAACCGCTGGTCCGCACCGTCGCGGGCGCTACGTCCGGCGTACAACGACTTCGTCGTGCATCGCGGGGCCGTTTACGGCTTCGACGAAGGCATTTTTGGCTGTCTCGATTTGGCCACCGGCAAGCGCACTTGGAAGCGCGGCCGATATGGCCACGGGCAAGTGCTCCTGTTGGCTGATCAGGATTTGCTGCTGGTGACCTCCGAATCGGGCGCGGTGGTTTTGCTCGTGGCCGACCCGGCGGTCTGCCGCGAGCTTGGTCGATTTCAAGCCATCGAAGGCAAGACCTGGAACCACCCCGTGGTCGCCCACGGATGCCTTTATGTGCGCAACGCCGAGGAAATGGCTTGCTTCGAACTGCCGCCGCCAAATGGATCAAGTAACCACGAATCACACGAATGACACGAATGAAGAAGATCCCTCGTATTCGTGTCATTCGTGTGATTCGTGGTTCACTTCTCCCACCCTACAGGCTCCGATTGCAACACTACTTTTGCTTGCTTGATTCGCGCCGCCCGATCTCTTGCGCCTGGCGCACCAACCGCACGAACTCCGAACGGTAACCGTTGGCGTCGTCGGCCAGGCCCGGCTGGGCCAGCTCGAGCACCATTTCGTAGGTCGCTTCGCCGCGATATGCCGAATCGCGCAGCAACATGCCGAACGCCGCCACCGCGGCCGCGAACTGAAAATCACCGGGCTTTGCGATGTTCTGCCGCGGCCCACCAGCCACGACGTGCTCGATCAAGCGGCTCTCGTCCGCGTCGGGCTCTTTGTAGCGCAGCTTGATCGTGGCCAGCTCGCCGCTTTCGGCGGCCGGCGCCAGCGGCTGGCTACGCTGATACTTCAGCGGCCCGACGCCCGCCACGGCGCCGCTGGGCGACAGTTCGTAAAGCGCGGTCACGGTATGCCCGGCCCCGATGTCGCCCGAGTCCTTGCGGTCGTCATTGAAATCCTGATGCGCTAAGATTCGGTCTTCGTAGCCGATCAAGCGAAACTCGCCCACCTGCGCCGGATTGAATTCGATCTGCACCTTGACGTCTTTGGCGATCGTGACCAACGTGCCCGACAACTGTTCGACGAGCACCTTGCGGGCTTCGCTCAAGGTGTCGATGTAGGCGTAGTTGCCGTTGCCTTTGTCGGCCAGTTTTTCGAGCGTCGCATCCTTCAGGTTGCCGACGCCGAAACCCAGCGCGCTGAGAAAGACGCCGCTTTTGGCCTCGGCTTCGATCAGCCGCACCAGGTCGTCCTGGCCGGTGACGCCCACGTTGAAGTCGCCGTCGGTAGCCAGAATGACGCGGTTTGTGCCTTCCTTGAGGAATCCCGTCCGGGCCACTTCGTAGGCCATCTGCAAACCCTGGCCGCCGTTGGTCGAGCCGCTGGCGACCAGCCCGGCGATAGCCTCCCGGATCGCCTGCTTGTTGTCGCCGTTGGTCGAGGGAAGCACCAGCCCCGAGTTGCCGGCGTAAACCACAATCGCCACGCGGTCGTTTTCCGTCAGCTTGTCGGTCAAGAGCTGCATGGCCTCCTTGACCAATGGCAGCTTGTTGGGCGCGTCCATCGAGCCGGAGACATCGAGCAAAAAGACCAGGTTGCTCGGCGGGCGATGGTCGGCCGGCACTTCGCGGCCTTTCAGCCCGACGCGCAGTAACTGGTGCTCGGCGTTCCACGGGCAGCGGGCCACATCCGTGGTCACCGAAAAAGGCGTCGGCCCCTCGGGCTGCGGGTAGTCGTATTGAAAATAGTTGACCAATTCCTCGATCCGCACCGCGGCGGGCGGCGGCAAGGCGTGCGAATTCAAAAATCGCCGGACGTTGGCGTACGATGCGGTATCAACGTCGATCGAGAACGTCGAAAGCGGATGCTCGGTGACTGACAGGAAGGGATTTTCGGCGATGGGTGCGTAGGCTTCGAAATCGGCGCCGAAAACGTGATTACGGTTTCCGCCGGCAGAGCTAAGCGCTCTCCCGCCTTGCATGAGCGAAGCGCCGTCAACTCCCATCGCTCCCATTCCGCCAGCCATGCCGCCATACCGGCCGAGGAGCATCCGCCGCTCGCTTTCTTTCCTACCGCGAAATTCAATTGTCGGTTCTTGTTTTGAAGCGATTTGTCCTTGAACAGTACCGTCGCCCTCGTCGTCATCCGGTAAGCCTTTACCGCCGGTCAGCAGTTCCCCTCTGAGGGACCGTTCATCAAGATCGCGATCCGCAGTCGAGTCACCGCCTGATTTCACGATGCTGCTTCCGCGCGGCCGTCGGACCTGGTCATAGTCCGCGTCAACCCGTGACGGTAATTCAAGCGGAGATTCTTCCTCCTGGATCACCACCCCTTTTAGGTCCGCCGTCATCGATTCCGGCGCGGCTTCTACGCTTGATTCGGCGAAATCGACGATCATCGGCTCCAACACAACGTCGTCAGCGGGATCGTTCGGCGCGGAAACAACAAAATCGTTTTTGGCGACGAGCCGCTCTTGATGCTTGGTGCTCAACAGTGTGTAGACCGTGCCGCAGATCACCAAGAGCGAAGCCGCCAGGCTGAGCGGCAGCCAATACCGGCGCCGCGGAAAGCGCGGCCGGGGATGTGGCATTTCGGCCGGGGCGGGTTCGGCCAGCCGCTGCAAGACGGTAGCGCGCAGACCGCTTGAAGGCGCGCCTTCCGGCGCGGCGACTACTTGCCGCAGCAGCCCGCCCAGCCGCTGGGTCTCTTCAACCAGCCGGCGATCTTCGGCGGATTCCGCTAGCCGGGTTGCGATATCCGCACGTTCGGTTTCGCCAAGCTCGCCCAAGGCATAGGCCGTCAGCAGCGAGTCGGTGTCGTGGTCGAGGTCGTCGTTCGCCATGATCGTCTCAATACATCAAATGTAATGAAGGGAAAAGCACGAATCACACGAATGACACGAATGAAAAAGAAATACTCTCCATTCGTGTCATTCGTGTTATTCGTGGTTGACTTCTCTGACCCCACGTATCGCCGGTGCATCGTCAAGGCTCGGCCCAGCCACCGGCGTCAATTCAGTAAAACTCCGCATTCCGAACTCCGCATTCCGCACTCCTCATCAGACTTTGCTTTCGTCACCCAATAACTGCCGCAACAGCGGATGCTCACGCAAGGTTCGCATCGCCCGGTGCATCATTACCCGCACATAATTTTCGCTCGCGCCGGTGATCTCGCTGATCTCGCGATACACAAATCCTTCGGCCCACAGGTTGACCACCTCTTGCTGCTTTTCGGGCAAGGTGGCGATCGCCCGACGCACTTGCTCGCCGGCGTCGCGCGTCTCCGACAGCTCCGCGGGGTCGGCCTCGCGGCCCGGCGCTTCGCGGCCGTTGCCGCAGTCGAGCGGCTCAAGCCGGCACGAGCTGCGCATCAGGTCGATCGCCCGATGGCGACAGACCGTGTAGAGCCAAGAGCCGAGCCGCCCGTTCAGTTCGCGCGGTGGCTGCCGGCAAAGCTGCAAAAAAGCATGCTGCACCACGTCACGCGCCAGGTTGTCGTCGCCGCCGGCCAGCCGCCGCGCATAACGAAGCAAGCGCCCCTCGTATTGTTCGAGGGCCGCCAGCACCGATTCTTGCCGGCCGACCGAATCCTCCATCCGCCGCTCCCATGTAGGCCTAATACCCAAGTCGCTCGCACGTTTTAGGTTCTGTAGGAAACGGACTCCGTGCCGTTCCGCGATCTGCGATTCGACGTCGCCCCGCCCCTCACGGAACGGCAGGGAGTCCGTTCCCTACAGACGCCAAAGGCAGAATCACCCCTCGGCGTCGCGACACCCGTCGCGGAACGCCACGGAGGGCGTTCCCTACAGAACATTTCTCGCGAGCTACTCAATTATGACGGCCCGGCCGGCGATTTCATTACACTCCCCGGACCTACCGCGGAGCGGATGGGCGGGTAGAATGATGGCAATCCGTTCATCACTCCCTTACCGCAGGTTCGCCATGCCGCGTCGCAATCTCTATCTGCTTCTCGGCATTACCGCCGTTTCGCTGGCCTGCTATGCCAAGGCCGACAGCGCCTATCGCAGCCGATACGGCCAAATGTCGGAAACCTTTATCGAGGTGATGAAACAGATCGACCGGCATTACGTCGAGCCGGTCGACGAGCGGCAGTTGTTCGAGGCAGCCCTGACCGGCATGATCGGCCAATTGGGCGATCCCTACTCGGCCTACGAACCCCCCCGGCAAGCTCTCGAATTCCGCCAGCAGCTCGACCAGCAATTCGGCGGCATCGGCATTGAGATCGACCCGCTGGCTAAGCCGCTGACCGTGGCCAGCCCGATGGTCGATACGCCGGCTTATCAGGCTGGCATTTTGCCCGGCGACCGCATCGTGGCGATTGAGGGCGAAAGCACCGAAGGGCTCGACCTGGCCGCTGCCAAGGACCGGATGCGCGGCGAGCCGGGCAAACCGCTGCGGCTGACCGTGTTGCACCCCGGCGAGCAAGCGCCGGTGGAGCTGACCATCGTGCGGGCGATCATCAACATGCCCAGCGTGCTCGGAGACCGGCGCGATGCGCAGGGCCGCTGGCTGTTTACAGTCGGCCGTCAACCGATGATCGGCTATCTACGCATCACGGCGTTCGGCGAGCAGACGGTCGATGAGCTGCGGGCGGCCCTGAAGGCCCTCGATCAGCAAGGCATCGAGGCGCTGGTGATCGACCTGCGGCATAACTTTGGCGGCATGCTGCGGGCCGCCGTTGCCACCTGCGACATGTTCGTCAAAGAGGGCGTGATCGTCAGCACCCGCGGCCGCGACAAACAGCGGAACATCGACGTGTTCCACGCATCGGGCAAGGCCAACTACACGCGTTGGCCGATCGCCGTGTTGGTCGATCACATGACCGCCAGCGCCGCCGAAATCGTGGCCGCCTGCTTGCAAGACCGCGGCCGCGCGGTGATCGTCGGCGAGCGAACCTGGGGCAAGGGCACGGTGCAGAACGTCATTCCCCTGGAAGGCGGCAATAGCGCGCTCAAGCTGACGGTGGCCACCTATTGGCGACCCAGCGAAAAAAACATTCACCGCACCCGAGAGGCGGCCGAAAGCGACGCCTGGGGCGTGTGGCCCGACGCCGGGATGGCCGTCTCGCTCTCCGACGATGAGCTGCGCCGGATGATCGAATCGAGAGGGCAGCGCGAGAGAGGGTTTCAGGGTTCTGCTAGGGTTCAGGGTTCAGGCTTCAGGGTTCAGGAAACGGATAAGCCGCGCGAGGTCGTGGGGCCGGATGACGCGGCCGAGCCAGTCGTCCCGCTGTTCGACCCATGCCTGGATAAAGCCGTCGAGTATCTCAACCGGCAAATCACCGTGCCCGCGGCTGCGTAGCGCGAACCTTGCCCGCCAACAGAGCACTGTAGCGGTTTGCAATCTTTGACTGCCAAGCATGCACTCCAACAACCGGCTGGCAGTTCTCGTTTTGCCGTGGTCACTTCACTAAGTTGTTTGTGGGTTGAGATCTGCGCCAAGCTGCTCTCACCATTGCACTGAAGCGCGCGCCGTTGGCCCCGAAATTGCTCTGGCCACCTGCCCGTTGCACATCTGCCGTGGTAACGGTTATGGTTCGGTAACTCTGACGATTGTCGCCTCTGGTGCGGAGTTCCTTGCCCGATGGCCGGGAACCCATCTGATGGAAAGGGTAGAGAAGGATGCGGAGCAGAATCTCGCGTTGCGACGTGGTCGAAATCTCCGAGGGCAGCGATGGCGCGCCCGACTTGGCGGTCGAGCCCAAGGATCTGCTTCCCTGGGCCGATCCCTATGTGGCCGCGGTGTTGTGTAAGCACCGCTTGCAGGCGGCCTTGGATGATTCGCTCTGCTTTGTGCGGCGCGAGTCGACCGAGCGCGATACGCCGACCGCAAAACCGCTGGAAGACCGCCCCCGGCGGTTCATCTTCCCTGGGCCTCAGAGCCTGTCGTAAACCGGCGCATTCGGAACAATCGGTTCTTTTCGTCTCGCCGGTCCCCGCCATAAGCGGTGGGCTACATTTGTAGCGGGTGTCGCGGCCGACGTCGGAACCGATCGTGGAAGTGCAGAACAACACGCTTGCCAAGCTTCTCGACCAGGCAAAGCAGCTTTATACGTTGCCGGGCGTGGCTTTGCGCGTCTTGGAGCTGACCAACAATCCGCAGGTCGATGCCACCGAGCTTAAGGCCTGCATCGAGCGCGATCCGGCACTGACCATCAAGGTGCTGCGAGTGGTCAACAGCTCGCTGTTCGGCATGAGCCGCCGCGTGTCGGATCTCAACCAGTCACTCACGCTGCTGGGCACCAAGCCGCTCAAGTTGCTGGTGCTGGGCTTCAGCCTGCCCGATCAACTCTTTACCGACCTGGCCGGCGACGTGCTCAGCCGCTACTGGCGGCATACGCTCACCCGCGCGGTGGCCGCCCGCGAACTGAGCGAGCGGCTGTGGAAGTTGCCCGGCGACGAGATTTTCGTGGCGGGCCTGCTCAAAGACCTGGGCCGGTTGGTGTTGATTCAAGGGCTGGGCCGGCCGTATGTCGAATTTTTGCGGCGGGCCGATTTTTCGCGCGGACAAATCCGATCGCTCGAACGCCACGTGCTCGGCTTCGACCACACGCAGCTTACCGCGGGGCTACTCGAACAATGGGGACTGCCACCCGCGCTGGTCGAGGCCGTCCGCTCGCCCGACACGCGCGACGAGCTCGACGCCCTGCCACGGCAGTCGCGAGCCATGGCGCAGATTTTGTATGTCGCCGGCCGGCTGGCCGAGTTGCTGGCAGATCAGCGCACTGAAGCGCTTTCGGATATTCTGCAGGCGGTTCGCAAGGACCATCACCTCTCCGACCGGCATCTGGCCGGGCTGGCCGCCGGACTGGACGAGACAGTCACGCAATTGGCCGATGTGCTTTCGCTCGAACTGCCTGGCGGGCTGGCCTACTCCGAGGTGCTGGCGCGGGCCTATGTGCAATTGTCGGAGGCCGCGGCCGAAGCGGCGGGCGAACTGTCGGCACCGACTGCGCGGGTCGAGCAATTGATTCCCGCCGAAGTGACGCAAGAGTTGTCGCAGGCGGCGGCGAGCTTCAGTCCATTATTGACTGAGGCGCGTCCGCGCTCGCCGGCTGTGACGCATGGCGCAAGCCGCGCCGCATCGTCCGGCGGCCGCGCCGGCAAAGATCATGCGGCCGGATCGCGGGCAGCGGTACTACCAGACTCGGAGATCGAGCCTGGCTTGGCCGGCAGGCTCAGGGCGGCAGCCACGGCTTGCCGCCAGGTCCGTCGCGAGCTCAGTTTGCTGATGCTCGAAATCGATTGGTACGACGAATTATTATTGACGCGCGGAATCGTCGGACTGGGAGAGATTGCCGAAAGCCTTGAGACCGAGTGCCGGGCGGCCGACCCCGCCGGACCGGGTCCGCAGCAGCTTACCGACTCTCGCTGGGCGTTGATACTGCCCGGCAGCGATCGGACCGAGGCGAGCGACACGGCGCACGACCTACTGCGGCGGATGCGCGAGCTGGCGGCCGGCGTCACGCCATTTTCGGTGAGCATCGGCCTGGCCACGGCCGCCGTGCCCGCCAAAAACTTCAACCCGATCGACCTGATCCACAGCGCCGAGCGTTGTCTCAGCACCGCGCAACTGTCGGGCGGCAACTGTGTGAAGACGATTGAGATCTACTAGCGGCCGGTTATTTCTACAGGTTCATGTAACTTGTCGCGGTGGCTGGGGCAGAGCCGCGCCAACGCGCATTGCTCGACCGCCAATCTTTGCCGCGGCGATGCCCCGGTGCGCCCGCCGCCGGGGCATCGCCTGGCCGCGAC
>DATFDL010000279.1:0-6508 GCA_035252155.1 Pirellulales bacterium | reverse complement strand
TGTCGATCGAGCGGTTTACGATTCGCATGACCGGCTGCCCCAACGGCTGCGCCCGGCCCTACAACTCCGATGTGGGCCTGGTGGGCAAGACGGCGGGCAAGTACACCATCTTTCTCGGCGGCCGGCTCTTGGGCGACCGCTTGAATTTTCTCTACAAGGACCTGGTGCCCGAAGAAGAGGTCGTCGCCACGCTTGTGCCGGTACTTCTCTACTTCAAGCAAGACCGCCTGCCGGGCGAAACCTTTGGCGATTTCTGCCACCGCAAAGGCGCCGAGAACCTGCTGGCCTGGGCCGCCGATTACGAGGCCCGCCAGGCCGCGGTCAAGTCGAACGGCAACGGCCACCTCGGCGCCTCGATTGCGCTCGAAACGCCCGCCGCGTAGCAGCGGACAAGGCGCCGCGACAGCACCGTACCATCGCGGCTATAATTGGGGTCATTCCATTGATCCGCAGGAGCCGACCAATGCCAATCCACGATTGGACGCGCGTACCCGCCGGGCTGTTTCACCATTTTCATCAAGACTGGACGATCGAATTGGCGCGGGCCTTGAACCGAGGCCGCCTTCCGAAAGGCGTCGCCGCGCTGGTCGAGCAGCGCTTAGGGCCGCGCGAGGCCGACGTTTTGGCCATCGAGTCCCGTGCCGGTCGGCCAAGTGCCGACGAGGGCGGCGTGGCAATCGTCCCTCCTCCGGTGGCACGCATCGTGCGCCGCACCGAATGTGGAGTTTTTTCGGACCGCGCAAACCGGATTGTACTCAGACATCACTTGGGCCGGATCATCGCAGTCATCGAGGTCGTCTCGCCGGGCAACAAGGATTGTCGCGCTTCGTTGCGCGAATTCGTCGATAAGACCGTCGATTACCTGCGAGCGGGCATCCACGTGCTGGTCGTCGATCTTTTTCCTCCAACGCCGCGTGATCCGCTTGGCATCCATAAGGCGATCTGGGACGAGTTTGTCGATGAGCCGTTTGGATTTCCGGCGGACAAAGACCGGCTGGTTGTGTCGTATCAGGCCGGCACCGAACGCATCGCCTACATTGAGCCGCTGGCAATTGGCGACTCGCTGCCCGAGATCGCACTGTTTTTATCGAGCGACTTTCACGTGCCGACGCCGCTGGAGTTGACGTACGGCGCCGCCTGGGATGCCAGCCCCGTCGAATTGCGAACTGCCGTCGAAACCGGCGTCATGCCCGATCCTGCCGCAGAGGCGTAACCTCCGAAGAAGGGATTCTGGCCACGCCCGCCCTGGTAGATGGATTAGTAGAACGAGAGATTCGCCTCGAATCGTTAATTTAATGGCACAAGGGTTCTATCACTCAGCCGCCTTGATCACATCATGAAAGTTCTGACCATCGAAACCACGTGCGATGAAACCGCGGCGGCTGTGATCGATGATCGACTGGCTGTGTTGGGTGCGGCGGTGGCTTCACAAGACCGGCTGCACGAACGGTTCCGCGGGGTCGTGCCCGAGATCGCGTCGCGGGCGCATGTCGAACGTATTTTGCCGGTGATCGACGAGGCGCTAGGCATGGCTGGCGTAACCCTGCGCGAGCTTGACGCTGTGGCGGTTGCGAACACGCCGGGTCTGGCGGGGTCGCTGTTGGTGGGGCTTTCGGCGGCCAAGGCGCTGGCGGTGGCGCTAGGCATTCCGCTAGTGGCCGTCAATCATGTGCAGGCCCATATCTATGCCTGTCGACTGACGTATGGCGAAGAGGTGTTTCCGTGCGTGGGGTTGGTCGTGAGCGGCGGGCATACTAATCTTTACCGCTGCGCGAATGCGCTCGATTTTGAGTTGCTGGGCGGCACGATCGACGATGCGGCGGGCGAGGCCTTTGACAAAGTCGCCGCCATGCTGGGGCTTGGTTATCCCGGCGGACCGGCCATCGAGCGCGCGGCCGAAAACGGCAATCCACGCGCCTACCGCTTTCCGCGAGCTTTTTTGCGCGAACCCGGCCGGCTGGCCTTCAGCTTCAGCGGTCTGAAAACCGCCGTGCGTTATCAAATCGCCGGATCGGGTTCGTCGGGCGAGATCGTTCCGCCGAACGACCCGCGCGTCACGGCCGACGTGGCCGCCAGCTTTCAGCGCGCGGTGGTCGATGTATTAGTGGCCAAATCGCTCGAGGCCTTGCGGCACACCGGTTTTTCGAGTCTTTGCGTGGGCGGCGGAGTGGCGGCCAACCGCGCCTTGCGAGAACGGTTGGCCGAAGCGGTCTCGGGCGAGGGCGTGCGGCTTTACATTGCTCCGCCCGCGCTTTGCACCGACAACGCCGTGATGGGCGCGATCGCGGTCGAGCGGTTGCGCGCGGGTCTGATCGAATCGCTCGACCTCGACGTGTTGCCCGGTCTCGTTCGCGGCGGTTCATTGGCATACCACAATCCAGCCGTTTGCCCGCAGCCGCCCGAACAGCCAAGGGTGCCGTAAAGCGTGGCGGCGCTCGGTATCGAGCGCAATGAGCTCGACGATGCGAAAGCCGGCTCGCCGCAGATCCGTTGTCAACTCGCGGCGCGTGAAGACGTGCAAAAACATGTTCGGAATGCCGCGATAATCGAAAAACTTGTCGCCCCGCTCTTGATCGCGACGCACGAGCGATGCCCACAGGTTTTCGGCCAGCCAGAGGCGGCCCTGCGGGTCGAACAGGTTGTACCAGCGGTTGTGAACGTGTAGCACAAACTTACCGCCGGGTTTGAGGACGCGCCGTGTGTGCCGCAAGGCCCTCCAGCGATTCTCTCGGCCGCGGATCATGCCCAGCGTGCTGAACATCGAGATGCAATAGTCGGCCACGCCATCGCGCAGGCAGCCGAGCTCGGTCAGGTTCGCCCGCAACCGGTCGATGGGCAATTTCTCCTCAGCCGCTTTATTGCCGACGACTTCGAGCATGGGCATCGAGAGATCGACCGCCAGCCCGCGAAAACCGCGCCGGGCAAACGGCATCAGCAACCGTCCGGTGCCGCAACCTAGGTCGACCAGCAGGCCGGGCTGTGTGAAATGCCGCGTCAGCACCGACTCGTCGAAATCGAACAAGCTGTTGTCGGCAAAATAATCGTCGTAGCCGTCGGCGATATGGTCGGCGTGGGCATATTGCCACAGCCCGCGTGTCACGCCGGTTGGAAGTCGCCATTGGGGAAGATCGGAGGGCACGCAGGAGGGTTCAGGGTTCAGGATTCAGCACCACGGCGTCGCAAGTCGGCGTACGACGCGGAAATCGATTTCCTCTTCGTTGTCTTCTGTTCAATTTCCTCGTTCTTCCTTGACGCTCGCCCAAAAGCCAACCTACGATAGCCCAATGGAAAAAACCAAGGTCGCCATCGTAGGGCTGGGCACCGTCGGTTCGGGCGTGGCACGGCTGCTGCTCGATTACGGCGATCGCACCGCGCGCCACGCCGGCCGCACGCTGTGGCTCGAACAAGTCGTCGTGCGCGACGTGGCCAAAGCCCGCGACTGCGATCTGCCGGCGGGCATTCTATCGAACGACCTGCGCAAGATCACGGGCGACCGCGAAATCACCGCCGTCGCTCACCTGGTCGGTGGTCTCGAGCCGGCCCGCTCGATTATGGTCTCGTTGCTCGAAAGCGGCAAAGATGTGGTCACCGCCAATAAAGCCCTGCTGGCCGAGCACGGGCCTGAGTTGTTCGACCTGGCCCGCGAGCTGGGCCGCTCGATCGCCTTCGAGGCCTCGGTGGCCGGCGGCATCCCGATCATCGCCAATATCAGCCAGTGCCTATCAGCCAATCAGATCGAGTCGCTCACGGCGATTCTCAATGGCACCAGTAATTATATCTTGACTCAGATGGACGAGCGCGGCGCCGACTACTCGACCGCCTTAAGCGAAGCGCAGCGGCTGGGATACGCCGAGGCCGACCCGACGATGGACGTCGACGGTACCGACACCGCGCAGAAGCTGGCGATTCTCGCCCACCTGGCCTTCGGGGCGCGCGTGCACTGGCGAGATATTCCGCGGCAAGGCATCGACGCGCTCGACGTGACTGATTTGCGATTCGCCAAAGAGCTGGGCTATCGCATCAAGCTGTTGGCAGTGGCTGAGCTGGCGCCCGAAGGCCTGGAGCTGCACGTTTCGCCGACCTTGGTGCGGGCCGGCACGCCGTTGGCCGAAGTGCGCGGGGCCTACAACGCTGTCAGCGTGGTGGGCGACGCCGTCGGCGAGGTTTTTTTCCACGGCCTGGGCGCCGGCCAGATGCCCACCGCATCGGCGGTCGTGGCCGACCTGATCGATACGGTGGTGGGCCGCACCGCCATCACCTTCCGCACGCTGGAGCTGTGGTCGCAGCGCGAGGCGCGCGTGGCAGCCCGCGACCCGGCCAAGATTTCGGGCAGGTCGTACCTGAGGTTCAACGTCGAAGATCGGCCGGGTGTGATGTCGGAGATCACCGGCGCGTTAGGCCGCCGCGGCATATCGATCGCCTCGGTCATTCAGCGCGAGCCGCCGGCCGGCGACGGCGCCGTGGTGCCGCTGGTGATTATGACGCACCTCACCACCGAGGGGGCGCTGGTAACCGCCATGCATGACATCGACCGGCTGGGCTGTGTGCGTCCCGGCAGCGTGCGAATCAGGATTCGGGATTGACAATGCTGTTTTCGAAGCGTCCATCAGCTAGAATATGAGTGGGACGTTTCAGGCGATCTTAAGCCTGCTCAGAGGTGCTTCCAATGACGAGAATTGTGGTTGATGATACGCTGCGGGGTCTCCTGCACGACTTTTCGCGACCGTTGGAGTTCTGCGACGAGCAGGGCCATGTTCTTGGGCGATTTGTTCCAGAGAACGACACCGCCGTCGCTCCCTATGAGCCGCCGCCGCTCTCCGAGGAGGAGATGAAGCGTCGTGAGGCTGAAGAGCCTACCTATACGACCGCTGAGGTTCTCGCCTACTTGGAAAGCCTCGAATGACGGTCCGCTGGACTCAGGAGGCACGGACAGAATTGGCCGAGATCTGGCTCCGGGCCGATTCCGCTCAACGGCGCGCGATAACGGCCGTCACCCACGCGATCGATCAGCGGTTAGCGATCGATCCGGAAAATGAAGGCGAGTCGAGGTCGGCTGGCCGCAGAGTACTCTTCGAACGGCCACTGGGAATCATGTTTCGAGTTCAGCGAAGTCGTGCGGTGGTCCGTGTAACGCGGGTTTGGAAAATCCGCTAGCTCGCGTTATCATCGGCTAACGACGAAGTAAAGCTACGCGAGTGTGGTGACGAAATTTTCCTCGCGGGCGCTTCGGGTTAGTTTGCTCAGCCACCAGCCACCAACCACTCGTGAAATACGCCATTGTTATCCCCGACGGCTGTGCCGATGAGCCTCAAGAGGCACTCGAGGGCCGCACGCCGCTGCAGGCCGCCGGGCTGCCGGCGATGGATGCGCTGGCCGCGGCCGGCGTGGTGGGCCGGGCCAATCATGTGCCCGCCTCACTGCCCGCCGGCTCCGACGTGGCCAACCTCAGCTTGTTGGGCTACAACCCCCTCGAGCATTTTACCGGCCGTGCGCCGTTGGAAGCCGCCGCCCAGGGCATCGCCCTGGGCGAAAACGACTGGGCCATCCGCTGCAACCTGGTGATGATCGAAAACCAGACGATGCGCGACTTCACGGCTGGGCATATCAGCACCGACGAAGCCCGACAGTTACTCGCCGCGGCGCAAGAACATCTGGCCACTGAGCAGCTTGAGTTCGTGCCCGGTGTCAGCTACCGGAATCTGCTGATTTATCGCGACGGCAAGCAACGTCCGCCCTTCACGACGGACACGCGGGCCACGCCACCGCACGACCTGACCGATCAATCGGTGCTCGACGATTATCCCCGTGGACCGGGCAGCGACCTCTTGAACCAGCTCATGCACGACAGCATGCCGCTGTTTGCCGATCATCCGGTGAACCACGCTCGGCGGCAGTCGGGCAAGTTGCCGGCCACCAACGTCTGGCTGTGGGGACAAGGCAAGGCGCCGGCGCTCCAACCGTTCGCCGAACTTTATGGGCGGCGCGGTGCGATGATCACGGCGGTCGATTTGCTCCGCGGCCTGGCGGCACTGTTGGGATGGCGGCGGATCGAAGTGCCCGGCGCCACCGGCTATCTCGACACCGACTACGCCGCCAAAGGACGATACGCCGTCGACGCCCTGACCGATACTGATCTCATCTGCGTCCACATCGAGGCGACCGACGAAGCCTCGCACGAGGGCAACTGCGCCGAGAAGATCAAAGCGCTGGAGGCGATCGACCAGCACATCGTCGCGCCGCTGCACGCAGCCTTACAGGCCCAGGGCGACTACCGCATCTTGATTACGCCCGATCATCCCACGCCGTTGCGCACCAAGACGCACAGTCACGGTTACGTGCCCTTTGTGATCGCCGGCAGCGGCATCACGCCCGACGATGCCCAAACCTACGACGAAGTCGCGGCGGGCAAATCCGAACTGGCCTTCGACGAAGGTTGGCGGCTGATGCGATTTTTCCTCGACTGAGCAAAATTAAGTGTCGGGAGGAGGCGCGTCATGTCGGGTTGGGA
>DATFDL010000278.1:0-2079 GCA_035252155.1 Pirellulales bacterium | reverse complement strand
CATCGCCAGGAAGGTCAGCAGAGCCAGAGAGGAAAGAAGTGTGCGCATCCCAGGAGCCTCGCATGACAAGACCGAAGTCCGAGCCGCGCACGCAGCGCAGCGGAGTAAGTAAGCGGGGATCTGCCGCTGGTATATTGAGTTATCCACTCGTTACCCATTGAATCCTGGGTTGTGGATGACGAGGCCATTCGGGAGCGAGACCGTACGCCGCAAGGACTTCATCGGTCCGGGAGTAAGTTGGGTCCGCTCTCGAATCGGCGCTCCGCTGTTCGAATAGTCACTGGGGACCAACCCCGCATTTACCAGCCCGAACAGGAACGCCGTCGGCACTCGTTGCTCCTTGATTGGGATTTCCGAGGTTTTCCATGAGCCGCATCCTCGTCGGTGTCGACGTCTGCAAAGGTTTCCTCGATGCCCATGCCCGACCCAGCGGGCAACGCCAACGCTTCGACAACACCCCCGACGGCATCCAGCAGCTCGTCGTTTGGGTGCGAACCGTCAAGCCCGAGCGCGTCGTCTTCGAATCGACCGGCCCCTACCAAAAGGCGGCCGTCGGCGCCTTGCTCGCCGCCGGCTTGCCCGCCGTCGTCGTCAATGCCCGCCAGGTCCGCGACTTCGCCAAAGGCACCGGACAGTTGGCCAAGACCGACACGATTGACGCGGGCATCCTCGCTCATTTCGGCGAAGTCGTTGCCACCATCGTGCGTCCCTTGCCAGACAAGGAAAGCCTGGAATTCCGCGACCTGTGCGACCGCCGCAGTCAACTCGTGCGCATGCTCGCCGCCGAGAAGAATCACCGTCACGCCGCCACGGGCGCCTCCGCAAAGGTCGTCAAGAACATCGATAAGCACATCGCCTTCTTGCAACGTCAAATCGAAGACCTCCAGAACCGCATGGACAAGATCGTGTCCGAGTCGGAGACCTTCAAGGCCAAGGACGAGATTTTGCAGTCCATCGTGGGCATTGGCCCGCAGGTGTCACGCACCCTGCTGGTTCACTTGCCGGAACTGGGACAGGGCAGCCGGCAAGCCATCGCCGCCTTGGTCGGACTGGCCCCCTTCGCCGACGACAGCGGCACCTGTAGCGGCATCCGCCACATCCGCGGCGGCCGCGCCAAGGTGCGTATCGCCTTGTATCAAGCGGCCGTGGCGGCAATCCGTTACTGTCCGACGATGAAAGCCTTTTACGCCGCCCTCAAAGGGCGTGGCAAGGCCAGCAAAGTGGCGCTGATTGCCGTGGCCCGCAAGCTGTTGGTCCTAGCCAACGCCCTACTCCGGGATGGCACTCCTTATCAACCCCGGACAAACTCCGTTTGTCCAAAAAACGCTTGACACGGTACATAGTCACTTACTCCGCTGCGCTGCGTGCGCGGCTCGGAAAGGAAACGCTGCGTGGCGCAGCTCGGACGAAATGCCAAAATCTTGAAAGGAATCCCCTCGGCCGGCATCTTATCGAGTAGGTATGGGCGGCGTCGGACCCGAACGGCTGGAGCAATTGGCGAGGCAGCACGCGGCGCCCCTGGTGCTGTACGCGCGGCAATGGTGCGCTGCGCCCGAAGATGTGGTGCAGGAAGCGTTCCTCAAGCTGGTCGTGCAAAAGACGCCGCCGGACAATCCGGTGCCGTGGTTATACCGCGTGGTCCGCAATGCCGCCTTGATGGCGGGGCGGGCTGAGCAGCGGCGGCGGCGCCATGAGACGATCGCGGCGGCGCGAGCGCCGGCTTGGTTCGTGGATACCGGCCCCGACGGGCTGGATGCCGCGGCGACGACGGTGGCCCTGCGTTCGCTGCCGCCGGCGCAGAGCGAGATCTTGGTGGCCCGCATCTGGGGCGGGCTGACGTTTGAACAGATCGGCGAAACGGTCGGCTGCTCGGCGGCCACCGCCTATCGCACCTTTGTCGCGGGGCTGACGGCCCTGCGCGAGAAATTGGGGGTATCATGTCGGAACCCGCCCACGACAACGAGTTAGCAGCGTTTCAAGCCGCCCTGACGCGGTTGACTCCAATGCCGGAGGGGATCAACCTCGCCCAGCTGCTGTTCCGCGCCGGCCAGCTCTCGGCACCGCGGCGGAGCTGGGCCT
>DATFDL010000277.1:0-2885 GCA_035252155.1 Pirellulales bacterium | reverse complement strand
CGCCAACACGGCGTTCAGCGACGGGCTGGCGGCCTTATAGGGTACGTGAATCATGGCGATGCCGGCATCATGCCTGAGCATCTCGCCGCATAGATGCCCCGGGGAGCCAATGCCCGCCGACGAATACGTCAAGACACCGGGCTTGGCTTTCGCCGCGGCGACCAGCTCGGCCAACGTTTTAATTCCGGAGGCCGCACTAGCGATCAGCACGTCATTGCTTTCCATCACGCCGGCAATTGGAATGAGATCGCGCTGCGAGTCGTAAGACAGCTTGAGCAGGTTGGGCGCCATCGTGATCGGCAGGTCCACGGTGAAAAGCAGCGTGTAGCCGTCGGGCGCTGCGCGCACCACCGCGTCGGCCCCAATCGTGCCGGTCGCGCCGGGCCGGGTCTCGACAACGCCCGGCACGCCCCAATCCGCCGACAGCTTTTGCGCATAAAGCCGCAGGACGAGATCGGTCGGCCCCGCAGGAAAGGGCAAGATGAAATGAATCGCGCGCAACGGATATTCGTCTGCAAGCACCGGTGAGGACGCTGCAAAGCCTAATCCCGCCGCAACGCCGGCTCTCGCGGCGGTGGAGAGGAAGGCGCGTTTGGTAAGCACAGAAAATCCCCTTGTCGCTGCGGTCGGCGTACCCCTCATCGAGCCTGCCGCCGACCGACAGCCAACGAGCGACTGCCAATGTGCGCCTGTGCAAGATGGTTGCAAAGCTTTTATTTCGCTCAGTCCAGCGAGGCTTAAGCGTGCGCGAATTGTTCAGACCGCTCGCGAAGGGCCGGCGTTCGGATCAATCCGCCGGCTGAACGTGGGCGTCCTTGGCAAGCTGCATCGTCGAGGCGTAGTCCTCGTTGAAGAACTTGGTGAACTGCTCGACACTCATCAGCTCCGGCTCGACGCCCAGCTTGGCTAGATGGTCTTTCACCGACGGGGTCTGCAACGCCTTTTCGGTCGCGTCATGAATCTTGTCGATGACATTTTTCGGCGTCTTGGCCGGCGCCGACAGGCCGACCCAGAAGCTCGACTGGGCGGCGGGGTAGCCGGCCTCGGCCACCGTCGGCACGTCGGGCAAGAGCGCGGAGCGTTTCGGCGTGCTAACCGCGAGCGCAGTGAGCTTACCACTGTGCAGCACCGAGGCGGCCGCGGCGAGCGGAATGAAATAATAATCGATGCGGCCAGCCATGACTTCGGTCAGGCCGTTCTCGCGAAACGGGATATGGCGGACATCGATCTTGGTGGCGAGACGGAAGCGCTCGCCCGCCATGTGCGAGGTCGAGCCGACGCCGGCGGAGGCGAACGTCAACGTGCCGGGCTTCGCCTTCGCGGCCGCAACCAGGTCAGCGACCGTTTTGAAGCCGCTCTGCTTGGACGCGACCAGCACGTTCGGCTGTACGCCGAACATCGCCACCGGCGCAAAATCGCGCAGCACGTCGTAGGGCAAGTGAGTGTGCAGCACCCTGCCGTTTGCCATCGACGACGAACTGGTAACGAGCGTGTAGCCGTCGGGGTTGGCCTTGGCCACCATCTGGAAGCCGATGATGCCGCCAGCGCCGGCCTGCGGCTCGACGATCACGGATTGGCCGAGAATTTGCGAAATCTGGTCGACCACGACGCGGGCCGTGGTGTCTGACGCGCTGCCGGAGGGGAACGGGCTGATCAGCCGGATCGGCCGCGTCGGCCACGCCTGGGCGTGGGCGGCGGCCGCGGTTACGGCAAAAAATGCAGCCGCAACGACGGCGTCACGAATGCGAATACGGGTCATGAGTAAGTCCTCCCGGGCAGTGCCATGTTTTCCTATTTGCGGGCTGCCGCCCTGCTGGTCTGCGGCATCTGAGCCAGAACCGGGGCTTTTTGCCAATGGGCGAAAGCGCGCAGCTTTTGCCGCCCCGGCCGGTATCAACGGTGTGCCTTCTTGCCGAAACGAGGCGCCGCGCCATCTGCTCAATACAACCCCAGTCAAAGGCCAGGTGCCATGTCCATCAGACCCGTCAAACGCATCGTTACTTCGCAGCCCACCGTCGAGGGCGCCGGCGTCAAATTGCGCCGTGCCTTCGGCTTTGGCGCAACCGGTGAATACGACCCGTTCCTCCTCCTCGACGATTTTCGCAACGATCGCCCCGATGACTATCGAGCGGGCTTTCCCTGGCATCCGCATCGCGGCATCGAAACCATCACCTATGTGCTGGCCGGCAGCGTCGAACATGGCGACAGCCTGGGTAATCGCGGCAATCTGCAGGCCGGCGACGTGCAGTGGATGACGGCCGGTCGCGGCATCCTGCATCAGGAAATGCCCCAGGGTGACGCTGCGGGCCGCATGCATGGCTTCCAGCTCTGGGCCAATCTGCCGTCATCGCTGAAAATGACGGCGCCGCGCTACCAGGATGTCAAGGCCGCCGAAATTCCCGAACTGGTCGATGATGACGGCACGCGCCTGCGCGTCGTGTGCGGCGATTATCATGGCCGCCGCGGGCCGATCGAAGGCGTCGCCGCCGATCCGCGCTACCTCGATGTCTCGGTCCCGCCGGGCAAGCGTAAGACGCTCCGCGTCGAGGTCGAACGGCACGCTTTCGCCTATGTGTTCGAAGGCTCGGGCGACTTTCGCGCCGCCTCAAGGCCGTTCGGCGTACTGACGGAAAAGACCGATGGCGCCGGCGAGACGCTGGTGCGCGAGCAGACCGGCAATCGCTCGCTGGTGCTGTTTGACTCCGGCGACGAGATTACCGTCCAGGCGGGCGAACAGGGCATCCGCTTCCTTCTGGTGTCCGGCAAGCCGATCAAGGAGCCTGTCGCCTGGTACGGTCCCATCGTGATGAACAACCAGGCGGAGCTGCAGCAGGCGTTCGATGAGCTGCGCGCAGGCACGTTCATCAAATAGCCGACGCGGCTTT
>DATFDL010000276.1:0-2125 GCA_035252155.1 Pirellulales bacterium | reverse complement strand
TGCGAGTGGAAATCCGGGAGGCGGATCGGGAACCGGCCGAAGTCGTCTTCGCCACGCAGACCCGTTCGGTGTCGTTTCCGAGCAATCCGCTGGCTGTTCATGGACTGCGTTTTCGGATTTTCAATTGCCGATTCCCGCGCCCGGGGCTTTACTGGGTTCAGTTCTACTACGACGATCACCTGTTGGGGCAGCAGCCGATCGTGTTATCCTGAAAGAGACAACGCCCTGCTCCATTGAGGAATTCATCCGATGTCCACGATGACGGCTTTGACCACCTTGTCGCCGAAAGATTTGGCCAGCGATCAAGAAGTGCGCTGGTGCCCCGGTTGCGGCGATTACTCGATATTGGCGCAGATGAAAAAAGCCCTCTCCGGGCTGGGCATCCCGCGCGAGAAGTTCGTGTTCATTTCGGGCATCGGCTGCTCCAGCCGTTTTCCCTATTACATGAACACCTACGGCATGCACTCGATTCACGGCCGCGCCCCGGCCGTGGCCACCGGTCTGAAGGCCGCTCGGCCCGACTTGTCGGTGTGGGTCATCACCGGCGACGGCGACGGCCTGAGTATCGGGGGCAACCACCTGATGCACTGCATCCGCCGCAATCTCGACATCAACATTGTGCTCTTCAACAACCGCATTTACGGGCTGACCAAGGGGCAATACTCGCCCACCTCGCCGTTCGGCAAAATCACCAAGAGCACGCCGATGGGCGCCATCGACAACCCGCTGGCGCCGCTGTGCATCGCCATCGGCTGCGAAGCGACGTTTGTGGCCCGGTCGATCGACACCAACATCAAGCACCTGGGCATGGTGCTCAAGCGGGCCGCCGAGCACCGCGGCATTTCGTTTGTCGAGGTCTATCAGAACTGCAATGTGTTCAACGACGGCGCCTTCGACTATGCCACCGACCGCGAAAGCAAGAGCGACACCACGCTCGAGCTGGAGCACGGCAAGCCGCTCATCTTCGGCAAGAACCGCGACCGCGGCATCCGCCTGAACGGCATGAACCCCGAGGTGGTGCAGTTGGGCAAGGGCATCAGCGAAGACGACTTGCTGTTTCACGACGAGCGGGCCCCCGAGCCGACCTTGGCCTACTTGCTCAGCCGCATGCGATACCCTGAATTCCCCGAACCGATCGGCGTGTACCGCGATGTGCAAAAGCCGATGTACGACGCGCTGATCAATTCGCAGATCGAAGAAGCCCGCAAGAGCAAGGGCGAGGGAGATTTGCAAAAGCTGTATTACTCGGGCGATACGTGGACGGTGGAGTGAAATTGGTGCAGGGGAGTGTGGGTGCAGGGGAGCGTGGGAGCAGGGGAGCGTGGGAGCAGGGGAGACGAACAATTCTCTGTTTCTCCCCTGCTCCCATGCTCCCCCTCTCCCCTGCTCGTCGCTTCCGTTTCGGCTGAACTAACCTATCGAGGCGCCCAATCAACCAAAGGCGGCCCGAATGCTTACCGACTGTCCCTACTGCGGCCACGAGAACATCGAGGGCGCCGACCACTGCGACGCCTGTCAGCAGCCGCTCGATTTTCTCACCAAGCCGCGCCCGGCCAATGCCGTCGAGCGCAGCCTGGTCAAAGACCGTGTCTCGCTGCTTGAGCCTAAGCCGCCGCTGACGGTTTCGCCCGATTGCCCGGTGGGCGACGTGCTGCGGCAAATGGTCGATCACGAGGTGGGTTGCGTCGTGGTGGTGCGCGGCGAACAGATCGCCGGCATCTTCAGCGAGCGCGACGCGTTGGACCGGCTGAACGTGCGGTTTGGCGAATTGGCCGACCGCCCGGTATCGCAATTCATGACGCCCTCGCCCGCCACGGTCGAAATCGACGCCCGAATCGCCTTTGCCCTGCACAAGATGGACGTGGGCGGTTACCGGCATTTGCCGGTGGTCGAAGGCGACCGCATCGTCGGCGTCATCTCGGTGCGCGACATTCTGCGGTACATCACCGACCGCCTGCTGGCCGCCGAGCCCGCCTGACGCACCGTAGAACGCGGGTCTGTAGGGAACGGACTCCGTGCCGTTCCGCGGGGGGCGGCGCGGGGACGAATCGCAGTTGTAGGGTGGGCCGAGTGAAACGAGTCCCACCATACGGCAGAATCAACGCTTACGGGTCGCGCCCGCGAG
>DATFDL010000275.1:0-4502 GCA_035252155.1 Pirellulales bacterium | reverse complement strand
ATGAACAGGCGGGCAAAAGCGTCCGTTGCCCGCATTGCGAGGCCGTCAACCATGTTTCAGCTCAGGACGCGCCGGTCGAAGCCGAGCTGGTCTCGCCGTTCGGGCATCCGGCAGGGTATCCACGACCGCCGCGCGCCCCCGCGCCTCTCGGCGACGATCCGGCCATCCGCATGTTGTTGCCGGTCGGGCGATCGGGCTGGGCCATCGCCGCCGGATACTTTGGACTGTTTGCCGTGCTGTGCTTCCCGGCGCCGATCGCCCTGGGGCTGGGCATCGTGGCAATCATGCATCTTCGCAGCAACCCCAGCCTACATGGCTGGGGACGCGCGATCTTCGGCCTGGTGATGGGAATCCTCGGCTCGATCGGCGCGGTCATCGCGGTGATCTCGATACTGGCCGAATCGGGCAGGTGGTAACAGCACCCACATGGCTCCCAGCAGCACGATGACAAACCAGGTGGGAAAACCCCAGGCCAGCAGCAGATCGCCCAGCGGTTTGCCGGTAATGCCCTTCGAAGTCAGAGGCCCCAGGATCAACAGCGGCGGCAGCCACCAGCGGGCGTCGAGACGGCGCTCCACGACGGCACGGGCCAATACCAGGCAAGGAAGCAGCAACACCACGTAATGCGCCTTGCTCGACATGGGGCTCAGCAGGAGCATCAAACAAACGATCGCCGAAGCTTCGATCGCAGTGCGCACGTCTGACCAATCGCCGCTGAACCCGGAACCCTGAACCCTGAACCCTGCTCGGTCACTGACGGCCCAAGCGCTCGCACGCCGCAACGGCCCGCCAAACCGCCAGGCCGTGAACGCGGCCAGCCCCAGGCTGACGCCGTAAACGAGCAGCCGCATCGAGTGGATGGTGGTCGTCGAAAGCGCGGCATGCGCCGTAGGCAGATCGGCGGGCGACAGCGGCAAGCCGGCTTGAAAGAAACGATTGATCATGCCCGAAAGTGATTGATTCAACACCAGGTCGCTGTCCCAAACGCCCGGTGCGGTGCGGCCGATCTTGAGCAGAAACGTGCCGACCCAATCGCCCAAGTACGACCCGCCGGCCGCTTGCGGCCAAAACCAATCGGGCAAGCGATTGACCGCCACCGCAATAAAGACGAGCATAGCCGCCGCCTTGAGATGGCCGCGCCAAACTAAATACGGGGCGAAGAGCAGCGGCGTGCATTTCATGGCCGCCGCCAGTCCCAGCAGCACGGCCGACCAGATCGTTTGCCCGCGAGCCAGCGCCAGGCAACCGGCCAGCAGACAGGCCGCGATGACCGCGTCGAATTGCTGATTTTCCAGCGGGGCGATCAGAAAGCGTGCCGCCAGCAGCAGGCCCAACGCCAGCACCACCTTTTGCCGGCCGTCGAGCGCCGTCAGGCTGCCTCCGCCGATCAGCCGCCAGGCACAGGCGACCGCCGCGCTGGTGGCCGCGACATTGACCAAATACCACATCGCCAGCGACGCCCGAAACGGCAAGTTGGCCAGCGGCACGGCGAACATCGCCATCGCCGGGGGATAGGCGTAGGCGTTGGGCTCATGTGCAAAGTGAATCCGCTCGCCGGCTTGCAGCCGGTGCGCGGCGCGCAGGAAGCAATTGTGCCATTCGCCGCGTTCGCCCTTCCGCAAAAACGGCCAGGCCAAAACGACAAAAAAAAGCACCGCCGCCCAATGCACTGCATGACCGCGCCGCCACGCCCGTCCGCCGCCGATCACGTGGGAGTATTCGACGTTTACTGTGCGAGAAAGTTCGGGCACGAGTCATCCTCGTAGAACGGAATTCATTCCGTTGCCTCCTCGTCGCGGCCACGAACGAGACCAGGGAAACGGACCGCATGCCGTTCTACCAGACGGCGTGAATTCGGTACTACGTCAATCGCGGGCTGGGCTTGTATCGATTTGGCGTTTCGGGTTAAGTTTTGGATGGTCGCAAATTCGCCTTTCGCTCCGCGAATGCGGCATCTGTCGCCGATGTGGCACAGCCGCCCTCCGCTGTGACGTCGTCCGCCGATGTGGCACAGCCGCCCTCGGCTGTGAGATCGTCGCCAAAGGCGATCGCGAGACAGCCGAGGGCGACTTCGGGGCGCACGTTAAGGAAAGCGGCCCGCTTTTTCGCTTGGCGGGAAGAGGGTAAAATGGAATGGGTACCAATCAACGATGGTGGCCAGAGATGCGACTATGACCCTCACTCTCGAACTTCCTTCGGAATTGGAAAGCGAGCTTGCCGCCGAGGCGGCTCAATTTGGGCTTTCGCTTCCTGAATATGCTCTGCGGCTGCTGTCGGCGGGCAGCGGGCGTAGCAATGGAATCTGCTCGACACCGACGTACTAATTGACGTGCAGCGCGGCTACCCGCCGGCCCTGGCTTGGTTTTGCGGCCTGACGAGTCTGCCCGACGTGCCCGGCTTCGTGGTCATGGAGCTGATTCAGGATGGGGTCAGCGGTGTTCGTGGTGAAAAGCCGCGATGCAGGGCGGTGCTAGCAGCTTTCGCTCGGCCGCGAGACGCAAAAGCTCTTCGCGCACGCGCAGATTCGCCAACGCAAAATCATTTCGTTGCTCGAACGCCCAACCGATCTGTTGTGCGGTAAGATCCTGTCGGCGACGGATGTCGTCGAGCGGCCTCGCGGCGTAAAACGCCACACAAAACTCCGCCTGCTCGTGGGAGAGCAATCTCAAGTCGCGAGGAAAACTCATGTAGGCAAATCGACGTCGTCCATGAATTTCGCCAATTCCGGTGTTGGGGAAGCATTTTAAATTTTTGGCAATCGGTGTCACGGAGCGTCTAACACTTCCTGCCAATCGGCGGCCTTGACCGCGCGTCGAATCATTCGGTTGAGCCGCTCCAAGTCCGTAACGCTGTCGAGTTGGTTCTTGATCGTTTCGTCCGCCGGACCCAACCTCTCTTCGCCGACCAGCAGAACGGCTTGCTTCGCCTGTTTTTCCTTGCCTTCGTCCACGATCATCAAATACGTATCAGACTCTTGCATGACGTGCACTCCTCGAAAAATACCGGCAGCCAAATGTCGCTTCACCCGTAACCCCGTCAGTAACAGGGCGTCCGTTAGCAGCCGCTGCGCCCGCTCGGGCGGCGCCTCGCGGGTCACCCGATCCACGATCCGCTGCGCTACGTTGGCCAACGCGTCGGCCAGCGGTACTTGGTCCGACAGTCGCCCGAGGACCGTTCCAAAAACAGCCAACAGCGGAAAGTGGTCGGACGTTCCCGCATACGCGACGTGCGCGTGGCGTTGCGATCGGTATGGCCTTAACGCGCCCCGGTTCGTACGCCGCGCTTGCCAGGCCGCCCCGTAAGCTATTCTACAGTTCAAGTGGTCAGAATCTCCGCCGAAATTAGATTTGCCCGCCGGGCCGCTGCTTGGGAACAGCGTTCGCGTCGAAGCACTCGTTTGCCGCGGTGCCGGGAAACCAGCCCAAGAATCGCCGGCGCATCGCAATATCGTCATGAAAAACGGCCATCCACACTGACCAGAAGCCCCGAGAAACGGCAATATGGACAATGGATTCACGAAGCTGGTCTGTCGGATTCGCAGCCAGCGCCTTACGCGCAAGTAGCGCGACACCCCACGCCTCCTTGCGCTTTTGCCATCGGCGATCGCGGTCACTGAACTTCGGATGTCCCGGAACGCGGTCCAAACCGGTCAACTGAATCGTGTTCCGAGCGAGCTGCTGATGGGCCGCCGTAAGTGTCTGAGAGACTCGCGGCGGCTCGTCCACGCAATAATCAAATGCGAGAGCGGTGTTGTCGGTGTCCGGCCAAAGATAGTCGCCTAACGTGACATCGTCATCGCCCTTGACCGAATTGCAGTTTTCGCACGCGAGCAGAAAGTTGGTCCAGACCGTTTCGAGGTCGGGATTCGGCTTTTTGGGGCGCACGTGCTCAACGTGGATAGAACTGTGCAGGCAGACCTCGCAATAGGAGCAATAGTCGCCAATCCGCTCGATGAGGCGATCGCGCGCATCGCGGTAGTGCGAGAAGACGATCGTCGTCCCTTCCGCATCGAGCGGAGGATCGCCGCGAGCAACGGGCCGCATTAGGTCGGCTCTCCGTTGTGGCCGGCAGCCGTGCGCTGAAAATGAAGAAATGCCTGATAGGCCGGGTCATCGCTAAACGGCAGGCTCAGTTCATCAAGCCGGCCGCTCAGCCGCTGCTTTTCCTCGTCCGAGGCGTTCGGCATCTCGCGCAATACACGGTAATACTCTTCGGCGGCTTTCAGCATATCGAGGTATCGCCGACTGCGCTGCGGCAGTTCTACGCCTTGCACTTGCTCCGAAATGTCTTCAACGCTCTTGTTCGCAAAATCGTCAGCGTGTGGATCGTCCAGATTGAGCAGCCGCACGGTGTCGCTCGGCGGCAACGCTTGGATGACGAACGGCGAATGCGTCGTGCCGACGAATTGAACTTTGGGGAACACGCGCATAAGATCGCCGACGACTCGGCGCTGCCACTTGGGGTGCAGGTGAAGATCAACCTCGTCAATCAGCACGACGCCC
>DATFDL010000274.1:0-8024 GCA_035252155.1 Pirellulales bacterium | reverse complement strand
GAAAAATCATGCGGGCTGACCCACAACCCCCACGAGATTTCAAATTCGATGGCGGCCTTGGGCGGCAAGCCGAAATCGCGTTCGAGCGATGCCGTTTCACGGGTGGTAATCAGACTGCCGCGTTCTTCGTGCCACAGGTCTGTGCCGGATGCGTGCCATTCGGCCAGTCCGTTGGGTCCGAGGTATAGCAGGGCGGAATTGCCGCCGCGGCGATCGAGCCTGCGCACCGCCGAACGCCGCAGCCGCATTCGTCCACCATGCCGCGATTCGACCACCAGCTCATCGCGGCCAAGAGAGACCAGCGTGCCAAAAACGACGTCGCCATCGGGCAGCTCCAGCCGGTAAGGACTGTCGTCTGCGAACTGGCCGGGCGTACGCGCAAACCGCACCACATCGAGCGCGCCAATCGCGAAGCAGAACGGCCCGGTAAACGCGGAGTTTTGCCAGCCCAACCCGCCAGAACCATCGCCATCGGCCAGCTTGCCGGGCAGTTGATCGCCATTCGCGAAGTAGACGATGGCGGGGTCGGTGTCGGGCGTGGCCGGTACAGCGACGGTCAGCTCGTCGCCACGAACCGCGCCCAGAATCGCTCCACACAACGCGACGGCAAGGCACGCCTGGAGGATGGCCTTCCAAGGCCGTCCAAAACGGTGGAATAGCCGGGAAAGGCGATCGCTCGCGAGACGTGGACGGCCTGGAAGGCCATCCTCCGAGGAACCGCCGCGTTGAATGACCATTCGTTGACTCATCGCATCATCGCTCATAAATCGGCAAAAACCGGTAGTTTACCGCCAAAACCAACAAACTCATCGCGGTGCCGTAGGCCGGGCCAAATTGCCCGTGAAAGCTGCCGTCGGGCTGCTGCGCCGAACGCAAGCGCCGTAGCTGCTGCGTGTTCCACTTTTCCCAGGCCGCCAGATCACCCTGAAACAGCGCCTGGGCCTGATAATAACACTGATACTCCGACCATTGTCCGGGCCCGTCGCCGGTGTTGTTCTTGATCAGCTCGAGCGTGGCGCGATACTGCGGCAGGTCTTTGCGGCGGGCGACGGCGTAAATAAGCGTGGCGATCGACGAGCGCGCGGCCGACCCGCCCGGCCCGCCGCCGCCAATGCCCGAATAGCCCACGCTGCCGTCGCCAGAGGTCATCTGCCGATAATAGGTGAGCGCCCGCTCGATGCTTTCGTCGGGCACTTCGATGCCGGCGTTGCGGGCCGCCAGCAGTCCCACGAAGACGGCGCCGCTGACCGAGGTGTCGGCATCGGTGGCGTTGGGTGAATAGCGCCAGGCGCCGAACGGATTGTTGCGCTGCGAGGCCAAGGCGCCGCGCACGGCCAGCTCCAGTGCTTGCCCGACGGTGCGGCGGTTGCGTCCGTCGTCGTCAGTCCAAAGATTACGGTCGTCGACCGCGCCGTAGGCTTCGGCCAAGCCTAGCATGGCGAAGCCGTGATGATACATATTGCCCGGCCCGATACAGCCGCTGGTGGCGTCCTGGCTGCCGATGATGCTCCGTAGCGCTTTGCGCACGTGCCGGCTGTAGGGACCAAAATTCGGGTCTTCGCCCGAAGCCAAGAGCGTCATCAGGCAGAGTCCCGTGATGCCGGGGCCGACCTGTCCTCCCTGTTGTCCTGAGCCGGACCAATCGCCGCGGTCTCCCTGATTGGCGGCCAGCCATTCCAAACCGCGCTCATACATTTGCCGCACCTCGTGCGGCACCGCCGAGCCGTGGCGAATTTCCGGAGGCTGGGCCAAAACTGGCGCGGCAAGAGCGACGACCGCAGACCCAAACGCGCAGAGGAAGGGCTTCATGGGAGTCACTGGGTTAAAGTAATCCTGTCGGCGATTTCCAATTTCTGGACTTGCGAGCGCAACTCTTTCCAGAGCAGCGCGAAATTGCCGCGATCACCACCGACGATGTCGGCGATTTCGCGGGCCGGCAACCGCGAGAGAGCCCCAAGCAACTGAGCCCGCACGCAAACTTCGCCGTTATCGGTCGACGGATCGCCGAGTTGTCCCGCAATGTATTCAGAAAGCCGCTCGCATTGCATGTCATTCGGCCGGCAATAGGATCGAATGACTCGCAAGACGCCAGCGAGCTCCGCGCGCCGCTCGAACTGGCGCCGTCGTTGGTGCGCCGCATCGAGTTTTTGACGTTGCTCGGCGGTGAGCCACTGTTCGAGCGCCTTGCGGTAACGCGTCAGGTCGTCGGGCAGCGTACCGGCGGCGAGCGATGGGCCGGGTAGGACTGGGGCGGCAACGTCTTGCTCATTCGCGCGAGCTTGGCGCTTCGTCTGGTCTGCCGCTCGATCGAGGTGATGGATGTCCGACGCGCCGGCGAGCCGAAATCTGGCTCGCTCCGCCTCCGTAAGTTCACACGCCGCCGTGACGTCGTCGAGCGATAATTCGAACAGCAACTCGATCGCGCGCGGCGCAGGCTTGTTTTGATTTCTGAGGGTCAGTGCAAAAACTCTCAGCTCGCCGCACGCGCGCAACTGCGCCGGGCGCAGGATCGGCGCCAATTCGGAATCTTGCATTGCCAACGCGACGAAAGCCGCGCGGACCATTGCCGTTTCCCACGGCGTGGGGCGCGGTTTGATAAACGCACGCCAGGTCTGAGGAGCGCGCCACTCGCCTGGTCGGCCCTTAGATAAAAGCCGTTGAAAATCCTCGCGCTGTTGGTCGCTGAGCAGCATCGTATGATCGAGCGCGACGACCAGCGCGAGCACCGCCGCCTCTCGATCGGCCGCGTCCGACCGTAGCTCGTCGGCTTGGCAGGCGCCGGCGATCAATGCCACCGTCACGAAACCAAGCAGTAGCTGTCTTCGTTCGAGCAACATGGGTTTTCTATAAGGTACCGGCGCCCCCGCACGCTGGACGATCCGCATTATACCGCATCGCTCTCGTCATCAAACGGGCTGCTCGGTCCGGGGGCAGGAGCGCGCAAGGCCGCCTCCTGCAAATCCTCTTCTTCCACCCGCCGCGGCTTGGCGAGGCGAACTTGCCGCACCGCCGTGACCACGCCTGGCAGATTCATGAGAGCCACTCCCGCCGCCGCCAGCGGAACCAAAATCATCAAGGCCATCACCTCGGGAATGAAGTCGTGCACATCGACCACTTCATAGAGCGAATAGAAGGGGTTGGTGATTTCGAGCAGCGAATAATCGCGGCGAATGTCGGGCATCATCCAATGCACCGAGAGCGGAATACCGCTGCCCGCCAACACCAACAGCAACTGCATCGACACCGCCGACGAGATCGTGACCGGCGAGAAACGCCGGACCAGCGCCACCAACAGCCGCCCCACGCCCAGATAGACGACGATGTACGCGAACATCAAAAACCCAAACGCGACCACGAGCAGGTGCGGCGCGGAGCCGAACATAGGACCGCCAGTTCTGTTCGGAAAGACCAAGTAACCGAACGTGCTCAGCCCCGCCCCAATGACGAGCGCACTCAACAGGTTGGCGACCGTGAACATCCAGCCGGTGGCCGGTCCCGGATTAAACCATGTAAAGAACGCCCGGCCCAAAAAACTCTGCGGCAGTTGCCGCTTGACCCGCAGCGAAATATCGCCCACCTCGCTGTTGAGGAACATGCCCATCAGCGCCCAATGGATGCCGCTGAGCATCAAATAGATGATCAGGATCGCCAGCTCGCCTTCGGCCTCGTAAAAGCCCCACACCACCCAGCCGGTGAGCAGCGCCTGATGCGCGATCATCACTTGCCGCAGCCGCGTCGAGCGATTGTCGCTGGCAAAGGTCAACTGCGCGGCGGCCGCGCAATAAAAGAGCACGAAGTAGCCCCAATAGGCCGTTTGAATGATGGCGTTGACGATCCAGAACGTCCGGTCCTGAAAAGCGGGCGGCGCGCTGGGCAGAGCGCCCATCACCAGGATCAGCGCCGACCAGAGCGCCGCCCCCAGGCCGAACAAAAAGACCACCGATAGCACGATCTGCCAATGTTTTTCGGGCGTGAGCGTGGCCACCACCAGCCCGATCACCGACAGCCCCAGCGACGCGATAAACGAGTAATACAGCACATAGGCGATCGTGGGCACGTCGATGCCCTTGAGCATGTACGTGAAAGCCAGGCACGGGGCGATGGCCGAAAAATAGACGAGCATTTGCAGCATCGCGCTGCCGAGCTTGCCGCCCACGATCTGCCGGGGCCGCAGCGTGGTGATCGAGAGCAGCTCGTAGGTGCCGTCTTCGCGCTCGGAGGCCAGCGAGCGAAACGCGCCAAACGGCACGATCACCATCAGCGGCACGGCCAGAATGACGTAATAGCCCTGGAACAGATCGAAGCCGCGGGCCGCATAATAGATGCTGGGGCCGATCATCGAGACGCCCAAGATCGACCAGGCCCAGGCCAAGATCAGCACCAACGTAAAGGTGACGACGAATTGGCGGCTTTTGAGCGCCTGCCGCGTCTCTTTGACCAGAATCGGGTTGACGCGATCCCCCAGCCAGACCAGCGCCTGCTCGACGCGCTCCCAGCGGCCGGCGCGCGCCTCGGCGACGGGAATTGTTTGCGATTGGCCGGTTTCAGCGTGTTCGAGAGTGGCCATTTATTTATCTCAGGCTGTAGGGTGGGACGAGTGAAACGAGTCCCACCTCAATCGGTCCATTGAATCGGCAAGCGCGCGAGATACGTCGCCAGGTAGTGACGGGCATCCTTGATTGTCACTGGTTGAATTGGCGTCTGTCGATCATGAACGAGTTGATTTCGGAATTCCCTAACCGAATGCACTCCGCGAATAATGTCGGCGGGAGCAGATCGTCGGACACCGAGTTGATCCAGCAATACCTCGGCGCGCGGACGAGCTTTCGGTTTGATGGTCCGCCAATACGAGCGTACCGCAGTTTCAAACTCCGCGAACATGCGAATCAAATAAGTGCCTTCCAAATTGTCGTCAGCGGAAGTCAAGTCGCGTAATCTCGGTCCGGCCCCCAACACCATCGGGTCGTGTGCGACCTTACCGGTCAGTTCGTCCACCGCGATCCGCACAGCCCAATATTCGCGCTCGATGGCCCTGATCCGTTCGTGCCAGTCAAAACGGCTTTGGAGCATGCGCGGCAATCTCGTCGAGAATTCGGCTTAGGTTTTCCTTGGAAAGTGGTTGGTTTTCAAATTCCCTGCTCGCATCATTGGCGCGCTCGCCCGAAGGCGCGCATCGGAATTGCCATTGGCCCTCGACAAAGCACAGGTTCACGATATCGTCATACGCGGGCATCAAATAGAGATCCGCTACTCCGTCGGTGCCGGGCGCGAATCTAGCAATGGGATCGAGCAAAACTCGCGTCGTTTCTTTCTGCATGAGCAAGGCAGGTGCTTCATACGCCCCCAGGGTAGAGTCGTGCATTTTTTTTGAAATCAAGCGGGTCGACCAATCGAGTTCTTCTACCCAGTTCTTGACGGAAGCCATGAGTTCCGTCAATCGCCCGCGCCATTCATCGAGCAATGCCGCAGAATCCCCCGTCCTGCGATTCGAATTGTTCTTCGCCATTCGTTACTCCTTCACCTCTTCTATCGCGGCCGGGGCATTGCCCAATGGTGGGACTCGTTTCACTCGGCCCACCCTACAACTACTCCATCACTCCCCGCTGTTCACTCACTGCACGTGCCCCTTCGTGACCTGCATAAAGACGTCTTCCAGCGACCGAGTTTGGCTGCCAAAGGCCACCACGCGAAAACCCGACTCGATCATCGCCCGCAACAGCGCGGCCTCGGCCTCGCCATCGCCATCGTGCAAAAAGGCGGCCGCGTAGCCCTCGATGCGCAATTCGCTCACGCCCGATTGCTGGCCGAGCCAAGTGCCTAGCGCCGTGGCATCGTCGAGCAGCCGCACCTGGACGCGGTTGATGTGATGTACCTGCTGGCCGCGTTGAATCTCTTCCACACTGCCCACCGCCAGCAGCCGCCCTTGCTCGATGATGCCGACAACGTCGCACATCTCGGCCAGCTCGGTCAGGATGTGCGAGCTGACCAACACCGTCTTGCCGTGAGCGGCTAGCTCGCGAATCATCTCGCGAAGCTGAATGCGCGCCCGCGGGTCGAGCCCAGCCGCCGGTTCGTCGAGCACCATCACCGCCGGGTCGTGAATCATCGACCGGCCTAAGCAGAGCCGCTGCTTCATACCTTTCGACAGCCCGTTGATCGGCTTCTCGGCCAGCGAGTCGAGCTTGGTAAAGCCCATCGCAAACCGCAGGGCCCGCAGCCGCTCAGCGCCCCGCAGTCCATAGGCCCGCGCGTAAAAGTCGAGATACTCGCGCACATTTACGTTGGCATAGGTGCCAAAGTAGTCGGGCATGAAGCCCAGCCGCCGCCGCACGCGGTCGGGATCGTTGACCACCGAGAAGCCGTCGACCAACGCATCGCCGTAGGTCGGCTGATCGAGCGTGGCCAGAATGCGCATGCTGGTCGTCTTGCCCGCCCCATTCGGACCAATGTAGCCAAACACCTGCCCACGGGCGACGGCGAAGCTCACGTCTTGGACGGCGCGCGTGCGTCCGAAGAAGCGGTGCAGGCTGCGCAGCTCGATCATCGGGTGCATATCACCAGCTTCCCACGACCACGTGCAAACTGTTTTCCTCGCGCGGGTCCTCGACGCCGAAGACCACCTCGGGCGAACGTTCGACGACGGCCAGATAGCTGCGCGGCCGCAGTGCGAACTCGGCGGGCTTAAGACTGATCGACCGGCCGCTGGAGCCCATCACGGCAGTCCGCAGGGCGGCTTCGAGCCGGCTGGTCTCTTGCATCGGCGCAGGCAGCCCCATATTGCTTTGATTGTAATACCAGGCGCCGCGCCGCCGGATGCCGCCAAAGCCTTGGTCCATGTGCGGCATGTAGCCCTGCGGCACGGCGGGGCGATGGTCGGTCACATATTGCCAGATCTCAAGCTCTTCGCCGCCCGGCTCAACCGCTTCGAGTGCGACGCGAGCGCCGGCCGCAACGCCGGCCGCGCGATAGTGCTGGCCTTTCTCGTCGGCCAAAAGCAGACGAAGGATGCGCGTGTCGAGGTGGTTCTCGATTTGCGGGCCGCGATCGGTGCGGCCGAATTGGATGCCGGCCTGGCTGGCCCGCGATCGCACTGTGATAAACTGCGTCGGCGTGCGCGAGGCGAGCCAGCCACTGACCAGTCGCTGCTCGTCGTCGGTCCAGAGCAGGGTATGCCGATAGGGCGAGTCGCTCGTATCGCCCTCGTTGAGCAGCAGCGGCAAGACTACCGCGTCGACCGGAAAGTGCAGCGCCGAGGGAGCCAGCCCCGCGTAATACGAGTTGCGCGCCCAGCAGACCGCCCGGCCAGAGCGTTGATCGATCTGCGTGAAGCTGCGCGAGCGGACGCGCACGTCGAGCCCGTCTGCGACGAGCGCGTAGCCGAACAAGCTGCCGGTGACGGCCAGCGCCGCCAGTGGCACGATCAGCACCAGCAAGTGCAGCTTGCCGCGCCGCCGCAGCCAATAGTAATTCAGCGGACCGATCGCCAGCACGAAGATCGAGATCAAGATCCGAAACTCGCTGACCGGCGCCAGTCCCACGCCTTCGATCAACCAGCTCCAAAAACCCGGATTACTTCGCTCGGCCGAAAGCCCGTGCCGGCGATACCAGAGCACGCGATCGGGCGTGAGCGAGTTGAGCATCCAGGCCCAATGCTCGGCGGGCTGTTTGAAGACATCGTCGATGGAGGCAGCCACGACCATGCCCTGACCTTCAGGACGAAACTGAAACGGGGCGGGATCGGGAATGGAGCTGAGGTTGACGGTGCCGCCGGGCGCCGGGCTGCCGCCGGGCATTGGGGGGCTAACCGCCGGCATGCCGGGAGCGGCCGCGGTTACCGCGTAATTGTATTGCCCCATGTCTTTCAGCACGTTTGCGTAATTGGCGGGGCTGGGCTTCAGCCACTCGCGCGGCGCCCCTGCTCTGCCCGTGGAGCCTGCGTCTTGCGGACCTCGGCTCTTGGCCGCCGGATCATCGAGCCGCCGGTCCAACACTGCGAGATTCTCAAAGCCGCCGCCCGCGCCCGA
>DATFDL010000273.1:0-14739 GCA_035252155.1 Pirellulales bacterium | reverse complement strand
TACTTTCCTCCCCAGCGTTCCAACGTGGGGTCGGCCTGCCACAGATAGAGGAAGGTCGGCAAGCGGCTGCGTTCCAGGCCGGGGATGCTCAAGGGGATCATGCCTCCTTGCAGGGGCACATTCGGCGAAATGGCATAGGGAGAACGGGCGCGATCGATCCGCCGATGCAAGACTACCACCCGCGCCCCCGGCTGGGCGGCGGCCTGCCGCGCGACCGCCACCGCGTCGTCGAGATAGCCGATTGAGTCGATCAGCCCCCGACCCAGCGCCTGCCGGGCAGTAAAGACGCGGCCGTCAAAGTCCTCGACGGCCGCGGCAGGATGGCCCGGTCGGGCGGCTTGCACCGCCTGTTGAAAACGTTGATGAAATTCATCGGCCATCGCTTGCAACAATTGCCGATCGGCTTCGCCTTGCGGGCGGATGGGGCTGCCCATGTCAATGTGCTCGCCCGATTTCACCGGCACGCCAAGCACGTTGAACTGTTGCATCGCGTCTTGTAAATTGTAGAGATTCAAGATCACGCCGATGCCGCCGGTGACGGTGGTCGGATGAGCCACAATCTGATCGGCCGCGGTCGCCAGATAATAGGCGCCGCCGGCCCCCACATCGAGCAGGCAGGCGATCACGGGCAGGCCGGTGCGGGCTTTGAACGCCAGCAGATCGCGACGCATGATGTCCGATGCGGTGGCGCCGCCGCCGGGGCTGTTGATCCGCAACACCACCGCGCGATAGCAACGATGGGCCGCGATGTAGTCGAGCTTCTCGCGAAAGATCGCCACCGGATTTTCGCCCAGCGAATAGAAGCCTGTCATGTCGAGGTTCAACAGCAACCCATCGACATCGACCAGAGCGATTCGCTCGCCGCGGTTGGGGTCGCCGGCCATCACGGGCATCTCGATCAGCGGCCCGCTATCGACCACCGGCGGCGTAATGCTGGTCACGCGGCTGTCGGTGACGGCGCGCATCGGCATCCGGCAACCGGCAAGCACCGCCGTGCAACACGCCCAGTAAAGCATCCGTTGCGTCACGCTCAACCGTTTCCGTACGGTTTGCAAATTACGAACCCTAGGATCGTATCGACCGGCGCTGACAGAGGCCGCCAGCGGAGAGTCGCGTGGGCGCGTATCGGGCGGTAAACTATTCGCAAGGTTTCGGCTGTAACGATGGCATCGCTCCCGCAAGGTCGCCGGGGTGGTTACAATCGGCAAAAAAGGATTCGGGATTCTGGGGTCGGGGGTCAGGGGAGAGACGGCCGACAGCCGTCCCCTGAACTCGAGTCCTGAATCCCGACTCCTTGCTTTATCCTCCTGGAAACTCCAGCGTCCTGACTGCTTAATCAAAGGTACACCACCCCACAGCCTATGCTCACGGTTCCCAAAGGTTTCCGCCTGGCCGGTGTTCATGCGGGCATCAAACGCAACGCGGAAAAACTCGATCTTACCCTGGTCGTTTCCGATCGGCCGGCGACGGCCTCCGGTGTCTATACGCAGAACCTGGTCTTCGCCGCGCCGGTCAAGCTCGACCGCTCCCGGACGCCGAGCGAGCACGTGCGTGCGGTAGTCATCAATTCGGGCAACGCCAATGCCTGCACCGGACCACGGGGCGATCGCGACGCTGAGCGAATGGCCGAGCTGGCCGCCGCCGCTTGCGGCGCCCGAGCTGAGCAAGCCTTGGTGCTCTCGACGGGCATGATCGGCGAGTTTTTGCCAATGGAAAAAGTCGAGGCCGGCATCGCCGCTGCCGCGCAAAAGCTGGCCGATGACGAGGCGGCGCTCGTTTCGGCGGCGCAAGGCATGATGACCACCGACACCCGTCACAAGCTGGTGGGCCGTCGGCTGCGGCTATCGCGCGGCGAAGTGCAGTTGACCGGCATGGCCAAGGGCGCCGCGATGATCGGCCCGCGGATGGCCACCATGCTGGGACTCATTCTGACCGACGTGGCAATCGCGCCTGCGCAAGCCCAAGAAGCCCTGACCGCCGCCGTCGACGACAGTTTCAACTGCATCAGTGTCGACGGCCACATGAGCACCAACGACACCGTGTTGCTCGTGGCAAATGGCGCCGCCGGACTTCCGCCCCTGGCCGGCGCCGATCTCGACCTGTTCCGAGTTGCTCTGGGCGAGGTCTGCGGCGAACTTGCCCGTGCTATCGCAGCCGACGGCGAAGGCGCCACGCACCTGGTGGTTATCGACGTCCGCGGCTGCGCCACTCGGCAGGCCGCCCATCGCATCGCCAAAACGATCGCCGAAAGCCCGCTGGTCAAAACGGCCGTGGCCGGCGCCGACCCCAACTGGGGACGCATCGTGTCGGCCGCCGGTTATTCGGGCGTGCCGTTCGACCCCGCCGGCGTAAGCTTGCAGGTAAACGGCTTTACGCTGTACGAGGCCGGCGCGCCGGCGGCGTGCGACCCGAAGGCGGTTTCGCAATCGATTCGCCAGCAGTATGAGACGCATGTCGTGCTGCAATTCCGCGAAGGAACCGCCGCCGTGCGATTCTGGACCACCGACCTGACCACAGAATATGTGCGGCTCAACGCCGACTACCACACCTGATCCAAAGCATCTGCTTGACAAAGCCGCGATGCTTCATCACAACAGAACCTATCTGATTCGTATGTTTTTTCGTGTAGGTGGGGCGAGATGCCACGACAATCGAAGCGCGAGAGCGATGAGCCGGCCGAGCCGCGACGCGAGGCCGACGACGATAAGTATTTGGACGACGACGACTCGGCCCTCGATGCCGCCGATTCGGGAGCCTTGAGTGGCTCGCTCGAATCGCCCGAGCTCGACGATGAGTTTGACGAAGACGATTTCGACGACGATTTCGACGACGATTTCGAACCGGAGCTCGACGACGAGCTCGATGAAGACCTCGGCGAGTTCGATGAGCAAGTCGAGGGAGACGGCGCCGACGAAGAGGACGAGTCGGACGACGACGACCTGCCGTTTGACGAAGACCTCTGAGCAGTTTCTCCGCTCGCGAATTATTCGGAAATGAGCGCGCCATGATCCCGAACGAGCGACCTGAGCCGCCGCCACCTCCTCCGACCGAACTCGTGGGGCGGTACCTGTGGATGATTGACTTACATGACCAGGCGATGTTCGAAATTCGGTTTTATCGTGAGATCTTGCGGCGGGAGCCGAACGACGTCCCCGCGCTCCGTCGTCAGGCGAAGCTGCTTTCCGACAACGGCGCCTGCCGCCAGGCTTTGGTCCTTAGTCGTCGGCTGGCCGCGCTGCGACCGGGCGACCCTGCGGCGCTTTACAACTTGGCATGTAATCTGGTGCTCACCCGACGTGGCGACGAAGCCCTGGCAACGTTGCGCGAGGCGATTCATTGCGGCTTTGATGACCTAGGTCAACTGCGCATTGACGAAGACTTTGACGCGATGCGCGAGCATCCGGATTTCGTGGCAATTATGCAAGAACTTGCGGCGCGCGAGGCAAAGGAAGAGCCTTCAGCATGCTGACGCTGGCAGGCCAAATCGACGAGGCCGTGGCGGCGATTCGCCGGCAGTGGCAGCCGCAAGCCCGCGCCGGTATCATCCTGGGCACCGGTTTGGGAAGTCTGGCCCAGCAGATCGAAACCGAAGCCAAGCTCGAGTATGAGGCGATTCCGCATTTTCCGCGGGCCACCACCACCAGCCATGCGGGGCAGCTTGTTTGCGGACGCTTGCAAGGATTGCCGGTCGTGGCCATGGAGGGCCGATTTCACGCCTATGAGGGCTACACGCACCAGCAGATCACGTTTCCCGTGCGCGTGATGAAGGCGCTGGGGGCCGATCTGCTCATCGTCTCCAATGCCTGCGGCGGTATGAATCCGCACTACGCCTGCGGAGACGTGGTGGTCATCGACGACCACATCAATCTCATGGGCGGCAATCCGTTGATCGGCATCAACGACGACCGGCTGGGGCCGCGCTTTCCCGACATGTGCTGGCCCTACGATCGCCAGTTGATCGACCGGGCGTTGGAGATCGCCCGCCGCGAAAATTTCGCAGCCCATCGCGGAGTCTATGTGGCCGTCACGGGGCCAAACCTCGAAACGCGGGCCGAGTATCGCTTTCTGCGGCTAATCGGGGCCGACGTGGTGGGCATGTCGACCGTGCCTGAAGTCATTGTCGCCGTGCATGCCGGCATGAGGGTGCTGGGGTTGTCGATCGTAACCGACATGGGATTGGCCGACGCACTGGTGCCGCATGACTTGAGCCGCATTCTGGCCCACGCGGCTTCGGCCGAGCCGAAGCTGCGAAAAATCGTAATGGGAATTTTAGCGCAAGAAGCAGCGTGACTTCTGTAGGGAACCGACTCCGTGCCGTTATTTAAGGGTGTCACGGCATCGGACGCGGCGCGGTGTGGCATCGATACACGGCGTGACGAAATCGCCGCGGCGGACGCCGTGCGGGGCCGCCCCTGACTACCGTCCGGTTCCGAATGCGGCACGGCGTCCGTCGCGGTGGCCATGCTTGCGAGCATAGCGCCTCCGCGCGCCGCGACGGATGCCGTGGCACCCCGCGATACACTGACATCCGCCAATTACCCCACATGCGTCTGTTGACCTACAACATCCACAAGGGCATCGGCGGGCGCGACCGACGGTATTGTCTCCAACGGGTGATCGACGTCATTGAGGCCGAAAATCCCGACCTCTTGTGTCTCCAGGAAGTGTGCCAAGACGTTCGCCGCTGCAGCCGCGACGACCAGCCGCGGCTGCTCATCGACTATTTTCATCCGGCGGCATCGTTGTATCAGCGGAATGTGCGCCGGAAGGTGGGCGGATACGGCAATCTCATCCTCTCGCGTTGGCCGCTCGCACGGCACCACCAGATTTCGCTGCGCTGCGGCGAGCGCAAGCCGCGGGGCGCCCAGCTTGTCGTGGTTCAAACGCCCGAAGGGCCGTTGCACTTGGTCAACTGGCACCTGGGACTGGCTGAGGAGGAGCGTCATTGGCAGGTGAACCATCTGCTGGAACATGCGTTGTTTCGTGAATCAATCGAGTTGCCCACGCTGGTCGCCGGCGACACGAACGACTGGCGCAACACGCTGGCGCACGGGCCGTTCGCGCGGCACGAATTCCACACGGCCACCGCGCCTCCCTCACGATTTCGCACGTTTCCGGCCTGGCTTGCACTCGGCTCGCTCGACAAGGCGTTCCATCGCGGGGCGATCGCCGTGAGGCACGCCCGCGTAGTTGCCACGCGGCCGGCCAAACGGGCCAGCGACCATCTGCCCGTGGTGATCGATTTTCACTTGATGGGCTAAACGCAGCGACCCGATGTGGTCAACGATGCGCGCGCTTGGTGTCGTTATTCAAGCGGCCGGCCCTGCGCGGCGGCCTCTTTCTTCATGCGTTCATTGGCTTCCTGCTCCTCTTTATCCCATTGCTCAACCTTTTCCTTTGGGACATCGATGGTTTTCGGATGCCGCGAGCCGCAGCCCGGCGCGGTCAACCAGAGCGCCGCCACGGCCGCGAGCGAGCGAAGCGGTTTCGACAGTTGGTGGATTATCTGATGCATTCTCGTTCTCCGGTGAGGTGCTAGTTTCGATCGCGCAGTCAATCGTACAGCGGTAGTGAATTGTGGGGTTTTCGTTGGATGGTTCAAGGGGCGTGCTGCACTTTACGTTGTCGCGACATCTGTTATGGTCCTCACCAACGCTCCAGTCTATCTGTTTTTGCGAGCATAAAAATGAGTCGGCTATGTCGGTTGAGGCGGTTATGCCGTCGCAAGGCAATGTGCTCAGGTGCTTTTTCGCCGCATCCGATCAAGGACCTGAGAGGATTCGGCGCGCCAGCACGGCGCCAGCCGGTTGTCTGACGAGTTTCCAGCTCGCGGAAAGGTTGCTTTATGGTGTCGCCCGTCGGAAACGCTTCGTTGAAAGTCGCGGCCGCCACTGCAACCGCCGCCATCGCGGCATCGCAGCCCGCCGCCACCGTCAGCAAACTCATTCAAGACACGCTCTCGATTTCGCAGGCCGGCCAGGCTGCCGCCACCAAGCTCGACAGCGACGGCGACCACGACGGACATTGATCGAGCTGCTAGCCGCTCCCCGTAGGTCAAGGCTTACTTGCCTGACGCCAATCCAAAACGGGCGAGGACCGGACGGGTCGCGTTCGCTCGATTGACAAACAGACATAACGTCTTTACCATGAGGGCGAACAAAACACCTCGCACCTTGTGGTGAATCTATGTCGCGCGCATTCTCGCTGATTCTCTCGGCGGTCGTCCTCGGACAACCCACGACAACGCCGGAAGGGGCCGCCAAGCCCGTTTCGGAGGCAGCGGGCACGATCGAAGATTTCAAGGCCGACGCCAAGCAGTACGCCATGAGCTTGGATGCGCGGCCAAATGCGGTGTTCCAGCTTCGCGAAGAACCGCTCTTGCACTGGGACAACCCGGCCCGAACGGGCGAAGACGGCGCGGTCTTTGTCTGGCTGCTCGACGGACGCCCGCAGGTGATCGGCTCGGTGTTTACGTATCGGCTACCGAAGGTCATTCGCCGCAAGCACGAATACCATTCGTTGGCGGCGGGACCCATGACAGCGATCTATCGCGGCGCGCGCGTCTGGGCGCCACAGGCGGCTGGTGTGACGTGGCAGCCGGTGCCCGACGCCCCGCCGGTGCCCCCGTCGGCGCGGGGTCGTTTATCGCAGATGAAGACGTTAGCTCGCAATTTTTCGGCCACGCTGGAACGACGGACCGGCGAGAAAGACGCACTGCGGCTACTGCCCCAGCCTCTCTTGCGCTACCAAGGTGATGACAAAAAAACCGATGGGGCGCTGTTCAGCTTTTCGATCGGCACCGACCCGGAAGCGATCTTGCTCTTGGAAGCCAGCCTCGCTGGCGACTCGCCCGGCTGGCAGTTTGCTTTTGCTCGATATCACTTTCTCGATCTGCGTGCATCGTATCGGGACCGTGAAGTATGGCACGTCGAAGCCATGCCCGAGGACGTGAGTTTGCTGGAGATTGGAACTCCGCAATATCAGGACAGCGTCTATGCGACGTACCACACCGCAACCACGCCGATCGATGAACCATAAGAGGCAAGTCGATAAACCGGGCATCGGCCGATGAGTAGCCTCACTTGGCGGATCGCTCGAAAGCTCGGCTGGTCCACACGTTTCACGGACCAACCGTCAACCAGCAACCACTCAAGTTCGATTTTCCCAAGGGACTAATTGCTCGCTACGCACAGGTTCGCACCACGCAATCACCGACCTGGATTTCGTGGTGGGAGGTGGAGATTCGCGTCGACAGCTCCGCGGACATTTTCAAATCGAACTGACTCGGTCTCAAGATCATTTCTTATCCGTGCCCATCCGCACCATCCGTGGTCAATTGAGCGCCGTTTAGAGACCACGGATAACGCGGCTGGGCGCGGATTAATCGCGCTCGATGATGCGCTGACGAAAATCGTCTCGTGGCGCCATGGGAACGCTCCAAACCGACCGGCCGTCGCGCTTGACCTCAACCGGCCAATACGTCATCGCCTCGAAACGATAGAGCCAAATTCGGCTGGCATCCGCCGTCTCGCGCGCTTCAAGCGCCAGCAGAAGCTCCGGATCGGTGCCCACCACAAAGACAAACACCGCCCCGTCGATCACTTGCTTGTCGGCAGCCGGGTAGCGGTAAATCGGGTTGCTCAGCAACCGCAGTTCGTGCCGCGTAGTTTGTCCCCTGCTGGTGAAATCGTCGTAAGCCATATAGTCTCTTGCGATGTCGCGCATCTGCGCAAGACGCTTGGCGCGAGAGTCGGCAGGCGCCGGGGCGTCGTCCACCGGCTCGAACTCATCCGCTTCTTTGCGAGGCTCCCACAACACTTCACCCCCGTCCCTCACTACAAACGGACCTGATGCCAACGAGTGAAACTCCTGCACCCAATTGCCGGCCTTGTTTTGAAACACGGTAGCCACGACCGTGGGCCGCACGCCATCGGTCCAAAGGACGACGATGCCGTCAGGAGCACCGCCGACGGGGTTGGTCCATCGCAATACCGGTTTGTCATGAAACATCCAGACGTCCGACGGCTCCGCATTGGGCACAACCCGCAGCGTCCGCACCGAATTCATCATGAAGTCTAATTGCTCGGCGGCGGCCTGCTGCTGATCGCCGGTCTGCCGATCGTCAATCTGCTGACCTTCAGTTTCATCCGCAACGCAGCAAATCGCAAAAGCCAGTGCGGCCCCGCAGACTGCGACCAGTACCGTCTTCATGGACATCGCATCACCGTGGCAACGATCGTGACAGCGCTTGACAATGGGATCACTCTACAGACATTATGTCTGATGTCAAGTCTCGCTTTTCGGAACCACACGGAATTTCAACGACCGGCGGAATTCACTGCCGCAATTACGGCGTCGGAGCGAGGCGAAACTCGAACGCTTCGATTTCGAGCTGTTCTTCGTCGCGGCCAGCAATGCCGATCGGCGACAGCTTGAACGTCAGACGCTGGGCTGTAGTCGGCTTTGTGCCACGCAGATCGGGGTTGATCTCGACCATGGGCATCTGACCAGCGTCTGTTTCCTTCTCACGGGAGCTGCCGATTGCGACGGTGAACGACGGCAACTCGAAGGAAACGCCTGGTTCCAAAGTTGTCTCGAGATAGCCCGACACGGTCAATGCCTCCGGTCCCTTGTGGGCAGGCCCCCATCGCCACGGCAGTTCCAAGCCTTCCGCGTCGTGATGCTCGATGCCAAGACCGAGTTTTTCCAAGATCTCTTGCCTCGGCATCGACATGCTGATGGGTTCGGCTCCCGTATTTCGCAGAAACAGCGTCACCGTGAACTGATCGCCGATTGTGTAGACGTCCTTGCGCGGTTCGATCCGCCAGCCAAGTTGTACCTCACGATGCGTGCGGCCCCACACGATCGTCGAATCGTTGCTATTGGGCAATGGTTCGGCTTCGGCCTTTTTGGCGACCTTGGCCGCGCGCTCTTGAATATCGCGCTCGACCAGCGGCGAGAGATCGAGCGTCCGGTCTTCGCGTGCAGCCAGCTCGACGGTTTCGCGCAGGCTGCGTTGGCGCTCGCCGTGCCTGTAGAGAACCAGTATGGTGCACTTACCCGGAGACTGCGGCCTTTGAATGGGGGGAATCTCCAGAGGCGTGTTATCATATCTCCAGTTGGTGACATCGTCGACCCGGACTTCCACGATCGGCAGGTCTTCGTCCCAGGTGAGCCTCAAAGTTGCCGCATTGGCCTGCCATTCGTGCATGTGTTGTTGCGCCTGATGCCCTTTCAGATACGCGGGCACGAGATAGGCGATGACGAGCAACACGGGCACGAGCAGCATGAGCGAGAGCATGGCCACGATCAGCCACCCGGCGATCCGCCAAGGATGAATGTGAGTAGTTGCGCGGGGTGCGCCGCCAGCCGGGCTGGCGGCGGTCGGGTGATCGGAAGCCGCCGCGGGGCGCACCGGCGCCGAGATTTGTCTTCGCTCGCGCCAAAGGAGATAGCCGACTAGCAAAGTCACCAACGTCGTCAGCCAGTCTGCGGCATCGAACCCCATAGCGGGGCGAATCATTTGCTCGCGGCCGAAGGCGCATCCGATGAAATATGCCCAAGCTGCAATCGCGATAATCAGCACTCCGCGCGTCGATGAGACCGAGCGGAGGCGCGCGCCCCAAAACAGCAGCAACGCGAAGCCAACCACAGCCGCCCCGATGAACCAACCTTCCAGGTTGTTCACTCCCCCGGCCCGCAAGGGCATCAGGCGACCAAACCAAAACCCCGCCAAGCCTGTCGCTACTACAACCAACCAGGCGGGCGGCGCCGGCCTCGGTTCCAGCGTCGCTCGATCGACCGACGCGGCGTTGTGCGGCAAGCTACAGATCGACGCCAGCGCTTGCGAATTTCGCACGAGCCAGACGAGCGCGAAGATGCCGAATCCGTAACAGACAAAGACCAGCGAAAGGCCGATAAAGTCTCGCCCGTTGCCGGGCTGGTCGAGCGCGGCGGAAACGTTCGGGTCGTTCGCCATCCAGGCCGCCATCGCCGCCAGGTAGAGAGGCAGCAATGCCGTTTGCACGGCGAAGCCCGCTTTTAACCAGGTAGCCGCGCCGCTGCGCAGGCCGCGTAGCTTCAAACCGCCCACGAAAAGCAATACGACGACCAGCAAGCTCAGCGGCAAGTCGAGCACTTCGCTGGCAATGACGAATTTGTCCTGCTCGAGCGTGAAGGCAATGATACTGGCGAGCCTCAGTGCGAGGAGCACCGGCGAAATCACGAGGCTGTAGGCGCAAATCCATTGCGCGATTCTCGGCAGGCGGGGATTAAAGACCAGAAAGCCGTTGCCGCCGGCCACAGTACCGCCGTGGGCGACGGCAAACTCCCGCGGCATTCCCGACGGCGGAGCCGCAGCAAAGGGACTGCCTGCGGCTGTGATCGGCTTCCCAGCTTGCAACCGTGCCAGCGCATCGCTCAAGAGCTGCGCGACCTCCGCCGCGGTTTGAAACCGCTGATTCGGATCCTTGGCCAACAGCCGGTCGATCGTTGCGGCCAGCCATTCGGGCAACTGCGGATCAATATCGCGCAGCGGCTGTGGAGTGTCGTCGCAGATTTTCTTGACGATGGCGGCCATGCTGTCGGCGCGGAACGGCGGCCGGCCGGCGCACATCGCATACAGCACGCAGCCCAGGCTGAACAGGTCGCTGCGCTGATCGATGCGTTGGCCTGACGCCTGTTCGGGCGACATGTATTGCGGCGTGCCCGAGATTTCGCCGGGGCGCGTGATCGATACGTCGTCGGCCGCCCGGGCCAGCCCGAAATCGGTGATCTTCACCCGCTCGACTCCGTTTTCCAACAAAATGTTGGCGGGTTTTACATCGCGGTGGATGAGTCCTTGCTTGTGGGCCGCCGCCAGACCTTCGGCGATCTGGGTGCCGATGCGCAGCACCTCGGCGAGCTTGAGCGGTCCCGCGCGCTCGATCTTGTCTTGCAGCGACTGGCCCTCGATACACTCCATGACCAGATACGGCCATTGGTCTTCATCGACCGCGTGAATGGTCACCACATGTGGGTGCGTCACGGCCGCCGCCGCCTGCGCCTCGCGCATGAAGCGCCGCCGGGCAGAATGCTGGGCCGCCAGTTCGGGCGAGAGCACCTTGATGGCCACCACACGGCTCAGCTTGGCGTCGAACGCCCTTAGGACGATGCCCATGCCGCCGCGACCGATCAGCTCGCGAATTTGATAAGGGCCGATGACGCCGATGTATTCGGGATTGTCGCTGTGTCGCAGCAGGCCCGGTGGAATGCCATGTTCATCCGTCGCCGCCGCGCCGGCTGCCGCGGTAACCGGCGGGTTTCGCCAATCGCCAGCCGGCTGCTGCAAAAAGCTGCCGGCGTCGTCATAGGCCCGCAACAGCGCTTCGACGCGGCTGCGCAACTCGGTGTTGCCCTGGCAGGCCGTGTCAAGAAAGTCGCTGCGCCGCTGGCCGCGGTCTTTAGCCAGCGCCTCGATGAAGATGCCCTCGACCGATTGCGGATCGAGCGTCGGGGCGGTGCCGCTGGGCGAGGGAGCTTGGGGATTATCGGAGTCGGGCATGGTTCGGTGCAGTTCGGAGGTTAAGGGCCTCAGGCTCTGTAGGGACGCCCTCCGTGGCGTTCCGCGGGGGGCGAACCGACGTCGCGGGCGTTTTCCGCGTCAAAGTAGCTCCGGCATTCCGCGACGGAGATCGCGGTCGCCATAGGCGACCGCTCAATCTCCGCCACGGAGTGTCGGAGCTACTGAGGCGGCTTCCGCCGCTGTCGGAACGCCACGGAGGGGGTTCCCTACAGACTTATGCGCCGTTTCGGCCCGGCGCGCCTCACCACCCGCTCAATTTTACTCAACATCGTCGCGCAACTGGTCAAAGAGCCACGCCCGGGCATAGGCCCAGTGCCGGGCGGCGGTCGCCCGGGAAATCCCCAACACCTCGGCGGCTTCCTGCTCGCTCAATCCGGCGAAAAAACGCAATTTCACGAGCTCGGCTTTGGAAGCATCTTCGGCGGCCAGACGCTCGAGCGCCTCATCGAGGGCCAGCAGATCGACCGGCGGCTCTTCGATGGGCAATTCATCGGCTTCGATTTCGACTCGTTGCCCGCCGCCGCCGTGGCGGAGGCGGCGCTTGCGGCGTGCCCGTTCGACCAGAATCCGCCGCATCGCCTCGGCCGCGGCAGCGAAAAAGTGCCGGCGATTCTCCCAGGAGGTTCCCCCACCGCCGACCAACCGCAAGTAAGCTTCGTGAACCAGCGCGGTGGCTTGGAGCGTGTGACCTGGTCGCTCGTTGGCCAATTGCCTGGCCGCCACTTGCCGCAATTCTTCATAGACCAGCGGCAGCAGTTGCTCAGTGGCCCGTGGCTCGCCCGACGCTGCCGCGGCCAGAACCCGCGTGATGTCGCGCCCCGGATCGTGGTTGGTCATGCCCTAGAACAGCAGTCGAATTGCCAAAAACCCGGCGGCGATCAGCGCACACAGCAACAGTGTCATCCACTCGAAGTGCCGTTCGAGGACCGCCTTGGCGCGAGCGCCGAACAAGAAAATGGCCGTCGCCACCAGAAAGAAGCGGCCCGAGCGGCCCAAGACCGACGCCGCGATCAGGGTCTGCAGCGACACGTTGAACACGCCCGCCCCAATGGTGAACACCTTGTACGGAATTGGCGTAAAGGCCGCCGCAAAGATGGCCCAGAAGGCGTTGTCGGCATAGAGCTGTCGTACACGATCGAAGTTTTCGTGGCTGAATCCGGGCACGTAGGTGAAAAAGAATTCGCTCACGCTCCACCATAGTCCGAAGCCGATATACCAGCCCGCGATCCCTCCCAGCACTGAAGCGGCCGCGCTGACCGCCGCGTAATAAAATGCGCGCCGCGGCCGGCCAACCGACAGGGCGATTTGCAACACGTCGGGCGGAATCGGAAAGAACGAGCTCTCGGCGAAAGCCAAGACAGCCAACGCCGGCGTGCCGTAGGGCGTCTCGGCCCAGCCGAGCACCCAGTGATAAAGCCGCCGCAGCCAGTTACCTCGCCGGGGCACAGGCACGCCGTGCGTTCGCGTTTCTTCCACCATTTCTTGCGACATTCAAGGCCCTCCGCCGGAAGTTTATCGCATCGGTTCCAGCGGCGATAGGCCGGCGAATGGGTTGGCGCAATCCCTACAATCGGTTCGCAACTAAGCGCGAGTCTTGGCCCCGATGGCGGTGCACGTCAGGCTGGAAAAGCCTGACCTACGGCGGCCGATTTTGACGCTGGCGCGTTTGCAAGCTAGTTTTCGGCAGAGTGGTGAATTAGCGATTCCGCGCGCCAGACGAGAGCATGCTCCGAACTACCTCGCAGCGAAACAACCAACGACGTGGCATCGCCGCGGTCGAGGCTGGGCTTTGCATGCCCATTCTGCTGCTCTTCATGCTCGGTATGTGGGAAGTCGGGCGGATGGTGCAGGTGGAGCAGATCCTGGTCAACGCCGCCCGCGAAGGCGCGAGGATCGCCGCCGAGGGCACCTTGAACAACGCGCCGGTGACCGTGCCGGTCGTGCAGCAGAACGTGCGCGACTATTTGACCGCGGCCGGCCTGCCCACCGCGGCCGTGAGCGGCGCACAAATCTCGGTGATCAACAAAAGCGGCAACTCGTGGACCGATCCCTGCAACGCCCAGCCGCTCGACAAGTTTCAACTGTCGATCCTCATTCCGCCGGGAACTGCCTACAGCAGCTTGCGCTGGGGCGTGGTCAGCTCGATCACCGGCATGAATCAGATGACGGTTTCGGTGAACTGGGTTTCGCTCAACGATTCGCAGGTGAACGTCAGTACCCAATTGCCGTATTGAGAGGGATCAGAGGTCAGAGGTCGGAGATCAGGGAAGAAATACGGAATACGGAATACGGAATACGAAATACGGAATACGGAGTGCGGAGTGCGGAGTGCGGAGTACGGAGTGCGGAGTGTAACGAAAGGCAGACCTAGGGCGATAATGTCTATCACCAGTCCACAATTCAGCGTGCTCCGCGTCTCCGCGTCTCCGCGTCTCCGCGTTTCCCCGGCGTCGGAGGTCGTTCGTCGCTCATCGCGGCGCCGCGGCGCCGCCATCATCGAGACTGCTTTGGTGCTTCCGATCGTGCTGCTTTTTTTGTTCGGCATCATGGAGTACGGCCGCTATATCTTTGCCTTGCAAGTCTTCACCAACGCGGCGCGCGAAGGTTGCCGCTACGCCGTTACACATACCCAACCGGTGACCATCGCCGGCGTGACGACGGGCAACGCCACCTCGGATGTTACGAACACCATCAACGCGTTCCTCGGCGCGCAGCAATTGAGCGGCCAAGCGACACAGGTCTATCTCTCCGATAGCAAAGGCAACAACCTGGGCGCCTGGAACAACGCCCAGCCGGGACAGTTCATTTGCGTCAAAATCACAGGCAACTATACGGTAATGCTCCCCTCGCTTTTGTCGATGCCCAACACGATACCCGTCACTGCTGAGGCGGTGATGATTTGCGAGGGGAATTGAGTGCGGGGAGGGTTCAGGGTTCAGGGTTCAGGGTTCAGGACGCGGTGAATGATGATGAACGACAATAATCAGCTTCTTTCAAGTTTTCTCCGCGTCTCCGCGTCTCCGCGTCTTCGCGTCTGGGAATCGGCGCAACCGGGGCATCGCCAAGGCTCTGCCCCAGCCACCGGCCGCAGAAGCGCGCGGCCCGGCGCCCGCCGCGGTGCAGCTCTTGTCCTACTGCTGCTATTTTTGATCCCTATGATTGCGTTTTTGGCATTG
>DATFDL010000272.1:0-6723 GCA_035252155.1 Pirellulales bacterium | reverse complement strand
GCCCGCGGCCAAGCGCAGGCGACGTTCGAGTTGACCGGGCTGGGTAACACCGTGATCGAAGGGGCCGAGTTTTTGGCGCGATCGCGGCGGCTGACGTATAGTTCGCAGTCTGACCGCCTGGTGTTGGAAGGCGATGGCTGGACCGGCGCGCAACTGTATCGCGAGCATCGCAAAAACGTGAGGCCCAAAGACCTGGTGGCCGGCAAAATCTCGTATTGGCCCAAGACGCAACGCATCAAGCTCGACGATTTCCATTCGGTCGATTTCAGCCACGTGCAGGCCAGCGAGGAGGACGAAGACGAAGCCGGCAAGTCAGCTCCCGGCAAGGTAGCTCCGGGCCTTGCGCCCGGCGGTTCCGGGATTCGCCCTGGCGTACCGCCGCCCGTTCGCGGGGCAGCGCGCGGTCCGGCGCCGCCAGCCTTCATGGGTCCGCGCGCTCAGGCGCCGCCGCAGGTTTCAGCGCCCACACGGCGCACATCCGCACCGCCCGCTGTGCAACGGTGATAACGGTGAGCGGCAAAGATGCTTGGTCTCCAATGACGGATCAGCTATGATTGACAGAAGAACATCGTGTCAGATGAAGGATGGTGGTCATGATTGTCACCCTCGATCCGGAACTAGAGTCTGCAATAACCGAACTAGCCCGGCGGCACGGGGTTACTCCCGAGGGGTTGGCACTCGACGCGTTGCGCGCGAAGTTCCTCGCTGCCAACTCGTTGCAGCCTCGTGATGAATGGGAACGTGGCCTACTCGCGGCGGCGCGAGACTGCGGCGTGTCTCTTTCTGATGCGGCGCTTAGCAGCGAAGCGCTATACGACTAGTGGCCTACCTGCTCGACACCACGATCTTAGCGCGGCTCGCGAACGCGGCGGATGCCCAGCACGCTGTCGCCGCTCGGGCCGTGGTAGAATTACATCGGGGCGGCGAAGTGCTGTACATCACTCCGCAGGTTCTCATCGAGTTTCGCAACGTCGCCACGCGTCCCGTGGTTGCAAACGGCTTGGGTCTTTCGATCCTCGATACAGAGGCTCAAGCGGCAACGTTCGAGGCGAGTTTTCCTCTTTTGGCCGACACGCCGGATGTCTATCCGGCGTGGAAAGCGTTGGTGGGTTCCTTGGGGATAACCGCCAAGCAAGTTCATGATGCCCGCCTCGCCGCTGTTTGTCATGTCCACAGGGTAACGCACCTGCTTACGTTTAACGTTGCTCACTTTGCTCGGATGGCAGGGTTCGGGCCGGGCCTGATTGTGGTGAATCCAACTAGCGTGTAAACAGGCGGCCCGTAGATCATCATGGTGCGACAGTGTTTCCAATTTCGCCTCTCGACTCTGCTTTGGCTCGTCATTCTTTTTGGCCCAGCTTACTTTCTTACAGATGGATTCGCGGGTTTTTCCGGCGCTATGGACCGCAGTGATCTAATATCACTGGTGAACGCGGATACCAATCGAGCGGCACGCTGGGGCTCCGGCGAACGGCCAATTCAATGGCCAAGAACTGCCCCGACACTGTTACGCTCGCAGCGCGAGGCGGCTGTTCAAGCACCAAAGTAGTCATGCCAAACTTGCAACTTCATTTTTTGTTCTCAATTCTTTTGCCTGCATCTTCGCCGAGGGTCTCAGACGACTCGTCGCCGCTCGGCCTCAAGCCGGGCGGCGATGAATGCCATGGCGGCGGGCGCCATGCGGTTGTAATAGCCCCAACCATGCCCGCCGGCGGACGTCTCCAGATCGCACTCGTGCGGAATGCCTAACGCCCAAAGTTTCATCCGTAGCTTTTGGGCGCTGTCGTGCCAGCGATGGTCCTCCGGATCGGACGCAAACCAGATGTTGCGTGGCCAGTTGAGCGGATGCACGTGCAGCGTGGCCGTGTCTTGCCGCACGGCTTCGGCGTCGGCATACATCGCAGGCAGCGTCTCTTCGCCCTCTTCGTAAAACCGCAGTTGATAGTCGATAGCCGGCGAGATCGCCGCCACGATCGGAAACACGTTGGGAAACTTGAAAGCGAATCGCAACGCACCTTGCCCGCCCATGCTCGTGCCCAGCAGCGCCAGCCGCGGCGGCCGCGAGCCAAACCGCTCGGCGGCGTACGGCACGACGTGGTCCAGCACGTACCGCTCGGCCGTGAGCGCGGCGTCGAACTCGGGGCAGAGCTTGTTGGTCCACCAGCTTCGCCCCGTCAGCGGGGCGATCACCGGCAAACCGTGCCGCGCGAACTCGCCGCAGAACGCCTCGTTCTCGGTCAGCCGAGTCAAATGCACGCCGTGCAGATAAACCACGACATAGCCATGCTCATTGCGGCGCGGCGGCTCGTAGACGTCGCACGAATGCCCGGCGACGACGGCCTGACTCCAGTTTCCGGGCGAATGGCTCACGTGCGGCGCAGGTTGACGAGGTGGCGGCTGTGGTCTCGACGAAGTTGAGTCGTTGGTTACAACGCTCATTTTAGAGCACGAACGATTCGATGTCAGCATGTCGGGCCCCCGCGGCACACGCTCCGCCGGAGAGCGCGTAGGAGGGAAAAGTCGCGCCGGGTGCTACGATATCCATCGCCGATGTGGCACAGCCGCCCTCGGCTGTAAAGTGGTCGCCAAAGGCGACCGCGAGACAGCCGAGGGCGGCTGTCCCACATTGCCGCATTCACGCCCGCGTGAACTATATCTCGCGCGGAAGCACGTCGACCGCGCGGCGGCGTGCTGCTGGCCCTACGCCGCGTGCGTCGCCAGTTCGCGGCGGCCGGCCGGGGCGGTCTTGTGATGGGCCGGTTCGCACCGCCCTCGATAAGCCACCAAGACCACGTCGGCGCAGGCCTCGATGCCCAGTTGCGTCGAATTCACCACCAGGTCGTACAGCGTCAAGTCGTCGATGTCGCGGTGGAAATAGGTCCGCACGAACGCCGAACGCCGAGCGTGCGTTTCGGCCAGCGTTCGTCGGGCCACGCTTTTCGACACCTGGTAACGCTCGACAATCCGCTCGACGCGGTCGTGCTCGTTGGCCACCACGCGCACCACCAGCCCGTGCCGCCGCGGCAAAAAGAAGTGAGTCCCCCGGCCTACAAAGACCGCCGGCCCCTCGGCGGTCGCGGCGCGGACCACTTTGCGTAGATAGCAGAGATACGCGTTCTGGCTGATCAAATCGCGACTGAGCAAATGCCCCAGCGCCTCGTATAACATGCTGGGCTTGGCTTCGTCGAGCAATTCCAAGACCGCGTGGCGAACGCCAAATCGCCGCTCGATGCGTTCGACCAGCTCGCCATCGAGCACGGGCCAGCCCAACCGCTCGCCCACGATCCGGGCCACCGCGCTGCCACCAGATCCGGGCAAACGCGAAACCACGATAAATGGATGTCGTTTCGGCGGCGCCAGTGCGTCTTCGCCGAAATCGGATTCCCAAAGCGGCAGATGGCTCTGAAGGGCATTTTCGACCATGTCAAACATTGTTGACCTTCCTTTCTTGTAGCCGGCCACAAGGGCCGCGACTACATTGCCGGCCACAAAGACCGGGGCTACATGCCGGTCTCAAGGGCCGTGCTACATGACGGCCACATGGGCCGGGGCGATTGCCCCCCTGCAAGCGAATGCTTCGGCCGTCGAAGTGATGCAACCCTCATGCCGCGCCTCTCTGGCCCCATCTTTGCTTCACGAAAGCGGTTCGTCCCGCTTTGGGATGCCCTTCTGCGTCCGTTCGAGATGAAATCCGGCAACCAACGTGGTATGGTAAAGTGATACGCCTCGCCACTGAGCCGCCCCGCCAGGGCTGGTCCGACACAGAAACTGGTCAAGCTGGACACGAGTTGTCCACGCCGCTAGCCGCTACGCAGCATTTGCCCATGAACGCCAAGTTCTTTCTGCGGGTCACCGGCCCGATGATCGGCCTCAGCCTGCTGCTGTTGGCCGTGGGCATCGTTTCGGCCTGGTATCTTCACAGCATGCAGCAGGAGAATTCGGGGCTGCTCGCCCGCGATATGGCGAGCATGCTGGCGGCGGAAGATCTCGAAATCAAAATGCGCGAAATCCGCGGCAAGCTGAATTCATTCTTGCGGACGGGCGACCACGATTATCTGACCCAGGTGCCCCCGCTCCGCGACGCGACCGACCGGCTGTTGGCCACCGCCAGGCAGTCGGCCGAAGACGCCCGCGAGCAGCAGTTGCTCGAACAGCTCGACCGCGGCCGCCTGCGGTTTTTTGCCGATGTCGAGCGGGCGGTCGGAGCGCCGGACGACGAAATGACCGAACGGCTGGAAATGCTGCTCAACGGCGACGCATTGCAACGAGAGATGTTTGAGCCGGCGCACGAATACGTCGCCTTTCACCGCAAGGTGGTGGCGCGCCGCGGCGAGCAAAACCAGGTGGTGGCCGATCGCATGGGCCTGGGGTTGCTGTTGCTGGGCTTGTGCGGATCGGCGGCGGGCTTGTTGGCCGGCTTCGGCATCGCCCGCGGCATCAGCCGCTCGATCGTGCAGCTCAGCGTCCCCGTCCACGGGGCGGCGGGCAAGCTGAACGAAGTCGTGGGACCGATCACGCTCTCGACCGGCGGCGGATTTGAAGAATTGGAGCATGCGTTGCAAAACATGGCCGACCACATCGGCACCGTCGTCGAGCGGCTCGAACAGCGTGAACGCGAGGTGCTGCGCAGCGAGCAGCTTGCCGCGGTTGGACAACTGGCCGCCGGCCTGGCCCATGAGCTGCGCAATCCACTGATGGCCATGAAGATTTTGGTGCAGGCGGCCGCCGAACGCGAGTCGGGCGGCGGCCTGCGCGGCCGCGACCTGGCCGTGGTCGAAGAAGAGATCGGCCGGCTCGAAGAGTCGATCCAGTCGCTGTTGGATTTCGCTCGACCGCCGCAGCCCGCTAAGCGGTTGGTCGATTTGCGGCAACTCGTTCAGCAGACGGCCGACCTGGTGTCGGCCCGCGCCGAGCAGCAGCACGTCGCCTTGCACCGCGAGCTGCCCAGCCGCGCCGCGCTGGTCGAAGCCGACGGCGGACAGATCAAGCAGGTGCTGCTCAACCTGTTGTTTAACGCGCTCGACGCTCTGCCCGGCGGGGGCAACGTGGTGATTCGTGTTCGCGACGAATTCGCCTCCGATCGACCGGGCTATTCGCTGCGCGTCGCCGACGATGGCATCGGCCTGCCGGCCGACCTCGGCCAGCGCATCTTCGAGCCGTTTGTCAGCACCAAAGAGACCGGCACGGGCCTGGGGCTGCCCATCTGCCGGCGAATTGTCGAGGCCCACGGCGGACAGATCGACGCCGACAACCTGCCGCAGGGCGGCGCCGCGTTTACCCTCTGGCTGCCGCGGACTCAACCGGCTGAACCGACGGCCTTCGATCACGAGCCGCCGAGTCTCGAACGCCTGGAGCCAACGCATGTCGCGGCTGCTGGTCGTTGACGACGAGCCCAACGTGCTCTACTCGCTCCAGAAGTGTCTCAGCTCCGACACACTGGAGGTAGTCACCGCCAAAACTGCCAACGAGGGTATCGATTTGGTCGTCGAGCGGCTGCCCGACGCGGTGATTCTCGACGTGCGGCTGCCCGATATGTCGGGACTCGACGCCTACGACCGCATCCGCCAGATCGACTCGCGGCTGCCGGTGATTGTGATCACCGCCTTTGCCAAGACCGAAACGGCCATCGAGGCCATGCGTCGCGGGGCCTTCGAGTATCTGCTCAAGCCGGTCGATTTCCGACGCCTGCGCGAGGTAGTGGCCAAGGCCCTGGAGGTGAGCCGCCTCAGCCATGTGCCGGCCGTCATCAGCGAGGAAGAATCGGAAGACGTGGCGGGCGACCGCATCGTCGGCCATGCCCCCGCCATGCAAGAGGTTTATAAGGCGATCGGCCGCGTGGCCCCGCAAGACGTGACGGTGCTGATCGTCGGCGAGAGCGGCACCGGCAAGGAGCTGGTCGCCCGTTCGATCTACCACTACAGTCGCCGCAGCCAGGCCCCGTTTCTGGCGATCAACTGCGCCGCCATTCCCGAGAATTTGCTAGAGAGCGAACTGTTCGGGCACGAGCGGGGCGCATTCACCGGCGCCGATCAGCGGCGGATCGGCAAGTTCGAGCAGGTGAGCGGCGGCACCATCTTTCTCGACGAGATCGCCGACATGAGCAGCGCCACGCAGGCCAAGGTGCTGCGGCTTTTGCAGGAACAGCGTTTCGAGCGAGTCGGCGCGAACGACACCATCCAGACCGACGTGCGCATCATCGCCGCGACCAACAAGAACCTGGCCGAGCTGGTCGAGCAGGGCGCGTTTCGCCAAGATCTTTACTATCGGCTCAACGGCTTCCTGATTCAGTTGCCGCCGCTGCGCGAGCGGCGCGAGGACATTCCGCGGCTGATCGATCACTTTTTGCGGGTGTTCAACATCGAGTTGAACAAGAACATTCGCGCTCTGACGCCCGAAAGCCGCCGGCTGCTCGAAGGTCATCATTGGCCGGGCAACGTGCGCGAGCTGCAAAGTGCCATCAAGTTCGGCATGTTGCACGCCACCGGCGAAGTGATCACGCCCGACTGCCTGCCTGACTCTTGCCGGCCGGCGGGCGCCGCGGCTTGGCCGCCGCCGATTCACTCGCCCAGCGGCGGCGCGCTCGAGGTAGGACAATACACGCGGCAGCTTCTGCACTCCGGACAGCCCGACGTCTATCGGCTGATCTCGGCGGCCGTCGACCGCGTGGTTCTCGACGAAGTGATGCGTCACGTCAAAGGCAATCAGCTTCAGGCAGCCGAGTTG
>DATFDL010000271.1:0-21136 GCA_035252155.1 Pirellulales bacterium | reverse complement strand
GGCCAGCGTCTAAAAGCAGATGTCGCGGGTCGGGATTCGGGGGCCGGGGCAGCATTCGGGATTCAGGATTCGGGGTTCAGGGGGCTTCTTGTCCGGCCGATTTCTCGCGGTCGCGGCCAAACTCGGATCATCCGCCCGTCGCCGGCGGCGACCGCCCCAGTCGACTGCGGCTGGGCCACAGGAGGCGGTCGCAAAAATAGGCGCAAAGCCCGCGGAAAACCGACCAAGCCACTTGCCTGGTACAACACAGGGAGAGGGAGAAACAGGGGTCGGGATTCAGGGGTTGGGGGTCAGGGCAAGGAAGACGGTGCAATGCGAAGGCGACAGGGAAGCATTCGGGATTCAGGATTCGGCATTCGGCGGCAATCAGGGAGTCGGGGCGAAACGCTTGCGTACGGCGCCGTTGATGCGTTGGGCAAGCGCCGCAAACTCGTTGCGCGACGCAGTTTAGGCAAGATCAGCGAGCGGGCGACGCGTGGTTTTCCGCAAGCGCTGAGCGGGGCACAAAGGTCTCGAGACAGGGCGGCGTGGGACTGGGGGCTTGGGACTGGGGTGCTGCTGATCGTGCGGCCATCGCCCCCATCTGATGGGTACAAATGCGCAGCGCTTGCGCATTTATAGCCATAAGAGGGGTGATGCGCAACGCGTTGCGCATCGCGCGGACGCGAGAGTTCTGGCAGTGCGAGCAAGTCGGCTGTTCCGAGCAGCGCGGGGCGGCATGTGGACCAGCCGCCCTCGGCTGGTTCCGCGACGCCGATTGGCGTCGGCGACGCACAGCAGAGGGCGGCTGTGCCGCATGGCGGTTCTCACAATTGCCGATTTTCAAAATCAAAACGGCTCAGAGGCACACTCTGCCCCCGCGCGAGTCGCCTTTTTGCGAGCGGCACAATGGTTTAGACTTACTGCCCGCCATGCTGGCCAGCCCCGTGGCGCTCCGCACGCCCCGCCCGACCGAAGTTTTTGTTCATGGAGGACAGAAGATGTTTCGACGAACCCGCTGCTGCTCGTTACTCGCCGTCGTTGGCTTGCTGTTGTTCAGTCGCTCGGTTTCGGCGGCAAAACCAGCCGGGCCGTGGAACGTGCAGGCGCTCAAGCAAACGCCCGAAGCGACTTGGGAAGAACCCGAAGGCGATGCAACTGAGGCTGACGCGCCCAAGACTGAGACGCCCGAGACTGGGGCCTTGGTGCAGAAAGTTTTCTACACCAGCGAGCCGTTCGAGGGGCAGCCGACGCGCGTCTTTGCCTATTACGCCCGGCCCAAGGAGGGCGAAGGGCCGTTTCCCGGCATGGTGCTGGTGCACGGCGGCGGGGGCAAGGCCTTTGCCGAGTGGGCCACGCGTTGGGCCGAGCGCGGCTATGCGGCCTTGGCGATGGACCTTTCGGGCCGCGGCCCCGACGGCGAGCGGCTCGAAGACGGCGGACCCGACCAAGACGACAAAACCAAGTTCCGCGCGTTCAATGACGGCGAGGTCAACCAGATGTGGACGTATCATGCGGTGGCCGCCGTGATACGCGGGCATTCGCTGCTCGCCTCGCGCCAGGAAGTCGATGCCCAGCGGATCGGCATCACCGGCATTAGCTGGGGCGGGTATCTCACCTGCATCGTGGCCGGACTCGACGACCGTGTGAAGGTGGCCGTGCCCGTCTATGGCTGCGGGTTTTTGGACCAGGACAGCGTTTGGCTGCCGACGTTCGAGCGGATGGCGGCGGAGCAGCGCCAGCGGTGGGTGAGGAACTTCGATCCGTCGCGTTATTTGTCGCGAGCGAACTGCCCGATGTTGTTTGTGAACGGCACGAACGACTTTGCCTATCCGCTCGATAGTTATCAGCGGTCGTACCAGCTTGTGCCGGGCGGAGTCGAGCTGTGCGTGCGCGTGAAAATGCCGCACAGTCATCCCGATGGCTGGGGGCCCAAAGAAATCGGCATCTATGTCGACAGCGTCCTGCGGCAGGGTCGGCCGCTGGCCCAGCTCGAGCCGCTCGAAGTCGTGCGCGACGGCGTGCGGGCCAGCTTCACCAGCTCGGTGCGGGTCACCGAGGGAAACGTCCACTATGCGGTGGGCGAGGGGCCGTGGAAGGATCGCACCTGGGTCACTCGTCCGGCGGTGCTGGCCGGCGGCACGGTCTCGGCCGAGCTGCCGACGTTTCGGCCGTTGGTTTGCTATCTATCGATCACCGACCAGCGCGGCGCGATGGTCAGCACGCCCCACGTGGTGTTCGAGAAGCCGGCGGGGCGGTTGGCCGCCGAGCAATGAGATAGCCGGAGGATGGCCTTCCAGGCCATCGAGCGTTATCGCATGCGGCTGCTGAAGGAATTAAGGTAGCCCCGGCACTCCGTGACGGGGATGGCGGTCGCCCGCGGCGACTGCTAATCTCCGCCACGGAGTGTCGAGTTTACCGGGACGGCCTGGAAGGCCATCCTCCAGGGCGCATGCCGATTGAGGCGCTAGATGGTTTGGCAATCGTTGATTCGTAGTTGGTTGCAACAGCAAGTGCGCCAAACTGCGTACCAGGCGGTCGATGCGGCGCGTCAGCGGGCCGAGCAAACGGCCACACAGCCGCCCGGACCATGCGATGTGGGGCTGGTGTTTGCGCTGGGCATCGAAGCCGGGGGGCTTGTGGATCTGCTTTCCGACAGCGTGACCACCAAGGGGGCTGGTTTGTTGATTCGGCAGGGGCGGTTGCAGTCGCGCTCGGTGGTGGTGGTCGAGTCGGGCGTAGGGCTGACGGCCGCCGCGCGAGGGGCGCAGGCGTTGATTGCCGGTCACCGCCCGACGTGGATCGTTTCGGCCGGGTTCGCCGGCGGACTCGACCCGCGACTGCGGCGGGGAGACATCGTGATGGCCGATGGCGTGACCTCCGACGCGGGGAAGCCGTTGACGATCGACCTGAAACTGTCGCCGGAATCACTCGCACAGCCGGGCCTGCACGTTGGCCGATTAGTGACGACCGACGCGGTTCTGTATCACCCAGACGATAAGCGGGCGTTGGGGCAGACGCATCAGGCGTTGGCCGTCGATATGGAATCGTGGGCGGTGGCCGAGGTCTGCCGGCAGGCGAAGACGCGATTTTTGGCGATTCGCGTCATCAGCGACGCCGTGGACGACGCCTTGCCCGCCGATGTTGAGCGGCTGGCGCGTCAAACATCGCGGGCCGCCCGGCTGGGCGCGGCGGCCGGCGCCATTTTCCGTCGGCCGTCGAGCGTCAAGGACATGCTCAAGCTCAAGGAAGAGGCCCTGATCGCCTCCGACCGCTTGGCGCGGTTTTTGGCCGGAACTATTGAGCAACTTGTGCCTGTCGACAAATGAGAGCGTTGATCACCGGCATCACCGGTTTCGCGGGCGGCTTTCTGGCCGAGCATCTGCTGGCGCGCGGCGACGACGTGCTCGGCTGCTCTCGGTCGGGCAGGTGGCCCGGTTGGGCCGGCGCGGAGCTGCGCCGTATTGAGGTGCTGGCCTGCGACTTCGGAGACGCGGCGGGCATCGATGAGCTTGCCCTTCGACAAATCTCCGACTTCGCTCCCGACTGCCTCTATCATCTCGCCGCGTTGAGCGTGCCGGTCGATTGCGGCACGCTCGAGCCGACGCCGCGGGCGATCGAGGTGAACGTGAACGGAACCGGGCGGCTGCTCGAGTTGGCGGCCCGGCTGCCTCGCCGGCCGCGGGTATTGCTGATCAGTACCAGCCACGTCTATGGCGGCGCGACGCGAGATCGCCACGTCTTTGACGAAACGACTCCCGCCGCGCCGTGCAGGGCTTATGGCAAAACGAAATGGGCGGCCGAGCAGCTCGCCACCCGCGCGCATCACGAGCAGGCGCTCGATACGTTAATCGTGCGTTCGTTTCAGCACACCGGCCCGCGGCAAGAGCCGCGGCTGATGTTGCCCGAATGGGTCGCGCAGTACGTGCAGGGCGGCAACGACCCGGTGCGCGTCAAGCATCTCGACGCTTGGATCGACCTTTCCGACGTCCGCGACGTGGTGCGGGCGTATCGCCTGTTGGCCGAGCGCGGCGAACGCGGCGGCACGTACAACGTCGGCTCTGGCATGCCGCGCCGCACCGGCGACATTCTCAATTTGCTGGCCGCGCAGGCCGACCCGGACCGCGAAATGATTGAGCTTCAGCCCGGGCCCGAGCGATGGGACCCGATCGCCGATATTGGCCGCCTACAGGCCGCCACCGGCTGGCGGTCCGAGATCGCTCTCGAAAAAACGGTGCGCGATACGCTGGAATATTGGCGCGATCAGCGAGCGACGGAACTTGGGCACATACCCCGCGCATGTTAGAGTAAGAAGAGTGGCTAACGACACCGATTTAGCTGATGATGTTATTCCCGGCAGTTTGAAGCGATCGAAGTCGTACCATAGCGACTATGGCAAGAAACATACAAAGAGATCAAGGATCTGGCCGCGGGCAATCCGCCCGATCAAAAGGCTCGGCAAATGAAAAAGCTCATTGAGCAAGCGGAGCGGCTTCAGCGGAAGCTGAAGGAGGGGGGCGCGTGAGCCACACTCGAGCCTTTAAGAAGGCGCTGGCACGCATTTCGCGCCTTTCGGCTGCCAACGATTACGACGCCGCGCTCAAGGAGGTCGAGTCGCTTCTGGAAACGTGGCCGGGCAATCCCCAAGCGCACGTCCTGCGTGCCAGTTTTATCCAACTGCAAGGGGATCCGGGTTGCACCTTGGATGATGCCAAGAAGACGCTTCAAGAAGCCGTCGAGCTCGACAAAACCTCGCCAGCCGCGGCGATCGAACTCGCGCACTTCCTCGATGCCGTCGAGGACAATCCGAAGGCCGCCGTAACCGTGTACGCCGAAGCGATCGTCCGATCGCGCGATCTTTTGATCGAAGCCCTGATCGGCCAAGCAAAAGCTCTCCTGCAGTTGGACAAGAAGGCAGAAGCGCTGAAGTGTCTCGTGGAGCTGCTTCAGTTGATGGGAACCGCGTCGTCTAGCGACCGGTCGAAGTCGGCAAGAGCCGGGAATGGACTCTTGAAAGGTTCTATGGGCAAGGACGTTTATTCCTCGCAAATTGAAAGCCTCTTACACGCCGTTTTTACTCTATGAAAATCGCGGTCATCGGAACCGGCTACGTCGGGTTGGTCACGGGCACTTGCTTTGCTGAGACGGGCAACGACGTTACCTGCGTCGACATCGACGCCGAAAAGGTCGCCTGCCTGCAAAAAGGCGAAGTGCCGATCTACGAGCCGGGGCTTGGTGAGCTGGTCGGGCGAAACGCCGAAGACGGGCGTTTGCGCTTCACCACCGACCTGGCCGCCGCGGTGCGCCCGGCGAAGCTGATCTTTCTGGCGGTCGGCACGCCCAGCGCCGACGACGGCTCGGCCGACCTCTCGAACCTTTGGAAAGTCGTCGACGCGCTGTCGCCGCACCTGGCGGCAGGCGCGCTGGTGATTACGAAAAGCACCGTGCCCGTCGGCACGAACGCCGCGATTGGCCGGCGGCTGCGCGAGCGAACGGGCCGCGAGTGCGACGTGGCCAGCAATCCGGAGTTTTTGAAAGAGGGGGCGGCCCTCGACGACTTCATGAAGCCCGATCGCGTGGTGGTAGGCGTCCGCCGGCCCGAGGCGGCCAACTTGCTGCACGATCTCTATGCACCCTTTCTGCGTACCGAGAAGCCGTTTTTGGTCATGTCGCCCGAGAGCGCCGAGATGACCAAGTATGTGGCCAACGCGCTGCTTTCGACCAAGATCAGTTTCATCAACGAGGTGGCGAACCTCTGCGAGCGGATGGATGCCGACATCAACGACGTGCGGCGCGGCATCGGCCACGATAGCCGCATCGGCTTCGCGTTTCTTTTCCCCGGCGTCGGCTATGGCGGCAGTTGCTTTCCCAAGGATGTACGGGCGCTGCGGGCGATGGCGCGGTCGCACGGCGTCGAGCCGACGTTGCTCACCGCGGTCGACGCCGTGAACGAACGGCAAAAGCAAGTGATGATCGACAAGTTAGCCAATCATTTCGGCGATCGGTTGTCGGGTTGTGCGATCGCCGTCTGGGGCTTGGCGTTCAAGCCCCGCACCGACGACATCCGCGAGGCGCCGGCCCTGACCTTCATCGACGAGATGCTCAAGCGCGGGGCGAGGCTTCACGTACACGACCCCGAGGCGATGCCAAACGTGCGACAGCGCTACGGCGACCGGCTGACGTATGCCGAGAGCAAATACGACGCGCTGAACGGCGCCGAAGCGTTGGCGATCATGACCGAATGGAAGCAATTTCAGCATCCCGATTTCGACGAGATGCGGCGGCGGATGAAATCGCCGGTGATCTTCGACGGCCGCAATCTCTACGAACCGCCGCACCTGCACGCGGCCGGTTTCGCCTATCATTCGATCGGCCGCGCATCGGTGGCGGCAGGATAACAATCTGTTTGCTGCGCGAGTTTCTTGGAGAAATCTGCCGTGCAGTGCAAGAACCATGCAGATGTATCTGCTCTTGGCCCATGCGTCGTCTGCACCGAGCCGTTTTGTTCACACTGCCTGGTGGAGTTGGATGGGCAGAATTACTGCGGAACTTGTAAATCCCTGGCAATCCAAGGCAGACCACTGCCCGAGGTGGTCACCATTCCGTGTGTCGAGGCCCGCGAAGCTCTGGCCTGCGCCATCTTCGGGGTCTTTTGTTTAGCGATCATTTTGGGGCCAGTCGCGATCCTAAAAGCCATCCGCGCCAAAAACCTCATCGCGGCGGACCCGCGGTTAACCGGTTCGGGCAAAGCGATTGCGGCCTTGATCATTTCGGTCATCTGCTTGCTACTGACGTTATTGGCAATGATCAAGATATTTTCTCCATAGGCATCTGGACGGTCCCCGCCGGCGAGGACGGAGGCAACGTACAAAATGCGGCTGATCGAATCAACCTTGCCGTACTCATTGCGGGACATCAAATGTTCTCGCCATCCTGAAGTGTCCGCAGTGCTGCGCTGCCAGGCGTGCTCAAAGCCGCTCTGTGAGACGTGCGATTTCTGCCTGTTCGGCGAGGTGCACGTTTGCCCGGACTGCGCGTTAGGACGGGACTATCGGCTGTCGCAAAAACGCAGAAACATGCTGGTCTGGTCATTCATTATGGCCGTAATAGCGACCGTCACATTGAAGATTACGATGAGCGGCGCTTTTGCCGATCTCGCCAGAGCAGGCAGGGACGCGGAGCTGCTTCGCAAGCTCATCGGAATTATCATCTTTGGCCCATCGGCGATCGGCACGGGACTAAGCATCGGGACACTGGACCACCGCCTTACGAATCCTGGTGTGATCTGGGTGGCTGTCGCGTGGAACAGCCTCTTGTTCGCCGCGTTTGCCGTAATTGCCGCAATTGGGACATTCATGAGGTGAGTTTGTTTTGATTGATACAGCCGGTGTAGCGACGGAATTCGGCCTCGCTGAGAAACACGGCCTCGCGCAGCAATTGAAACATCACCGGCGTTTGTGGCCAACCGAGGAGGGCCAGCAATTGATCGAGACGCTCGGCCGTGCAGGCCCCCTTCAGCTCGATGTAAAGCAACCGCTCATCGCGGTCATAGAGCATGCCATCGAGTTGCCAGGACGGTTCGCCGGGCGACGAGACCCAGACGAACGACCCGTCGGGTTCGATAAACGTTCGCGGAAGTTTTGTGAGCCCGTCGTGAACCTCTTCGAAGCTGCGACTGAAGGCTTCGCCGAGATCGGCGCTCGACGGCCGAAGCGTTGAAAATTCGCCGCCATCGAAGACGATGGCGGGGCCTGGCCCGACATCCGCCGAGCGCGGATGGATGGCCACGTGGAAGGCAAGGCTCATGGCGTGGCCGGTTTGCCGCGGCGCTCGTAGACCGAGCGGCCGGCGCCCGGTGCGACGGCCCCCACTGCGACTGCGCCCGACGCAGGCGGGACGCGTTTGGCAGCCGGCGAATGCTCCCATTCGAGCACCACGGTTCGGGCAGGCTCGACGGGCTGAGCGCGGCTGCTTTGCGTCATGACGGGGCCGGGCACCGGAACCAGGGGACCGCTTACGCCATCCGCTTCGTCATTGCGGGCCAAGTCAGCAAGTAGCAACTCTTGGCTGCCGGACGACGACTCTGATGCGTTACGCCGCGCAGATTCGTCGGCTCGCACGAGTACGTCAGTCTCTTCAGCCTCATCGGCCTGGCCGTTGGAAAGCGGCAGGCGGCTGCCGTGGCGCACCCAGTCGAGCCACGCCGTCTGCAACTCGCCGAGGTTGTTGAAGCGGTATTGTGTGCGGGTGGCGGCCGTCCAGTTTTCGTCGCTCAGTCCCTGTTTGACGTACTTCAAGAATTTTCGCTTTCCGCCCTGCGCCATCAAGAACGTGGCAAGCGAATGGCCCTGGGCATAGAGTGGCAGAATGTCGTTCGGGTACTGCTTCATGCGGAACATGTCGTTGAAGGGAATTCCGCGGTGCGTTTGCAAAAAGGCGATCAGCATGCGTTGCTGCTTTCTCCGCTCGCTGGCGTGCTCGACGGTGCTGCTAGCGCCTTCGTCGGCCCAGCGCGGCAGCGGACGCCGAAAGTAGGTGGCAAAGATCGTGTGGGTCACCTCGTGCGGCAAAACCGAGTCGAGCACTCGCTCGCGCGTGCCTTGAATGGTCATCTGCCAATCGAAGACCTCGCCGCGATCGAAGATAAAGCTGGTCGCGCCGCCCGCGCCGAGTGTGGGGCCGACGTCGACGTTGATCGGACAAGGCTGCGCCCAATTGCGCATCGGCTGTCCGAGCCATTCGATGGCCAGATCGCGGCGATACTTTTCGGCCGCCCGGCCGACTTCTTCGGCGATTTCGCGTTGATCCGCGCGAACGATGAAATTTTGCGTGCGATACCCGGCGCCTAACGAGGCCACCGTCGCCGCCAGCAGCGCGGCGTGAACCAGACGAGCTTCCATGCTCTCGACTCCAGCAATCTTTGCCGTCGGGCGACCGCGTCCTAGTTGCAGTCGCGTACTGTCCGGCGTCGTTGCAAATCGCGGGCCGTCGCAGAATTCGTGAGAATTCTGGGAACTAACTTACGTTCGCGACCTGATTACGCCCCGACGCATTGTAAAGTTTGCAAAACTTACCGTGCCCAGCCAGGCAACGCTAGAGCGATTTTAGATGTTCCAGCAGCGACGCGTTCGCGGGGGGGAACTTGTGCTCGGCCAGGCGCGCAGCGGCGACCCATTCGAATGGGGGCTTGGGCTGCTGATTGGCATCCAGCGGCCGACAGGCGAAAAATGCCAGGCTAAGCCGGCCATGATCGTACTCGTATTCGACTGCGGGATAACTTCCGACTACGACGACATCGAGACCCGCTTCTTCGCGGCATTCGCGCAAGGCAGCCGCTTCCGCCGCTTCGCCCGGCTCGATTTTGCCGCCCGGAAACTCCCAAAGGCCCGCCAACGGCACGCCCGGCGGACGCTGTCCGATGAGAAAATGCCGCTGGTACTCGACGACCGCGATCGCAATGAGTGTGGGCATCGGTGCACTAGCCGACCACTAACCGTTCGCGCCGGGGTATCGCCAACGCTCTGCCCCCGCTACCAGTCGTCGCGGCGTCGGCTTCTTCGCATTCTTGTTGCACGATTTCGGCCAGCCGCGAGACGGCCGATGGCGGCAGGCCGGGGTAACAGGGCAAAAAGACGGTGCCCGACATCGTCCGCCGGGCGGTGGCCGGCTCGGTTTCGGGCCGGCCATCGGGCGGCGCGATTGCCGTGAGGCTTTGTCCCTGCGTGGCGTCGAAGCCCCCCTCGGCCAGGGTCGCGATGATCCGTGCCGGATGGTTGGTCCACAGCGGGAGCAGCCAGTGCGTATGCGGCTGGCAGGCCGAGCCGGGAAATCGTGCCGTGCCGGCCCAGCGCCCCATGATTCGTTCAGCGATTTGGGCCCGAGACGCCAGTCGCTCGGGATCATATTGCGCGAGCCTCCGCGCGAGCAACGACAACAGCGGGGCCGATGGCTGCCGGCGAATTCGCTGGAAAAAATGCTCCGCGCCAAAACCGCGCACGCAACCGTTGATGAGGCGATCATAGTCGCGCCGGGCCAGGCGGCAACCTGCCACGGCGGCCGAGAACACGGGCCGCGCCGACAGGCCCTTCAACGCCGCGTACTTCATGGTGCGCTTCAGAAAATCGCCGCGCGACTGCACCGGATAACCGCTTTGCCGCTCACGCATCAGTCCGAGCAAATCAGCGTCACGGACACGCACCACCGCACCGCCCAGGGATGTGGCCGTCTTGATCGGTCCAAAGCTGAACATCGAAGCGTCGGCGGCCTCATTGCCCTTGTACGTGTCGCCCACAAAGGCTTGTGCGGCGTCTTCGATCAGCAGCAAGCGGTGGCGCCGGGCAAACTCGGCGATCGGCTTCAGGTCGATGCGGCCTCCAAACAGATGCGCCACGACGATGGCCCGCGTCCGCGCGGTCAGCCCAGCTTCGAGCGATTCGAGCCGGGGCGCCATCCCTGCGACCTCGAGATCGATTGGCACCGGAACGAGGCCGTGTGCTTCGATGATCGTGGCCATATCGCGAATCGTCACCGCCGAAATGAGCATTTCGCTTCGCGGCGGCAACCTTAACGAACTGAGCAGCAGATCGAACGCGCTGCGCACCGAGAGGCAAACCAAGGCGTCGCCTGTGTTCGACCAGCGCGACTCGATCGCCGCCGCCAGCGCACGGCGACAAGCGGGCAGCATGCAACGGGCCGCTGCGGACCCTAAATCGCCCCAGCCCAGGTCGAGACGTTTTCTCGGCCACATCTGGCGGTTCCTCGAAGGCTTTGCTTAGAGATTTCGATCGACTCTAACCAAGGCGACGAAAAGTTGCCCGCGCAACGCAAGGTTCGCGTTATCCGCCCTTAAACCGATCCAGCAACCGGCCGGGCGAACCCATGATGTTGTATCCGGCGTCGACATGCAAGACCTCGCCCGTGATTCCGTCGGAAAGATCCGACAACAAAAACCCGGCCGTCCGGGCGACTTCGTCGTGCGTGATGTTGCGGCCCAGCGGCGCCATGCCTTCATACAGCACCAACATGTCATCGACACCCGCCGCACGGCCCGCCAACGTGCGCACCGGCCCCGCGCTGACGGCGTTCATCCGCACGCCCGCCGGGCCGAGATCGTACGCCAAATACTTGACGGTCGAGTCGAGCGCTGCTTTGCAGACACCCATTACGTTGTAGCCGGGCACCGCTTTCTCGCCGCCGAAATAGGTCATCGTCACGATGCTCGAACGCGGGGCCAGGATGGGCCGGGCGGCATTGGCCACCGCAATCAAGCTATAGACGCTGATTTCCATCGCCGTCTTAAAACCCTCGCGGCTGGTTTGAATGGTGTCGACCTTCAGATCTTCCAGCGGGGCATAAGCAATCGAATGGACCAAAAAATCGAGCTTTCCAAAAGTCTCGGCCGACTTCGCCATCACCGCCCGAATGTCGCCGTCGTTGGTGGCCTCCATCGGCACCAAAAACCGGGCGCGCTCGGCCTTGTCGGTCAACTGGGCCACCCGGCGGCGGTTGCGCTGCCGCTCGTCATCGGCCCGGTCGGGAAGGTGCGTGAATCCACATTCGGCCCCCTCGGCCATCACATACTGCGCAATGGCCCAGGCGATCGAGTTGTCGTTGGCCACGCCGATAATCAATCCCTTTTTGCCGTCAAACAGGGCCATAGCAGTCTCCTTGTTGAATACGGCGTGAATATAGCGGTTCGATGTCAAACTCTCAACGCACGCCGTGCGGCCCTGGCAACTGGCTGAATTCGCCAGTTGAATCACTCTCGCACCATATTGAAATCAGTTTGAAGTCGGCTTACGCAGGTATGGTTGTCGTTATGATGGCGCGTGATTATGCTGATAATCTGATCCGCAACACTTCCCGGCATGAGGCGTCTGGGGCTGGAATCAATTCGGTTTGCCATCATCGCCCTTCACTCCGCGCAGTTTGCGCTATTTTTCGCAAAACAAAAGCCATTAAGGCCCCATGACGCCTGTTGAAACCGTTGAGATCGAACGGGTGCTAGCGGATCATCCCGAGCTGGCAATGACAGCGGCTCGGTTGCTGGCACTAGGCAACGTGCACACGGAAAACGCACCGCTTCTCGCCGCCGCGCTGGCCGAAGTGCTCGGTGCGCTCAAGGCCGACTACGTGGCGGTTGCCCGTCTCAGTCGCGGTGAATGGACGGTGATCGGCGAATCGGGTGGCAAAAAGCCGCTGCCGATGGCGCTATTGGCTGACGTACTCGACGAAGACGCGCCGAAATCGAGCGGCCCCTGGTCGGCGGCCGCGCTGGAACCAAAAGCGGCCTCCGGCGAGTTGTTGGCGGTGCATGCTTCGGCGATACCGCCGCGATACTTGGAGACGGTTGACGCGCTGGCCAAGTTCTGCGGCGACGCCTGGCGCGCGGTGCGCGCGCGACGCGGCCGGCAGCGGCGCATCGAGCGGCTCGAAGCCACTTTGGAAGTGACCAGTCGCTGGAACCAGCATCAGCAAGTCGAGGCGCTGCTGACCGACATGGCTCAGGCTGCCACGCGGCTGCTCGATGCCGACCGCGCAAGCATTTTTCTCTGGGACCGGCCGACACACACGCTGGTCGCGCGGCCGGCCTTGGGCGTGAAAAAAGACGAGCTGCGCATTCCCGACAACGCCGGCATCGTGGGCCAGGTGATCCGATCGGGCGAGCCGATGCGCGTCGATCCGGCCAACGGCCAGGAACTGATCAATCGCCAGGTCGATTCGCAGCTTGGCTACAAGACGCGCACCCTGTTGTGCGTGCCGCTGCGCAGCCGGCGCGGCGAAGTGCTGGGGGCGTTCGAGATGGTCAATAAGCTTCACGGCAATTTCGACGACGATGATCTGGCGACGCTCGTCGAGCTCGCGGCGCAGGCCGTCGTCGCGTTGGAGAACACGCAAGAGCGGCAGGCGCTGTTGCGGTCGCGTCAGTTGATGACCGAACAGGCGGCGCGTGGCGTGCAGCTCGTCGGCGACAGCCCGGCGATCGAAGCCTTGCGTTCGACGATCCGCCGCGTGGCGGCCACCGACTTGGCAGTGCTGATTCTCGGCGAGAACGGCACCGGCAAGGAAGTCGTCAGCCAGTCGATCCACTATCTGAGCCATCGCCGCGACCAGCCCTTTGTGGCGGTCAACTGCGCCGCCATTAGCGAGACGCTGCTGGAGAGCGAGTTGTTCGGACACGAAAAAGGAGCGTTCACCGACGCCCACGAAGCCCACGCCGGCAAGTTCGAACTGGCGTCGGGCGGCACGCTGTTTCTGGACGAAATTGGCGATCTCAGTCACGGCGGCCAATCGAAACTGCTGCGCGTGCTCGAAGAAAAGCTGGTGGTCCGCGTGGGCGGCTCGAAGCCGATTCATACCGACGCGCGAGTAATCGCCGCGACCAATCAAGACCTGGCTGCAATGGTGGCCGATCGAAAGTTCCGCCAAGACCTTTATTTTCGCCTCAACGTCGTGACGTTACAGATTCCCCCGTTGCGCGAGCGACGCGAAGACATATTGCTGCTGGCCGAATATTTTCTGTCGGACTTCTGCAAAAAGGCCCGCCGGCCTACTCTGCAGCTCACCACCAACGCTCGCCACCGATTGGAAAACCATGCCTGGCCGGGCAATGTCCGCGAGTTGCGCAATCTGATGGAACGGCTGGCGTATCTTGCACCCGAGGGCGCGATCGAGGCCGACGATCCGGCCTTTGTGCTGATTCCGGCGGGCAGCCATCCGTCCGCGCCGGACGTCGACGCCCCGCTCAGCGATGCCACCGATCGATTTCAGGCGCGCTACATTCAGCAAGCGATCGACCGCGCCCACGGCAACATGCAACACGCGGCCGACCGGCTGGGCCTGCACCGCTCGAACCTTTATCGCAAGATGAAACAGTTGGGCATGAATACCTCGTCGCACTAAACTGCATCGCGGACGAGACGATCTCCCGGGTGCCACGGCATCCGTCGCAGCGCATGCGACATCGCAAGCTGTACAAGCGCGGCCGCTGCGACGGACGCCGTGCTTTTCGGCCCGATTACTGAGCGAGCCCTGCACGGCGTCCGCCGCGGCGATATGCGCCGCACGTCGGATCGGCGCCAACAGCGCCGCGGCGGATGCCGTGGCACCCACTGTCGGTGTAGCAGAATTCGTGAGAATTCTGGCCTTACTGGTGTGACGGTCCGACTTCTCACGAAGTCGGCTACGGGCCGGTTCGCAATCCGGGCTAGGGGGTGAGCAAAAACTCTCGCAGCACGCCCTCGGGATAAAGGCAAAAAGCGTATTCCCGCCAGCCCAAAACGGCCTCGGCCCGCAGCCGCCGGGCATAATCGTCGCGGCGAGCCAATAGCTCATGGCGCTGAGTGGCCAGAAACGACTGCAACGCCTCGTTCGCCTGGCGAATGGCCCGACAGCGCTGCCGCGCGGTTTCGCGCGTGACCGGCGTGGCGATCCAACGCTCTTTTTCGGCGACGAACTCACCGGCCTTCGCCGCCGCGTCGTCCGACAGGCTCTCCGCCGCAACGTGCCGCTCGGGATGAAACTCCAACTCGCGCAATTGCCAATCCACGCGGCGGGCGTCGTCGGCCGTGATTCGCTCGTGCGCGATCGGCAACAGCAGCGTCGCCGACAACACCACAAATGGCGCCGGCTCGATTTGGAAAAAGCGGCGAATCAGTTCGTCGGTCAATTGATCGTATTTACCGCCGCCGATGCCGTGCAAAAACAAATCGCCCAGAAAGAGCCGAGCGAACAACGTGGTGGTCAGCGCGCGGGTGCGCAACTGCACGCCGCGCTGCGATAACTCGGCAAGCGTCTCAACCGCCCGGCCAGCGTCGCCCTGGCCCAACAGCGGCAGGCTGATCTCGAAGCCGCTGCGGTCGCTCAGCAGCAATTCGCCGCCGCGCCGGCGCACCCACGGCCGCCGCCGTTCGGGCCGCTCGTCGCTCGTCAGCCAGAACGGCGCTTCGAGCCACTCGCCGTCGCGCGCCAGGTCGGGCACAGGATGATTCGCGCCGCGGATGCCGTGCAGCCGGCGATAATCGGCCACGGCCTGGTTATAGACTGCGGCGAACCGCGGTAGTTGGTCCAGCACGTGCGCAACGAACCACTGAAACGACTCGAATTGGCAAACATGGCTCTGCGGCAATTCGAGCGTCTCGATGCCCCACTCGCCTTCAAGCTGGTGGCGGGCTTGCGCCAAACACTCGCCCAAATTTTCGGTCTCTCGGCTGCGGGCCACAACCATCGGCCAGAAACTCGCCAACAACGGATCGGGCACGAGCGGCCGCAGCCACTGGCCCGCCCGGCGGCCGAAGCTCTCGAACAGCTCGCGATTGCGGATTGCCCGACCGGCGAACGGCACGGCGCTGTCCTGTTCGTCGAACGCGATGTTGCGCGCCGCCGGTTCGCTCACGCTGCCGCCCGGCACGCGCAGCGCCGGCTCCTTGAGCGTATCGCTGTCGATTATCAGGTTGACGGCCGTGGCGCCGTGCTGGCGCGCCAGCCGGGCCAGCGCGAAGTTTTTGTACCAGACGCCGGGATGAAACATCTGCGGCTGATGGCCGGCCAAAAACACCCGCGCCCCCTCTGGCGGCGCGGCAACGGCACGATAGCTGGCCGTGTAGCGCCGCGCCGCGGCCAGCATTTCGCGCCGCGCCAGATTTGCCAGATCGCACAGCGAGCGACCATGAACGTCGTATTCGCAGCGCCGCGTTTGTTGCTCGGCATCCGCCGCTGCGGGCCGATGCAAGAGGTCGCCCACTGTGTCGAGCGCCGGGATGGCCAACACCTGCCGGTCTTCACGCGGCGCGCGCAACCGGCGGAACTCCAATGCCGACGACAGGCCACTTGCCGTGCCGCAGTCGTTGGTCTCCGGTGCGCTGGCACGGGTCTCGCTCATCCCGCGCATCCTTCGGGACATACCGCGGCTAAACTGCGTTCGAACACCTGACGATAGTGGTTCAAGCGCACTTCGGAGTTGTCGAGCGCGCCGCCGAACGATCGCTCTTCGGAGAGGTAGATGAGCGGCACCGGAAGCTCGCGAATGCGCAAGCCGGCGCAGGCGGCTTGCACCCACACCTCCAGCGGCATGGCGTAGCCGTTTTCGGTGATGTTCAGCCGCCGCAGCGCCTCGACCCGATAAGCCTTGAAGCCGCAAAAGGCGTCGGTCAAATGCAAACCAAGCCGCGCGTTGATTTCCGTCGTCAGCAGCTCGTTGATGCGGCGGCGATCGGCCGGCGGCAGGCTGTCGCCGGGATATTGCTTCAGATAGCGGCTGCCCGAAACGATGTCCCAACTGGCGCAGGCCGCCACAAACCGCGGAATGCGCCGCGGCTCGTGCTGGCCGTCGCAATCGATGGTCACCAGAATTTCGTATCCCTCGCGGATGGCGAAGTCGAACGCCGAGCGCAGGGCCGCGCCATACCCGCGGTTTTCCGCGTGCGTGAGGCGGTGGAGGCCCTCGATGGCATCGAGCGCGCCGGCCGTTCCGTCGCGCGAGCCGTCGTCGACCACCAGCACTTCGGGGCTGTAGCGGCGCACCTCGGCCAGGACCGCGGCCACGTGGGCCGCTTCGTTGTACACCGGCAGGGCTGTCAGCACGCGCAGGGGCATGTGGCCATTCTAGGTGGCCCACGAAGCAAGTCAACGCGGTACTCGACAGCGGGTGGGCCGTGCTGGTAGATTGACAGTTCGCTACGAAAGCATCTTCGCGAGAACCCGTTTAAGCATGAGTCAGCCGCACGACGCCAGCCCCCTTTGCATTCTTGTCATCGACGACGATCAAGACACGGTTGATTCCTTCGCCATTCTCTTGCAGCAGCTCGGCCATGCGGTTCACACCGCGCGCCGCGGCCCCGACGCGCTGATGCAGATTGAAACGATTCATCCCGACCTGGTCTTCCTCGACCTCGCCTTGCCGGGCATGGACGGTTTCGAGATCGCCAAGCAAATTCGCCGCGAGCCACGGCTGAGCGAAACAAAAATCATCGCGCTGACTGGTCTGAGCGAAGCCAAACACCGGCTGCGGGCACAATACACCGGCATCGACGGCTACCTGGTCAAGCCCGCCACGCTGGAAGAAATCAAAGCGAGCATCGAAGCCGTCCGCAACACACTCCTCAGCAGCGGGCAGCCAACCCATCCGGCATGTTGATCGCCCATGCTCATCGGTTATGTCAGCGACGAACGCTATGTGGCGCTGCCCGACGTGCTGATCGAGTTCATCCGCGACGGGCAGTCGATTGAGGCCCGCTCGCGAGCCACTGGCGCTGTCTATGCCGACCTGCCGCCCGGCCCGTGCGAGGCGACGCTCTACAAGCAGGGTTATGGCGCGAAGCGTGTGAAGCTTATCGTCCGGCCGGGCGAAGTGTATCAGTTTCGCCTGCTCTCCGACTGTCTGCTCGGCTACGTCTGGCCGAAATGGGTCAAGGCCGGCGAAGAGGGTGAGTTCCGCGTTCACTCGGTCGAAGCCTATCAGCTTGAGCTATGGCGATACGGCGGGCAGAAGGAGCACATCCGCAATCTCGGCTGGCACGACGAACATGGCCCGCGGGCGACCATGCAGATCACGCCCGACGGCGACTACACACAGACCGGCGTGAGGTTCAATGAACAAGGCTACAACATCAAGGTGCACCGGCAGTTCGTCGAGGCGCCGGCCAAGAGCGGCCTCTATTACTTTCATGCGCGCACGGCCGCGGGCGCCCATTTTTCGTTTCCCTGGATCGTGGCTCCCGCTCGGCCGGCAGCGAAAATGGCGGTGCTGGCCTCGAACATCACTTGGAACGCCTACAACAGCTTCGGCGGACGCAGCAACTACATTCATGCCGATCGCCTGCCGCCAACGCCGACGGTCAACTCGCGACAAGAGCTGAAGCGTTACACCGACCCCGATCATCTGCACCACACCGGCGACGAGTACGATCCGCTATCGTTCGACCGGCCGGAGCCGATCAACTCGATCGCCCTTGCCGAGGAGCCGACCGACCCAATCGAAGGGCGCGCGGCCTGCCACGTGGCGCCCGCCGAGTGGCGGCTGCTGGCCTGGCTGGAGCGCGAACACTTCGACTACGACCTCTATGCCGAAACCCAACTGCACCACGGCGAGCTTGACTTGGCCGACTACCGCGTGCTGGTGCTCTCGGCGCACCCCGAATACTGGTCTCGCAAAATGTACGATCGCGTCAAACGATGGGTGCGCGACGAGGGCGGCAAGCTCATCTACTTGGGCGGCAACGGGCTGAACTGCGAAGTCGAGTTTCTCGACGCCACGACGATCATCTGCCGCAACGGCGACCAACGTCAGCTCGATAGCAAGCATGCCGAGAGCCGCTTCCATCTGCGTTACGAATCGGAGGCCAACCTGCTGGGCGTGGCTTACAGCGATCCGGGGGCGATGACCGCCGCGCCGTACCGTGTGATCGACGCCGAGCATTGGGCCTTCGCCGGCGCCGATCTAAAGCGCGGAGACGTGTTCGGCGTCCACAGCCTGCATCGCCGTTGTGAGGGCGGCGCCTCCGGGCATGAGACCGACAAGATCACGCCCAGTTCGCCCAAAAATGTGCAGTTGCTGGCCAAGGGTCTCAACCGAGACGAAGGCGGGGCCGAGATGGTCTATTACGACACGCTCAGCGGCGGCGAAGTCTTTTCCGTCGGCTCGATCACCTGGGTAAGCTGTCTGCTAGTCGACGAGGCCGTCTCGAAGATCACTGCGAATGTGATGCGGCGGTTTTTGGGTTGACGTCTGATCGCGATTTGCTTGCGAAGAACAAGGGGACCCTCATCGCTCTCGCGCCATAACCTCGAATCCCTGGCGCACTTGCGCCGACACCACGATAGATCAACCGCCGCTGATGCAAGCGCGTGTTCCTGCTTCCGTTACTCGTTGCGTTTCCCTGACCCCCGACCCCTGAATCCCGACCCCTAATTGTCCCTGGCCCCTGACCTCCGACCTCTGGCTCCTTTCTCGTCCCTCTCTCCGCAGCATCCCACAAAGCTGGCTTGGTCGGTTTTCACGTGAATTCGCAAAAGATTCAGATCGCCGCTGGGCGTTTCGGCCCAGCCCAGAATCGCCGTAAGTGGTCCGTCGGCGATCTGCCGCGCACGGTGTTTGCAAATTTGCACAAGCCGCAAAAAATCGAGAGATTCACGCACCCACCCCTTCTGCAGCGGGGCATGTTGCCGAGTTGCGAAAATCGCACTTACGTCGCAGCGTGGATGCTGACGCAAGTAGCTGGAAGACCGACGCGCGATCCGCAAAACTACCCGCGGCAAAAATGCAATCGGGCGGGACGCAGTCTTGTCAGCGCGCTCGTTGTAAGCCACTGTGACGTGGAGATCGTACAATGAATTTGTGAAAGCGGAAGCGGCAGTATCCGTAATGCACGTCTCGGCTCCGCAGTCCGCTTGGTTTGCTCGCGATTTTGGATGGACCCCGCAAATGGCTACTCGTTCTTCCGTCTCCTCCATCCCCAAGTCCACCCTCATCTTTACCATCGAAAAGCAGACCGAGAAGTTCGTGTCAGTCCACAACCTGTTTGATATCGGCAAAGTTTATGCCGCCGTGCAGTCAGCAACCTGAGGCTCGGGTACCAATGAAAGAACTCGTTCAAGTGGAGGCCGCGCTGGGCGGGCTGTATGCCTCGGCTCCGCAGCCGCTTCCGTTCGACCCATCGCTTGATATCCGCGCCTTCCTTTTGCACCGCAAGCACGGCAACCTGCTCGTTTACAGCGCCGACACGCTCACGTCCGACGCGATGGCGGTCCGGGATCTCGGCGGCATCGCGCGGCGGTACTTCAACCATTGGCACGAGGCAATGGTCGCACCGGACCGGATCGACGCTCCGGTCTACTGCCACGAGAAGGACCGCGAGTCGGTCGCCGCGAAAACTCGCGTGCATGGCACCTTCGCCAACCGTCACGTTCTCGACGACGACTTCGAGGTGATTCCGACCCCAGGCCATACGAGCGGGACGACTACCTTCCTCTGGAACAGCGAAGGCCACCGTTTCCTGTTCACCAGCGACACTATTTATCTGCGCGAGGGCGAGTGGGTCGCCACGGTGCTCGGCGAGAGCGATCGCACCTCTTACATCAAGAGCCTCGAACTCATCCGCGATCTCGATTTCGATGTGCTCGTCCCGTGGGCCGCGACCCGCGGGCAACCCTATTGTGCCAAGACCGACAGGTCAGATGCACGTCGCCGCATTGGCGCGATCCTTGATCGCGTGCGGCGCGGCGAGGACCAATGACCGGGAAGGCGGGAACGTAGCAGTGTTCGGCCGCCTTTTCTCCCTGTTCACAGCCGACGGGTTGGCTAGCATTTCCAGATGGATGACATTCTGAATCGCTAAGCCACCAGCTTGATAGCTGTCTGTTATCCAGCCATCGACGCGGGGAGGCTTCCCAACCCCTGACGCCAGCGACAAAAGCTCTAACGGCGTCCAGTCGCCTCGACTTGATTTCTGCGAAGGCCTGTCGTCGCGTCTTGCGGTGGGCTTTTCCTTGAAATGCGCGGCACTTCGGGCGATTCCTGCGAGGTTCAATTTGCCTCACACGTTGCTGGTTTTTTTTCGGGAGTCGTCGGAAAGGCTTTCCCTCCGGCTCTTCGTGCGGTTCAAACGACCGTTTTTTGGCTGAACACGGGAACCTGCTCCGCTACAATATGGCCGATATCAGCAGTCAAGGAGGAAAGGAAGGATATGACGGTTCAACGGATGGACAACCTCCTGATCGTTGTGGACGATCTCGAAGCCGCCAAGGCGTTCTTCGTCGAACTGGGCCTTAAGCTCGAGCGGGAGACGACCGTCGAAGGGCCTTAGGTCGGCAAACTGATCGGGCTCGACGACGTCCGGGCCACCCTCGCGATGATGCGGACTCCCGACGGGCAGGGCATTGAGCTGGACAAGTTCCACACGCCCCACGCGATCCGATTTGGGCCCGTCGACGCGCCGGTGAACACGCTGGGCATCCGCCGCGTCATGTTCGCCGTCGATGACATCGACGCTGTCGTCGCGCGCCTGCGCGCCCACGGGGCTGAGCTCATTGGCGAAATGCAGTACGAGGACACGTACCGGTTAGCCTACATCCGCGGTCCCGAGGGCATCATTGTCGCGCTTGCCGAGCAGCTCGGCTAGGGCAGGTGTCCGCGGGATGACCCGCCGTGGGAGCGGGCTGA
>DATFDL010000270.1:0-2657 GCA_035252155.1 Pirellulales bacterium | reverse complement strand
CAGCTAAGTCGGGATTGTAGGCGTCCGCGGTGACGACGATGCCACGATAGTGGCCTTGAGCGTCGACAATAAACACGCGCTTGTTTTCACCAAGTGGAAACCGCCCGCGAAACTCACTGATGCTCATACCGAGCGGCGCGGTGTGCACGTCCTGGCGCATCAGCCGCCCGACGGTAAGGTCTTGAATCCAGCCAATATCGTAACCGCCTCTGATCGGCACACCACGAATATGGAAGCGCCAAGTGGCAAAGGAATAGCCAAAGGTCAGGCGCACCATCACCGACGCAACGATGACGCCGACCGTCACGCCGAGCGACGCCGGGAAGTCGCCAGTGAGTTCAAGCACCAACAGGATCATTGTCACCGGCGCGCCAATGATCGCGGCGGCCATCGACCCCATACCGACCAGCTCATAGGCAACGCGATCGAACTCGCCTTGACCAAGGTTAAGCGCGGACACGATCGTTTGGAGCGCGACCACGGCGGCCCCGCCGAAGGCGCCGCCGAGGAGGAGCGACGAACTGAACAGGCCGCCACGGAATCCTGCGCCGACCGATATAGCCGAGGCGAGCCCTTTGGCGGCGACGAGCCCCAACAGGATCGCGGCTGGAAACGTATGGTCGAGGGCTCGTTGTACGGCGCCGTGTCCACTGCCGAGGACCTCCGGGTAGATCGTCGCGATGAGGGCGATGAGCACGCCGCCGATGCCCGGCCTCAACCATGGCGGCACGCGCAAGCGACGGAACAGACGTTCGATCCAGGTGACGCCGCGCATCGTGGCAATAGCGATGGCTGCCGCGACCACGCCGAGTAAGGCAAAGAGGGCATAGTCGAGGCTGGCAATGCGCACTGGCACGTCGAGCGCAAAAATAGGGTCGGCACCAAATGCTTCGCGCACGACAAGCGTGGCGAAGAGCGCGGCGATGCTGATCGGCGCAAGAACGCTTGCCGAATAGCTGCCGATCACGAGTTCAAAAGCATAGAAGGCACCGGCAAGCGGCGCGTTGAAGGCGGCAGCAATTGCAGCTGCCGCCCCACATCCCACGATGGTGCGGAGATCGCCGCGGCGCAGGCGCAGGCTTTGCCCGACGCGTGAGGCGAGGCCACCGCCGAGCTGAGTCATGCCCGCTTCCATTCCGACCGAGGCGCCAAACCCGGATGCCATGATGGTAAGCACCGCGAGTGTGGAGCTGTCGATCAGTGACATCTTGCCGCCGAAAAGAGCATTGGCTTCGATCGCGTCGACCGTCTCGTGCGGCCGCCAACGCCGGATGATCGCTGCCGCCGCACCGGCGAGTAGCCCACCGATAATCGGAACAATAACGACACGCCACCAGGCGAGCCGGCCAGCCGCGCTCAAATGCTGATCGGCAGCAATAGCGAAATTGATCTGGTGGAATATTTGTGCCAGGTGCTCCATGGCCACGACACAGATACCAACCGTAACGCCGAAGATGGCACTCATGACCAGGAGCGCAACTTCGCTATCCCTGATCTTGCGTTGCCAGAAGGGACGAAGCTGGGCGGGCGCCCAAGGTATGAAGGGATGCGCGAGGCGCTCGTTCATCGGCGTCGCGTCATCCGGCAAATGCGGCAGCCGGTTGGAGGTCATCAAACATCCCAAGTCGAGAAGGGCCTACGCGGCCACACCGCCGGCATAGGTGCGAATAGGTGGTTTGGCAATCCCACGGAAAGTCAGCCTGTTTCACCTGATAGCGGCGGCATAGTAGCTTGGCGTCGAAGACGCCGCGCTCATTCGCCGGCTGGAGGAGTACGAGGCCGGACGTATTATCGCGCCGCGCACCGCCAGCGACCAACGCGCGGAGGAATTTCTACGGCCTGATCACTCGTTTGTGGCCGCGCTTACCGCACCGGGGCAGTTGGAGCCATGCCGGTGGCGTCGTGGCGGCTGGGGCCGCGGAGGAGCCGGCCACGGGCACTGACCGTCAGGCAAGCGCGATCCCCTCATGAAGCTCAAGATCACCGATCTACGGGCGTTACCAGATGGTTTCGCTGCTCCAACTTCCTATTGCACCGAGTCAGTCATGCAGCCATCTCCTACTTGTCACAGCGAATATGCTCGATCCATAGAATCGTCAGTGCGCTGCAACCAAACCTCTAGCCGTCGCGGTGCCGAGTAAGCCTGGGCTGCGGCGTCAGCCGGAGCCATAGGAACCGCGGTGCGCTCGTATCGATATCAGGCTTCGTCGCGTTACTGACGGCGCCCCAGGTTGCCGATCTTGGGCGCGCCTGTTTCCGTTTGCTGCGCTCGTTGCGCTTGGGTTCCTTATTAGAGCCCTCCGCGGCGCTCGCGACAGCATCTTCACGAACAGGCACAGCGCGGGCTGTCGTCGCTGCTCTCGCCGCTTCTTTCTCGAACTCGCACGCCCAAAGCCCAAGCTCGGCAATCACGACGGGCGCCGTGGCTTTCGCCTGCAGCTCGCGACACTCTTCAGCTTTGCGGCGGATGAACTCGGCTATAGTCATAGCAGCTCTCCCCAGATGCTCTTAACACACTAGGCTCTGTTTACAAAGTGGCCAATCGCAGGCATTGGCGGATGGTAGCGAGGTGAAGGGCGTCGAGGAAGGAACGCGCGAGCTTGTCATATCGGGTAGCGATGGCGCGGTTGACCTTGAGGTGGCCGATCATGCGCTCG
>DATFDL010000269.1:0-9502 GCA_035252155.1 Pirellulales bacterium | reverse complement strand
GTGGCTGGGGCAGAGCCTTGGCGATGCCCCGGCGCACTGGAAGCCGGGGCATCGGCAAGCCTCTGCCCCAGCCACCGATCCAGGACGTTGACAATCGAAGGATCTACCAAATGTTGACCTACACAGCGGCTATTTGGAAATGCCGCTACTTCTGGCTCTCGCTGGTCAAGATGGACCTGCGCACCCGTTATCGCCGCTCGGTGCTCGGCCTCGGCTGGTCGCTGCTCCATCCCATCGCCATGACGGCCGTCATCTGCACGGTCTTTCACCAACTCTTCAAGCAGGACGTAGCCGAATATGGTCCGTTCTTGCTGTCGGGCATTACGACCTGGGGCTATTTGTCGTCGGTGGTGACGCAGGGTTGCGACAGCTTTTACAACGGCGAGTCGTATATTCGGCAGCATCCCGCGCCGCTGGCCATTTATCCGCTCCGCACGGTGCTGGGCGCTGCGTTTCACTTCTCGCTGGCGTTGGTCGTGGTCGTGATGCTCACCTGGTGCTTCAAGGGATTCTCCAATTTGGCCGCGATCTCCACGATCCTCCCCACGTTTCTGCTGTTGATCGTGCTGGGGTGGTCGCTGGCCGTGATGAGCGGCTTTGCCCACGTGATGTTCGCCGACATGAAGCACCTGCTCGAAATCGGGCTGCAAATCATGTTCTATGCGACCCCAATTTTCATTCCAGCGACCGAAATGAAAAGCCGCGGCTTGGCGTGGCTGGTCGACTGGAACCCTGCCGCGTATTGGCTCGAAATGATTCGCCAACCGCTTTTGAACGGCGCTTATCCCTCGTTGGCCGCCTGGTCGGTGGCCTTGGGCACCACCGCCCTTGCCTTTGCGCTGGCGGTGTTCACCCTGGTGCGGTTACAACGCCGGCTGATTTTTTACCTCTGACGAAAAGCAACGTGAGAATCGGCATCGACATGCTGGGTGATCAATCGGCCGGGCGAACGCGCGGCGTGGGTCGTTATACGCGCGGGCTGGTCTCGCGGTTGCTTGAAAACACATCGCACGAGTTCGTGCTGTACTATCATGGCGGCCTTCCGCGACGTTCGCACGCGCTTTTGCCGTCTGTAGGGAACGCCCTCTGTGGCGTTCCGCAATCTACGGGCGACGTCGCGCCGCCCCTCGACGGAACGCCACGGAGGGCGTTCCCTACAGAGGTTTGCGAGCTGGAAAGCTGCGTGGGCGGCGGTTTGCACTTGCCGATCGAACGACTCGCGCGGTCGAACCCCGATCGGCTCGACGTGCTGCTGCTCACCTGCCCGCTGGAAAATTTTCAGGGCTATTTGCCGCCGTTTCCCTCGCGGGGCGGAGTGAAGCTGGCGGCCATCGTCTACGATCTGATTCCACTGATTTATCCCGAATCTTATTTGCGCCACCCCGGCATTGCGGCGGCTTATCGCCGGGCGGTTTGTGCGCTGCCGCACTACGACTTGCTGCTGACCATTTCGCAGTCGGCTCGCGAAGAAGTGCTGCGGCGGCTGGGCGTGCGTGGCGACCGCGTGGTGAATATCGGCGCGGGCAGCGACCGCCATTGGTTCAAGCCCGTCACGAACGAGGCCGATCGCCAGGCCGATACGGCCTGTTTGACGTCGTTAGGCATTCGTGAGCCCTTCATTTACAGCTTGACCGCGCTCGATTTTCGTAAGAACCTCTCGGGCTTGCTAGCCGCGCTCGAGCACCTTCCGAAGGAATTGCGTGAGCTGCATCAGATCGTGCTTTCATGCGCGGCTAGCGGCGAGGAAGAGATTGACCAGTGCCGATCGCTTATTTCCCGATCGGCGATCGCCGATCGTGTGCTTTTGATGACATCGATCGACGATACGGCGTTGCGTGCGCTCTATCGCCGCGCGGCTGCCTTTCTATTTCCATCACGTCACGAAGGTTTTGGACTGCCATTGCTGGAAGCCATGCAATGCGGGGCAGTCGTGGTGGCCGGCCACAATTCATCGCAGATCGAAGTCGTGGGCGAGGCGGGCTTGCTGGCTGACGTCGATGATGCCGCCGCCCTTGCCTCACAAATCGCTCGTTCGCTCAGCGATACCGCCTTGGCCGCCCGCCTGCGCGACGCCGCAGTGCGTCAGGCCGAGCAATTCTCTTGGCAGGCGACGGCCGACCGTTTGCAGGCGGCGCTCGAGGCCGCCTGCACGGCTCCGCGGGCTGCAACATGGCCGCGCGTCTTCGCCGCCAGGGCGCGGCTGGCAGCCGCCGAGCGTGTAAAGCATTTGTCGATTTTCGCTCCGCGAAAGAACGTTCTTTCGCGGAGCGAGAGGCGACGCGGTCGCCCCGCCCCGCAAACTGATGTGCAAGTAGATACCTTGAACGAATCTGCCGGTCGCGCGATGGTCCTGGCCGGCATTTCTACGGAGTAGACGCGTGCGGATCGGCATCGATATGTTTGGCGTGCAGTCACCTAGCCGACATCGCGGCATCGGCCGCTACACGCGCCATCTGGTCGGCCACATGCTGACCCGCCATCCTGACCACGAGTATTTCCTCTACTTCTACGAGGGGCTGGACGGGCTGGACGACCCTTGGCCCAACCGACCGGCCATCCGCCGCGTGGGGCGCGACTGCCCGCGCGGCAGCTTGCGGTCGTCGCCGCGGCAGTTGACCAAGGACTTTGACGATCTCGACGTGCTGTTGCTCACCTGCGCGGTGGAAGGTTTTCAGGGCTACCAACCGCCCGCTCGGCTGCCGGAAGGGCCGCCGATCGCGGCCGTGCTCTACGATTTGATTCCCGCCCTGATGCCGGACAAGTATCTCGAAGACCACGACTTGGCCAACAGCTATCACTCGGCGCTGCGCACCGTGCGGCACTATGATCTGTTGCTGGCAATCTCGGATGCCAGCCGGCGCGATGCGCTGCGGCAGTTTGGTCTCGCCGCCGAGCGAGTGGTGACGATCGGCACGGCGATCGATGGCGAGTTTTTCGTGCCCGACCGGCGGGAGCCGATGTCCGAAGACGCCCGGCGGACGTTGGAGGCATTGGGCATCACACCGCCTTTCCTCTTTTGTCTCAGCGGCACCGACGAACGCAAAAACCTGCGCGGCCTGCTGACGTCGTACGACCGCTTGCCCGAACGGATCCGTCAATCGCACCAATTGGTCGTCACCTGTCGGATGAACGAGGGGGAAGCGGTCCATTGGACCGGTGAGGCGCGCCGGCGAGGCGGCGATCGTCGCGTGCTCTTTACCAATTATCTGGCCGATGAGACCGTTCGCACACTTTATCAGCACTGCGCGGTGTTTGTGTTTCCCTCGCAGTACGAGGGTTTTGGCCTTCCACTGCTCGAGGCGATGCACTGCGGCGCGGCGGTGTTGGCCGGCAATAACTCGGCCCAGCCCGAAGTCGTTGGCGACGCCGGCCTGCTGGCCGACGTTGACAACCCGGCCGAGATGGCCGACCGCATCGTGCAACTGCTCGGCGACCGCGCGTTGGCACGAACGCTCGGCGAGCGGGCCTTGATCCAAGCCAGAAAGTTCTCGTGGGATGTCACCGCCGATCGCACCTTGGCCGCGTTGCGCAGGATCGCCGAGCCGCCGCGGAACGAGCAAATTGCCGCCCTGCCACGAGGCAAGCGGAGGATCGCCTTTTTTTCGCCGCTGCTGCCTAAGCGCTCGGGAATCTCCGATTATTCGCAGCGGCTGTTGGCCGCGCTGAAAGAGCATTACACCATCGACTTGTTCCACGATGCCGGATATGTACCGCACCTGGCACACGCCTCGCACGAGTTCGCCTGTCACGACTACCGCCTCTTTCCCCGATTCCTGCGGGCGCTGAATTACGCGGGACTCGTCTATCAGATGGGCAATTCCGAATGTCACGGCTTTATCTACGAAACGTTGCTGAAATACCCGGGCGTGGTGGTCTTGCACGATTTCGTGCTTTCTGATTTTCACAACTGGCTCTCCTTGCAACCCGGCGCGGCCGCCGATTTTTTGCAGCGAGAGATTGAATATCACTCACCAACGCTGGCTGACGAGTACCGCTCGTCACCGGCCCGCTGGGCCGACGAGCCGGGAGGAATCGTCGAGGCTTGCAACCGCCGCGCGATCCCATTCAATCGACGCATTATCGAGCGCGCCGCGCGGATTGTGGTGCACGACCGTTGGGGCGCCGACCGCATCCGCGCCTCGCATCCTGACCGGGCGGACCGAGTCTGCGTCATTCCGCACGGGGCGACGGTTTACCACACGCCGGCCGAGCGAAAACGCGAGATTCGACAACGCCTCGCCATTGGCGCTGACGATCTGGTGCTGGGGTGCTTCGGCATCTTGCACTCCTCCAAATACAACGCCGAGACGATCGAAGCGTTCGCGGCATTGGCGGCTGATCATCCGCACGCCCACTTGCTCTTCGCCGGCCGCGATCTGGCCGAGGGCGCTCCGCAAGCCACGGCCGCCGAGCTCGGGCTGGCCGACCGCGTGCGCTTCTTTGGCCACACCTCGATGGATACTTTTCTGGAGCTGATGGCGATTACCGACATCGGCATCAACCTGCGCCGACCACCCACGCACGGCGAGACCTCGGGCGCGTTGCTGACACTGCTCGGTTCGAGCGTGGCGACCATCGTGACCGACGTCGATACGTTTTGCAGCTACCCGGACGCGGTGGTGCGAAAAATCCAACCACTCGGGCTGGGCGATCGTTCGCTGGAAGCGGCGATCCGCCAATTGGCCGACCGGCCCGACCTGCGGCGCCGCATGGCCGAGGCCGCCCTGGAACTTGTCGCGACACATCATAGTTGGACGCGCGTCGCCGCGCTCTATGCCGAAGCCATCGAACAAACGCGGCGGGCGGCACACACCGATCTCTCCTGGCGGGCGCAGGCTGCCTGACCGACGCAACGGAAACACCGTGAAACGCTGGATCAATAACCTGGCACAGTGGATATGGCGCCGCACGAGCGGACCGCGGCAGGGCGCGCTACGGCAATTTCATGCGCACATGGTTCTTGCGCTGGCCGACGACTTTCGCCGCGTGGCTTCGCAGACCGACGAACTAACCAAGCAACTCGCGGCGGCCGAGGCTCGCCGCGAAGCCCAGGCGGCGGCGGCGGCGCACGAAACCAGCTTGATGATGGAATGCCTGGTGCGCGAACTGGCGAGACTGCACGCGCGAGTCGACGCATTGGCGGCTGCGCAATCCGATGCGCCAGGCGGCGAGAGCGACGGCGCCGCCCGCGTAATCAGGCTGGCCCCGCTGCCGCCTCCTTCGGTATATTATCGCAACACCGCTTGAACCCTCATGGCCAAAATCGAACTCGAAGATCTCGACCTGACTTTTCAGGTGCGGAAGAACACCGGCGTGACGTTGAAGGAGTTCGTCGTGCGCGGGTTGTTCCGCCAATCAGCCAATCCGCGGATGACCGTCCATGCCCTGCGCGGCATCAACCTCGCGGTGGGAGACGGCCAGCGGTTGGGCATCATCGGCCATAATGGCGCTGGCAAAAGTACGCTGCTGCGGCTTTTGGCCGGAATCTACCCACCCAGCCGTGGACGGCGGCTGGTGACCGGGCAAATCAGCTCGTTGTTCGATATTGCCCTGGGCTTTGAGGGCGATGCCACCGGCTGGGAGAACATCGGTTATCGTAGTTATTTGCAGGGCGAAACGCCGCGCACCATCCGCTGCAAGATCGATGCCATCGCCGAGTTCAGCGAATTGGGCGATTTCTTGAACATGCCAGTGCGCTATTATTCGGCCGGCATGTCGGTGCGGCTGGCATTCGCGATCGCCACGGCCATCGAGCCGGAGATCCTGCTGGTCGACGAGGTGCTTTCCGTCGGCGACCTGGCGTTTCAAGAAAAAGCTGCCCGACGCATGCGCGAGATGATGTCGAAGGCTGAGATCATCGTGATGGTGAGCCACGACTTGAGCTCGATTGCCAAGCTCTGCGACCGGGCGATCTGGATGGACCACGGCGCGATCCGCCTGAGCGGTTCGACAGCCGAGGTCATCGCTGCCTACGAGCAGCACTTCTCCACCGCCCGCCAAGCGGCATAGGCGCCATTCGCACTTATCGTCGCCTTTCTCTCCGCGAAAAGGGCGTGCTTTCGCGGAGCGAAAGTGGACAATCGCTGGCTTGACCGCTGCTTGGTGGCTGCGAGAATTTCATCGATGGTGCGGCTTCCGATCTACATGGACAATCACGCCACCACCCGCGTCGATCCGCGGGTGGTCGAAGCGATGTTGCCGTTTTTCATCGAACGGTTTGGCAACGCGGGCAGCGTCAGCCATACGTTTGGTTGGGAGGCACGCGACGCGGTCACTGACGCCCGTGAGAGAATCGCCGCGGCCATCGGCGCGCAAGCGCGCGAGATCGTCTTCACCAGCGGCGCCACCGAAAGCAACAACCTGGCGATACGCGGCGTCGCCGAACGGACCAAACGGCGTGGCAACCATCTGGTGAGCGTCGCCACTGAACACAGAGCGGTGCTCGACCCATTGGCCCGGCTGGCCAGGCACGGTTATGAAGTGACGCTCGTGCCGGTTGCGAAGGCGGGCGACCCTCAGGCCGGCATCGTCGATCCGCAGCAGGTGGCCGACGCCATTCGCGATGACACCGCATTGGTCTCGGTCATGCTCGCCAACAATGAGATCGGCGCGATTCAGCCCATCGTGGCGATCGGCGAGATCTGCCGCAGCCGCGGCGTCTGGTTACACTGCGACGCCACCCAGGCCGTCGGTAAGATCCCGGTCGATGTCAATGGGCTCGGTGTCGACCTGCTTAGCTTCAGCGCGCACAAGCTCTACGGCCCGAAGGGCGTCGGAGCGCTTTATGTGCGGCGTGGTTCGCCATCGGTGCGGCTGCAATCGCAAATAGACGGTGGCGGACAAGAAGGGCGTTTGCGCAGCGGCACGCTGAATGTACCAGGCATCGTCGGTTTCGCGCGGGCGCTCGAATTGTGTTTAGACGAGATGCCTGCCGAATCCGGTCGGCTGGCAGGACTGCGCGATCGGCTCTATCAAGGATTGATCGACTCGCTCGACGGCGTCTCGCTCAATGGTCCCGCGCTCGAGCTCGACTCGACCGAGGGAGTTGCGCGGCGGTTGCCCGGCAATCTTAATGTGAGCTTTGCCCAAGTCGACGGCGAAGCGCTGATGATGAGCATGAAGCATCTGGCGGTCAGTTCGGGCAGCGCCTGCACGTCGGCCGACCCGGAACCCAGCCACGTTTTGCGTGCGCTTGGCCTAAACGACGATCTGACGAGGGCCAGCCTGCGCTTCGGACTGGGGCGATTCAATACCGAAGAAGAGGTGGACTACGCCATCGAGTCGGTGGCCGAAGCCGTCTGCCGACTGCGGAAACTTCTGGGCTAGAGAGACCGTTCCCTAATCCGGTTTGGCTCTCGAGATCGGCATGTGGACCAGCCGCCCTCGGCCGGTTCCGCGATGCCGACTGCGTCGGCGATGCACAGCCGAGGGCGGCTGTGCCACATGCCGGTTCCCGCCATTTCTGATTTCTAGTGTCAAAACCGATCAGATTTTCGTGGTTAGGAACTCACGCCGGCTCGATAAACCGCCCGGCGATCTCGTAGCCGTAGCCGATCAGTTTCGAGCGGATGACTTCCACGTAACGGGCACGACCTTCGAGCCCCGGCTGCCGGAGCGCCAAATACTTGGCCCCAATCGGCTGCGTGTAGAGCAGAGCGATGCCTCCGCGCGAGACGTTGCGCGTCAGAGCAACGAACGCCGTACCGGCCGGCTGAAAGTTGTCGTCAAGCGGCTCGGCCAACACCGACGACAACACTGGGCGACGATCGCCACCGCGCCGGTCGGCGTCGGACATAAAGTCCGGCAGACTGCCGCTGGCAGGCGCGAGGGGTTCGACTTCGGCGGTCGCTGAATGCGGCGTCAAGATTGGCTGCCTCTACCGATTCTGGCGATAGCTGCGAGTTTGCGGCCGTCATGGCCGCAAGCTAAGGTCTCAAGGTTCTGTAGCCCGAAAAGGTGGGCTTGTCAAGCCTTCAAGATAGTTGCACTGAAGAATCGGTGTCGGCCCAAACGATGCAATGGATAGTAACGAGCGGACGAAAAATAACTTCGTCCCACAGCTTCCTCTCCCTCCGGGAGAGGCTAGGTGCGGCCGACAAAACTGCCGAAGTTGTTTTTCGTCCGCTCGTAGCGAACCGACGCACCGCGAAAGGACTCCCGCGTATGAGCTTGTTCGATCGGCTGACATCGATCTGGTCGTTGCCTTCGATCGCCGACCTGTCGCGCCAGGTGGCGCAGCGCAGCTATGCGCTGGTGCGCGAATCGGTGGAGACGCGCGCCGTGGGTTTCGCCCGGGCCGAGGCGCGGGGCTACATTCGCGCCAAAGCGGGGCCGATCATCCGGGCAGAAGTTCAGACCTTGGCCGACCGCTATCCGAAGCTGTCGCCCGTGGCGATCGGCGCCATTGTTTCGCAGGCTGGCGAGCGGGTCGTCCAAACAGTGTTGGCCGACATCGGCCGCCAGCGGGCGCGCGAGACGCTCCGCCGCGTGGCGTGATCATTCATTCTCGGCCAGGTCGGCCTCGCTGATCATCGTAAACCCCTTGGCGGCCAACGTCTCCAGCCCCATTTCGATGTTGTCGACCATCAGGGCCACGCAGGGCCGCCCGTGCGGACGCAACAGCAACGGATAGGCCTGGATGATGTTGATCTCGGCCTGCAGTAGCGCGGTACAGACTTTCAAGAGCGGCTGCGGAATGTCGGGCAGTTCGACGCCGATCAGATCGCTTTCGATCATCGCCAATCCTGCGCGTTCCAAAATTTCGCGTCCCTGTTCGGGGTGGCTCAGCAAAAACCGCACGAAGGCGCATTCGGCGGAATCGACGATCGAAAAGGCGACGATGCGGACCTTGCTGCCTTCAAACCGCCGCACAACTTCCAGCAATTGCCCCACCCGGTTTTCGAGAAAGACGGTGAATTGGCGGATCGAGGGGTAATTGCGGCCGCGTGCCGTCGAGAGGTCAAGCCCCGTGCCTTCGCCAATGCTCATGCGATGCGCTTTCCCAAAATCGCCGCCGGCGGCTATGGTGGAAAGAGCGGCCGGGCGACGTCAGAAGTTGCATAACTATAAAGCAGATCGCTGGTTCCGTCAAGGAACGACCTTACATGATTCGCGAACACGAAATCGAAATCCGCGTCCGCTACCAAGAGACCGACGCGATGGGCGTGCTGCATCACGCCAATTACCTGACGTACTTCGAGATGGGCCGCACCGAATTGTTGCGCGCGGCCGGCTATGATTATCGCCGCGTCGAAGAGTCGGGCATTTACATGGTGATTGTCAAAATCGCCTGCCGCTATCGCCGCCCCGCCCGCTACGACGACGTGCTACGGCTGCACACGACCCTGGTCGGTGTCTCGCCCGCCAAGATCGAGCACGAGTATCGCCTGTTTCGCGGCGATGACCTTTTGGCCGAGGCACAGACCACGCTAGCCTGCATCGATCGCCAAGGGCAGTTGCAGCGCGTGCCGGATTGGCTGCGGGGGGAGTAAGGGGCTAGGGG
>DATFDL010000268.1:0-10639 GCA_035252155.1 Pirellulales bacterium | reverse complement strand
CGTTATCAGCGGCGTTACCGTCTTCGTCCTGGGCCGGCTTGGTGGTTTCTTCTTCTTCGGTCTTGGTTTTGGTCTCCGCGCCGGTCTCGTCATCCGTTGAGGTCGTTTCGGTCTCTTCGCTTACTTTTTGCTCGCCTGTGTCCTGATTGGTCTCGACCTTCCGTTCCATGGTCGTTTTGTCTTTCTTCGTCGTCGTATCGCTGCAGCCCGCGACGAACATCCCCAGACTCAAGCACAAGCTCCAAAACGCCAGCTTTTTCATGATATCACCCTTTGCTTCAGATATTGCCAACGGCACGCGGGCAGGACGCCCTGCCGTTCCAACGCGCCTTTCGATCCATAGTAATAGATGCGCCCGAGACTGCTATTATTCCCCGCCGCGGTGCAATCATACGGCGGTTGGTGCAGAACTCATGCCAAAGCGGGTGGCGTGAGGCGGCTGAGGGGGTGTATACTGCTCGCGAAAAAGAGGGTTCAGGGTTGTAAGAGGGTTCAGGGTTCAGAATTCTCGTGATCCTCGACTGCTGGTGCGCGCACGAAAGCGCTTTCCCCAAAGCGCCTTCCCCAAAGTGCTGAACCCTGAACCCTGAACCCTGAACCCTGAACCCTGAACCCTGAACCCTGAACCCTCTGTATGCGGGTCTGTCTTACTTGTGGCAAAAAGAATCTGGCGGGCTTCGCCTTCTGCCAAAAATGTGGCGCGGAATTGGCCGAGCCGCCCGCCGCCGATTCCGCGCATTCCCAGCCGTTCGCCGATGTGGACGGTGGGCCGCAGCTCGATTCCGATGATGTCGAGGAGCCGCTGATCGTATTGTTGGAACAGGGTAAAAAACTGGAGGCCATCAAGCTCTATCGTGCGCGGACCGGCGCGGGTTTGGCCGAAGCCAAAGCGGCCATCGAGCAACTGCAACGCCAGGAAGCGATCGAGACCGGCGATCTGGAACCACAACTCATTGACCTCCTAAAGCGTGGCGAGAAAATTGCGGCCATCAAGCTCTACCGGGGTCACACGGGCGCGGGGCTGGCCGAAGCGAAGACGGCCGTCGAGCACGTCGCCGCCAAGCACGGCTTGGCGGCTGAGCGAAGCGGATGTCTAGGGGTCGTGTTGGCGGCCGCGATGGTTGCGGGCCGGTTCTGGTGATTGACGGCTTGAGGGTTCGCAACAGCGTTCAGGGTTCAGGGTTCAGTATTTTCGTGCTCCCTAATTCGGCATATGCGAACCAAAACGCCCCGAACAAAAATGCTGAACCCTGAACCCTGAACCCTTGTGTTACCCTGAACCCGCGCTTCACCCCGGACCCTTGAAATACCTCTGAACTCACCCGACCCCAACTCCCCCGCCCCAGGCAGCGTGCGCGAGATGCTCTCGATCGCCCTGCCGCTGATCGCTTCCACCGTGTCGTGGACGATTATGATCTTCACCGACCGGGTGTTTTTGGCCTGGTATTCGCCCACCGCCGTGGCCGCCGCGCTGCCGGCTGGAATGCTCTCCTTCGCAGTCATTTGTTTTCCCCTGGGCCTGGCCGCCTATGTGAACACGTTCGTCGCGCAATATCACGGCGCCGGCCGCCACGAACGCATCGGCGTTGCCGTGTGGCAGGCCATCTTTGTGGGGCTGATCACCGTGCCGCTGGCCGTGCTCACCATTCCGCTGGCGCCGCGTATCATCGAAGCGGTCGATCACGATCCCCACGTCACCGCCTACGAAGTCGATTATTACCAGGCCGTCTGCGCGGGCGAAGCGACGCTGGTGCTGATCGCGGCCCTATCGGCGTTCTTTACCGGGCGTGGCGAAGTGCGCACCGTGATGGTGGTCGATAGCTCGGCGGCGGCCCTGAACATTGTGCTCGACTACCTCTGGATTTTCGGCCACGCCGGTTTTCCGCGGATGGGACCGGCTGGCGCCGCCTGGGCCACCACGGTGGCCACCTGGCTCCGGTTGGCCGTCTACGCATTTCTTTGGTTCCGGCCCAAGTTCCGCCAGACGTATCAAACGCTCGCCGGCTGCCGTTTCGACCGCGAGTTGTTTGGCAGGTTGCTCTGGTTCGGCTTTCCCAACGGCGTGCAGTACCTATTTGAGGTTGGCTCATTCAGCGTCTTCTTGATGTTGGTCGGACAGTTCGGCGAGCGGCCACTGGCGGCCTCGAACCTGTCGTTCAATCTGAACTCGCTGGCGTTCATGCCGGTGGTGGGCATCGGGTTGGCGGCCAGCACCCTGGTCGGGCAGCACTTGGGCGAAAACCGTCCCGACCTGGCCGCCCGTTCCACCTGGTCGGCCTTTGCCCTGGGCGCCGCGCTGATGGTGCCGGTCGCGGCGCTCTATGTCTTCGCCCCGCATCTGCTATTAGTGGCTTACAGCCTCAACAGCCGGCCCGAGCACTTTGCCGAGTTGCAAGAACTGGCTTCGCTGCTATTGCGGTTTGTGGCGGCGTATTGCCTGTTCGACGCCATGAACGTCATCTTGTCGGGGGCGCTCAAGGGGGCCGGCGATACGCAGTTTGTACTGCTGACGACACTTTCGGCCGCGCTGTTGGCCGGCGCCGGCTGCTGGCTAGGTGTGAAGGTGTTCGGGCTGGGGCTCTACTTCTGCTGGTCGGTGCTCACTAGTTGGGTGTGCGTTCTCGGCCTCGTCTTTCTCGGCCGGTTTTTGCAGGGCCGCTGGCGCACCATGCGCGTGATCGAAACCTCCGCCGCATCGTAGAACGGAATTCATTCCGTTCTACTTCGCTTTCTCCGCTTGCTCGCGGGCGAAACGATAATAAACCTCCAACGTCAATACGCCCAACGCGGTCGTGTAGATCCGGCCGCCGTAACTTCCCCAGTGGCCGTTGGGCTCCCAACTGCCGCGCTGGCACTCGTCGCCGGTGATCTGCAGCTTGTGAACGTGATCACGAATGACTCCGTTCCAGCGATTCCACGGATCGCCACCGGCCTGAAACATGGCCAGCGTGCAGTTGTACCAGAGATAAAAATCGCTGCCGCCTTCGTGCCCGGCGCCCCAGTTGGCCTCGGCTTCGTCGGCCAAATAGGGCGCGGCCATCTGCACGAGCTGCGATTGCGGCTGCTGCAAGACAAACTGGTCGACCATCATGCCCACGCCGGTCAGGGCGTCGGTGCCGTACGTGGGCGTCTGATAGTGCGTGCGGCCGGTCAGAAAGTCAACCTGGTTTTTAAAGAAGGCCACCATCCGCTTGACGGTTTGCTCGTCGACCTTGATCTCGGCCTCACGGGCGGTCTTCAGCGCCAACATGGCCCAGCCCGACACCGAACAATCACTGGGCGCTTTCTTGTCGGGGGTGTAACGCCAACCACCGTCGTCGTGCTGCTGGCTTTCGATGAACTTCACGGCCTTGATGGCGGCGGCCAGGTATTTTTCGTTGGGATGTTCGCCGGCGGCTTTGGCCGTGGCGCAGGCTTCGGTCAGGGCGAACGTGCCGATGGCGTGCTCATACATGTAGCGCTGGTCATACTTGCTTGTCTCGCCGGGCTTTTCCGCTAAATTGTTTTTCGAGCCGACCAGCTCGCCTTCGAGCCCTTGGTTCGACACCATGATGTCGAGCCCATGGGCCACGTTGTCGGAATACTGATGCTTGTTGAAGTAGTAATGTCCGCCCGCTTGGAAAGCGAGCACCGCCAGCCCGGTATACGCCCCTTCATACTCGTCGCCGGGACCACCGCAGGGATGCTTTTGTTCGCAGCGTGAGCCTGCGCCGCTGCCCAGGCAGTCGGGTCCCCAATGCCCGTCCTGGGCCTGGTGCCGCGCCAGCCACGCCAGCCCCGCCGCCACGCCCAATTCCGACTCCGGCGTGCCGCCCAACTGCGGCAGCAACTTCTCGCGATTGGGCATGGTGCGGACCGAATAGAGTCCCAGAACCACGGCCGGCTGATCGGCACCCACGGCCTTCGGCTCGTCCGGCGCGTCTTTGTCCGCTGACGCAACTTTTTCCTCGGGCGCCTTGGTCTTGTCGGTCTTGTCCATCTTCGTCGTAGCGTGCTCCGCGGCAGCGGACTCGTCGGTCTTGACTGGCTTGGACGCTTCGGGCTTCGCCGGTGGTTTGGCTTTGGCAATCTGGCGCGGCGAGTCGGGCACGGTCAACTCCTTGGTGGTCCGCCACCAGCCGTCGCGAAACGTCACGCGCACCACGTCGCCCGGCTGAACTCCGCTCCAAGCCAGCTCGGTTTGCTCTTGGGCGCCTGCCGGATCGGGCGGCAGTTGCTTGACCGTTTCAACCTGCTGTCCCGCCACATCGCACCGCGCGACCATTTGGCCGCCGCTGAGCGGCTGATATTCGAGCAATAGCTTCTGCGGCGACTTTTCGTCGCGCACCAGGCGAATGTTGGGATCGAGCTGGGCGTACTTGAGCACCGCGGCCACGTACCACACGCCGCCCACCAGCGCGAACATTAGCAGCAGGCCCATGGCAAACCCTAAGGTTCGCCAGAGCGATCGCGAGGACGCAGCGCGGCGAGCTTCTACCACAGCCGCGGGCGCGGTACGGCTCGGCGCGGTGATCCGCACGGGGCCGGGCGGCGGGGGGCGCTTAATTGCCGGATGGGCCGCCGCGCCGAGTGGTTTGCCGCAGCCAGCATGAGGGCAGACCGTGGCCGTGTCGGGAACCGAGCGATGGCAAGCCGGGCAGGTACGCATGAGAGGGTTCAGGATTCAGGATTCCAGGGTTCAGAACTCTTCTTCAAGGTTTAGCGATTCGGAGCGACGTTTCAAGGCTCACAAGAATGCTGAACCCTGAACCCTGAACCCTTTTTGCACCCTGAACCCTTTAACGGCTACCCAACCAACCTTTCGCAAAAACCTTCGCAGTATCCGCGTCCGGAAATGCTTGAACCACAAAGATGGCCCCAGGCGATTTGGCTGACTGCTCTTCTTGCCACTCGGCAATCGCTTTGGGCGATGTCGCAAGAGCATATCCGCGCCGGGCGCCGGACCTCATCATCACCACATAATGCGTCTGGTTCAAAATCGGATCTTCGTACGGCAACCGGGTCAGGTGCTGCACGAGCTCGCCATCGAGGCCAGTATACTCATCGCCAAAATGCTTGGTGAACAACTTCACATTTTGTTGCGGCGTGAATTCGGCGAGCGGTCCGCGCTGGCTGACTTCGGACAAATAGGCGAAGAACTTGGTCCGCCGCCTGCTCGCCAAAAAATGCGTAAGCGACCAGGCCGCGGCGTAGCCCGTCGACGTCAGGCCCTCGGCTTCGACGGTTGGCTGTATCAGGTCGTTCTTGCCGGGGCCTTGCTTCAGGTAATTCTCCAGCTCTTTCATCCGCAGGTCGTTAGGCTTGCCGATGCCCTTCCAGTGGACGCGCTCGCCCACCGTCGTGGGCGCGAAGTATTCGGGCAGTCCCTCGCTGATCCACATCGGCCACTGCGAAAGCCGCTGCTGCACGCCGATATTGTGCAGAATCTGGTGTACACCTTCGTGTGCGATTGTCGAGATCGCTTGCTTCACGGCTAGCTCGGGCGCGATGTCCAGTAGTCGCGATTGCTCATACAGCACCACGTTATTGGTCACGCCATTGTAATAGGCGACTACTCCTTCGGGCATCGCATGGAACTTGTTGTACTCGTCTTGCGTGCGGAACATGATCACCGCCAGCGGCACGTCGGGATCGTGGATCTTCAGCTTCTGCTTGCGGCAATAAGCCAGCACGCCCGGCTTGAGCGTTTCCAGAATGCGGCTGGTGCCCTGGAAGAAAAGCTCGCTGGTGTTGTAGATAAAGACGTAATGCCGGGTGGCGCGCGTTTTGAAGCCTGAGAAACCGCTGGCGGTGATCGCCGCGGCCAGTTGCTCCATCGTGACCGGCACGAATTTGCGATCGGTGGGCGTCGCTTCGTGCGATGGCATCGCCTGCAGGCGGCCGTCGGGCAGCATCACTACCAGGCGGTCGCCCACTTCGACCAATGTCTTGGCAACGACCAACGCATTCTGGGTGTTTTTGACGACGACCCGCTCCGCGGCGGGCGACTTCGGCGGTGCGCTGGGCAATTCGAGCCCAAAATCGGCGGGGTTGGCCTGCGGCGCTGGCTGCACGCCCGACTCGTCGGTCTTTACCTCGCCGGCGTCTTGCGCCAGCGCCGCCTGCCCCAACGAGCAGATCGCTGCAAACGCGAGGAGTATGTGTGGCCAACGCCGAGCCATGGTGAACTCCGTATTATTCCGGTGGCCGGGGCAAAGCCTTGGCGATGCCCCGGCGGAATTCCAATAAGCGCCTGAAATCTTTTGGTGCGCGAAAGGTGGGACTCGCTTCGCTCGGCCGCCCTCGGGCTACTTCATGGCTTTCCCTGACCTCTGACCTCCGACCTCTGGCCCCTCCCCTCAACCTTGACCTCTGAACCCCGAACCCTTCTCAGCGACATCAATACAAACGCGGTGCCGTACTGCTGATGGTAATTGTAAAGCGGATAATCCCACCACGAGCCGTCTTTCTCCTGAAGCCGTAGTAGAATGGTCGCCAAATGGGCTTGCAAGCGAGGCTGCAAGCCGCTGGGCAATTGCTCGATGCACAGTGCGGCGTAGTAATGCCCGTAGTAGTAAAAATAACCGGCCACCGAGAACCACGCTTCGTGCGGAATCGGCCGCTTGCGGCCGATGTCGAGCCATAGGTTTCGCGCAAACAGTCGATCGAGCCAGTTCTCCAACACCACGTCGGTAATCTGTTTGTCGCCCCACAGGCGCAGGGCCAGGTTGCAGGCCTGCGACCGCCCCAGGCTGCCGCCCGGCCGGTTGACCGGGTGCATCGGCATGTATTTCAGATACTCGCCATACAGATACGAAAAGTCGGGCTTCTGCTGGCGCTTGGTGGCGGCGATGGCCCGCTGCGTGACTTTTTCGGGCGGGGGAAAGCCGGCGTCAGCCGCTTCGCGAAACGCGATCAGCACGGTGGCGTTCACAAAGCTGGTCGAGTCGCTGCCCGGCCGCTGCGTGCCGGTGCGGAAATCATAATAGCCCCAACCGCCATCGACCGACTCATACCGCGACAGAAAATCGTACTGAGCGCGGATCAGCACGCCAATTTTCTCGCGCCGCGCGGCGTCGTCGACATGCCGCCTGAGCAATCGCACGAGGGCCTGAATGCCATAGCCGTGCGACCAGACGTTATACATGGCGTCGGGCGTGGCCCGCCGCACCTTGGGCAAGCGCTCGAACAACCAGGCTTCGCCGCGGTCGATCGCCTGCTCGACCTCCGGCCGACGATCCTCAACTTCGATCAGCGCCAACACGCACAGGGCCGTGACCGCCGAGCGAAACCCCAGGTGCGCCCCCGGCACGGGAGCGTAGATATTCAACCCTTTAGTCCGCTCGGCCGAGCCCCACGAGCCGTCGCGGTTCTGGTCGGCCAGTAAAAAATCGACGCCCTTACGAATCGCCGCGTCGATCGCCTCGCGCGCGGGCGGCTCGACGTCTTTGAGACGTGGCACGGATTCCCGCGGCGCGGTCGCGGACTTCTCAGTCTCGTTCGCAGAGTCATGCGGCGGATCGGCCGCGCCGGCCTGCGCTGTCAGACGCAAATATGCCAATGCGATTGCCAAGACGAGTGTATATCGCATCATCGTCGTTCCGCGGTGTACAAGATGGATGATCGCTGACACGCGCGTAGGGTGGGCCGAGCTAAGCGAGTCCCACCATCGGAATCAAGCCCTCACCCGGCTCACTCCAGGAACGGTGCGATTCGCGAGCTCGTCCCACCCTGCCGTCTTATGGTCATTCCCTCGTGCTCAGTATAGCAGCCCATTGCTCGCTACGAGATTCCTTCCGATGCTTCCCCATCGGGGTCGTCGGCCGCGTCCGCGCCTTACGGCTTTTCCGTCAAGATCGCGTCGCCGTCGAGCAGCCCCTGGGTGATCTCTACCCTGTCGTCGGTGCGCTCGCCGGGGGTTACGTCGGCCCGCTGGTGCGTGCCGTCGGTGCCGACGCGATAGACGTAATGCTTGCGCTCGTCCTGTTCATCGGTGAATAGCGCCGAGATGGGAATCGTGATGGCGTCGGACTTGCGATAGGCCACTAGCGTCAGATGACACGTCATGCCGGGCAACAGCGAGCTCGCGTCTTCGCCCGTCTCGACCGACAGCCGTGTGTCGAAATGCCCGTCGGCCGTGGGCACCGCTGCCACGCTCTCGACCTTGATGGGCAGCTTCAGATCAGGAAAGGCCACGCTGGTCGCATAGCCCGCCGTCTCTTTTTTCATGCGGCGCAGGTCTTTTTCGGCCGCTGAGGCGCGGATGAAGATCGGCCGCTCTTTGACGATCGTCATAAACACCGCGTGCGGCGAGAGCGAACTACCCCGAGTTAGCTTTCCGCCCGACGGATCGGACCATTTGCCGTGCTCGCAATGACCGTAGTAAACAATTCCGGCGGTCGGCGCCTTGACCACCATCGCCTCGCGGTCTTTCTTGAGTTTCTTGAGCCGGTCGGCCGACTGCTGATGGTCGAGCACCGATTTTTCCAGCATCAGTCGCAGCCGGTCGGGCGAAAGCGGCATCGATGCCTTGAGATGCTCCAGCGTGAGCTCTTGCCGCCGGGCCGCCTCTTTGAGTTGCGTCTCTTCGCGCGGCAACGTCACCTCCAGCGTCTCTTGGCTGTGCGATCGCGAAGTTTCCCAAAAGAAGTTGGCTTGCTCGACGTCGTTGCGGGCCCGTCTGAGGATGATTTCTTCGGTCTCTTCGGTCAGATCGTCGGCCTGGTACATTTTTTCTAATTGCTTCAATTCTTCGAGCTGATACTCCACGTAATGCTCGGCCGACTTCAAGGCAAACTGGGCGCTGCGCTCCAAGAGCGGGCGGGTCTTTTCCAGAAACCGCTTTAGATCTTCGTCGGCCACCCGCTTGGCTCGTTCGGCGGCGGCCAAGTCGATGGGCAGCTCAGATTCGGCCGCCTTCAGTTCGGCCCGCGCCAGTTGAATGCTCAATTCCGAAAGTTTTTGGCTCGCTTCAAGGTCGGCGATCGACGTGTCGATCTCCTCGCGATCGAGCGAGACGAGCGTTTGCCCGGCCTCGACACGCGTGCCGTGGGCGACCGCTTCGAGCACCGTGAGCTTGGGCCAGGCTTCGGCATCAACACTCAGGGGAGTCATCTCACGGGCTTCGAAGACGCCGTCGAGTTTGACCTCGATTTTGAGCGGCCCCTTTTTGACGTGATGCGTCGGCTTGCTCGGGGCCGCCGCGGCGGCGGCCGCAGGTTGATCGGCGGCCCGTGGGGCGGCCGCGTCGAGCATCAAGAGCGAGCAAATCAGCAGTGCGTCGCGAAAGGTTCGGAGAGTCATCGCCTGGGATCCTTTGTCGTCATCGGGTGCGAGTCAGGGTGGCGCCATTGTAATTGTGGGCGGCAGTGGTTGCCAACGAGCGAGTGGCACTTAGAAGCAAGCCCGTCATCGATCATTCTCCGTCGGGGAGAAATCGTTGAAAACCTTGCTGCAACCAGCGCACATAAAGCGCGCTGAGCAGTTGGCGAAGGCGCTGGTCTTCATCGGGCGGCAAGCCGCGGGCCCAGTCTTCGAACTCGTGTACCGCGGCGCCCGCGTTGGACGCCAGGCTTAGGCCCTCGCCACCGGCGAAAACCGGCAAACTGGTCAAGTCCTTCAATCGGTCGTCCAAAAAGGCGCCTCGATCGGCCTCGGGCAGCCGGGCGTATTGGTCGGCCTGGCTGACCAGCCAGACCCCCGCCAAGTCGCGCAGATTTTTCCGCAGGCGGTCGCGCTCGTCCGACGGCAGCGCTTGGGCCTCGCTCGGCCAGTCGTGTCCCTCGCGCAAGTCTTCAATCAGCCGGCGGGCCAGTCGCAGCCGGACCGCCCGCAGCTCCTTGGTCACGTCGCGCGCGAGCAACCAGGAGGTAAGTTGCCCGCGATCGAGCTTTTGGGCCGAGACCGTGCGCGAACCCCAGGCCTGGTAGAACGACGCCGCGCAGACGCCCGTCAACGCCAACAGCACGATGAAGGACAAAAGATCACGTAGCTTGCGCACTGCTTGGCCCAGGGAATGTGGTGAGCGGTGCCCATCCTAGCGCCGCCGTTTGACGGCAAACCCGCATTGACTTCAAACCGGCTGTGCGTCAGGCTGGCAGTGCATTATAGTGCGGAATGCTAAGGTACGCTTGCCCGCCATCGCTCGAACGAGGACGTCTAGGATGGACATCGCATCGCTGCTATTAGTCGCCGTGTTGGCTCAGACCCCCGCGACGGCTGCCCCAGCCAAGGGGGCTTCGGCACCGACCAAGCCTGGCCCGGCAGCCAAGACGGGCAAGCCAAAAGCACCGCCTCCGGAAGAAACCGACGCTAGCGATGTAGCCGCCGATCGCACGCCGGCAGCGCCCGCGGCAGACTCGACGGCGAAATTGCGCGGACTCACGGATAATAAAGATGCCGGCGCGTCGGCCGACGACAACCATGCCACAGAGAAGGACGCAAGCGAGAAGCAGGCCGCCGAGAACCATGCCAACGATGATGGCTCGCTGGCGCCGGTGCAAAATGTCGAAACTCGCCAAGGCGCTGCCGACACGCTGCTGCGCTGGCTGGCTTCTGATGACCAAGTGGCGCTCGAAGGCAAGCCCACGCCGCTGGTCGATCTGGTCGCAAGACTGGCCGATCGTGGGCAGCAGACCGTGCTGGTGCAAACGTATTGGAA
>DATFDL010000267.1:0-15051 GCA_035252155.1 Pirellulales bacterium | reverse complement strand
TGACGCGGACTACGACGCGTTCGAAAAGATTCTGGCGGAAGCGGTGGAACGCGAGGAAACGCGACTTTTGGCGTATTGCCTCATGCGCACTCATTGGCACCTGCTGGTCTGGCCTCGGAAAGACGGCGAACTCTCGCGGTTCGTCGCTTGGCTGACGCTGACCCATACCCAGCGCTGGCACGCCCATCGGGACTCGATCGGCTACGGCACGTCTACCAAGGAAGGTTCATATCATTTCCTGTCGAGGAAGATGACCACTTTTACACGGTCACGCGGTATGTCGAGCGGAACGCACCACGAGCGAACCTGGTGCGCCGTGCCGAGGTTTGGCGTTGGTCGAGCCTTTACCGCTGGCTACACGGGCCGACGGACGAAAAACCACGGCTGGCCTCGTGGCCCCTTCCTCGCAAAGCGGGCTGGATCGAGCACGTCAACGCGGCGCAGACTGAGGCAGAGCTGGCGGCGATACGAAAGTGCGTTGAACGCGGAAGTCCTTTTGGAAGTGAGTCCTGGAGCGAGCACGCCATTCGCCGTCTCGGTTTGGAATCGACGATTCGCCCGCGCGGTCGCCCGAGAAAGGAGACTAGTCGGCAGAACAAAGGTTCCTGACACCTTTTCTGACGCCTGTTTTGCCACGGGCGACCCCAAACACGCCATTGAACGAGCCAGTCATACCGAACACGCCCGGCCCAACCGCGCGGATTCTTGGTGGCCCCTTTAAAGGGTTTCCGGGGTGGGGCCGAAGTACGGTGAAACGGGGGCAAGGTGTTTCGGATGCTATCGCGCGCACCGCCCAAATTACGGCCGCGGAAGCGAAGGCGCTCGATCCCGTGAAAGTCCGCGCCGCAAAGAGGTTCTATGAAGCGATCTTTCAAGAAAACCCCAAGAACCTAGCAGCGCAGGCGCGTGCACGTCTAATGGAGCGCATTCTCGAACTTATCGAGGCGGAATAACATGAACGGATCTGCTCGCCGCGATACGATTATCCGACTCGCGATAAGGAATTTGGCGGCTGAAGAAGTAACGGTCTACCTCGAGCCGTGGGGCGAAGAACTCCCAATGGCGCCGCAGGGTGAATATGTCCTAGTTGGGCACGGCCCTGAAAACGGAAGCGGTTTTTCCGTAGATTACCACGAACGAAGTATCGTAGTAACGGGGTGGACTGGTTCCACCGTTCAGGTTTTTTCAAATGGCAAGGAGATTGGAAATGTCACCTGGCGGCCGCCTGTGCCGGACTTTGATCCACCGGTTTGATCGGGGCGGGGAATCAAAGGTGCCACTAACCAATTCTTCGTGAACAGTGGTTTCCTCAAGAGCAACGTGCCATGTCGCGCATCGCAATTCGGTCTCCTAGTCATCCATTTACTTGTCCGGCCTATGCCTCGAAAACGCAAAGTACGTGGGGGCAGAAAAGGTGTCAGGAACCTTTGTATTGACGCGAGGACCGAGAGCGGGTATCTTTCGGAGCTATGGGAAGACCACACCGAGCGGCAGAGGGCGGATATGTGTACCACGTGCTCAACCGTGGGAATGCGCGGATGGACCTGTTCGATGATGACGCGGACTACGACGCGTTCGAAAAGATTCTGGCGGAAGTGGTGGAACGCGAGGGAACGCGGCTTTTGGCGTATTGCCTGATGCGCACTCACTGGCACCTGCTGGTCTGGCCTCGCGAAGACGGCGAACTTTCGCGGTTCGTCGCTTGGCTAACCCTGACCCATACCCAGCGCTGGCACGCCCACCGGCACTCGATCGGCTACGGGCACGTCTACCAAGGAAGGTTCAAATCATTTCCTGTCGAGGAAGATGACCACTGTTACACGGTCGCGCGGTATGTCGAGCGGAACGCATTGCGCGCGAACCTGGTGCGTCGTGCCGAGGCCTGGCGTTGGTCGAGCCTTTACCGCTGGCTACACGGGCCGACGGACGAAAAACCGCGGCTCGCCTCGTGGCCCCTGCCGCGCAAAGCGGGCTGGATCGAGCACGTCAACGCGGCGCAGACTGAGGCAGAGCTGGCGGCGATACGAAAGTGCGTTGAACGCGGAAGTCCTTTTGGAAGTGAGTCCTGGAGCGAGCACGCCATTCGCTGTCTCGGTTTGGAATCGACGATTCGCCCGCGCGGTTGCCCGAGAAAAGAGACTAGTTCGCAGAACAAAGGTTCCTGACACCTTTTCTGCCCCGGCAGGGTAGCCGCGGCACTCCGTGACGGCGAGGCAGTCGCCCAACGGCGACGGCGAATCTCCGCCACGGAGTGTCGGAGCTACTAACCGGGAACGACGTGATGGACTCTCGTCCGGCCGATGCCTTGCAAAATCAAACGAGCGAAGTGACAAACGGAATGCCGGCAATTTCGCAACCTGAACTGAAACCCACTTCCCAGCGGGTTTTCAGAGACTAGAATCGTGGGAACTCGCTCCCTATGTTGCCCTAGCACCGAGAAGGAGATTGCCCATGACGCGCTTACCAATTCGACGTTACCCCCGAACCGCCGCGACGTCCGCCGTCGTGCTGTTGCTCGTTGCCGCCCTGGCCGCGGCCAAAGGCAAGGGGATTCTTTTCCCCGATTTCTCGAAGCCGACCACCGGCACCTACTCAAAGCCCGCCGCCGAGATCGGCAAAAAGGTCAGCACCGACGAGCCGTGGAGCGTGACCACCATGGAGTCGTCGATCATGGGCAAGCCGGTGGATGGCAAGCCCATTTCGCTGGTGGGCGAGATCATCGACCTCTCGTGCTATCTGCAAGTGGGCAAGCACGGCGATAAGCACAAGGATTGCGGGCAAAAGTGCGCCCGCAACGGCCAGCCGATCGGGCTGCTCACCGAAGACGGTACCGTCTACATGCTTATGGACGAAGAGCACAATCCGCGTCGTGACGGCATGACCGCGTTTCGCGAACAGGCGATCAACCACATGGCCGATGTGGTGCGCGTGCACGGCACGTACACCGACGTCGATGGCCAGAAAGCGATCTATGTGACCGGCACGGCCCAAAAAAGTGCCAAGAAGTAAACCGCTTCGGAGGATGGCCTTCCAGGCCGTCCCCGGGTTCGTAGAACGGAATTCATTCCGTTTCTTCGCCGCCCAGAAGCTATTCGGTTCGTTTTTGTCGACGGCCTGGAAGGCCATCCTCCAGCGCCTAGGACAAGATGAGTTTGCGGGTCGCCACCCGTGAGTAGAACGCCCGCGAAAGGTGGGACTCGCAAGCTCGTCCCACCCTACGGCATCGAGTTACGCTACCATCATTCGAGTTACACCATGATTCGCATCCGCGTTCTGATGTTCGCATGCGCCTTGGCTTCGTTGGCCGGCGTGGCCCGCGCTCAAAACTTCCCTGAAAAGCCGCCCAAGCCGCCGCTGGGTTTGCCCAAGGTGCACTGGCCCGAAGACAATCCCTATAGCAAGGACAAGGCCGAGCTCGGCTGGTTGCTGTATTTCGACAAACGGCTGTCGGGCGATCAATCGGTTTCGTGCGCGAGCTGCCATTCGCCCGAGAAGGCATTCACCGACGGGCAGGCGGTTTCGATCGGCATCAAGGGCCAAAAAGGCGCTCGCAGCGCGCCCACCGTCATCAATCGGGCCTATAGCACGCTGCAATTCTGGGACGGTCGGGCCGAGTCGCTCGAAGAGCAGGCTAAGGGGCCGATCGCCAATCCCATCGAAATGACCTTGGAAAAAGAAGCCGATAAAGCACACGAGGCGAGCATGGTCGCCCTGCGGGCGGTGCCTGGCTATGTCAAGCGGTTCAAAAAGGTCTTCGAGAGCGACAAATTCACGATCGACGATGTGGCCAAGGCGATTGCCACGTTCGAGCGGACGGTGTTGTCAGGCAATGCGCCGTTTGACCGTTATCAGGACGGCGACAAACAGGCCATGACAGCCGCCCAGGCGCGCGGGATGGACGTCTTTTACAACAAGGCCGCCTGCGACAGTTGCCACATCGGCTTTAATTTTACCGACGGCTCGTATGCCAACATCGGCATCGGCATGGACAAGAAAGAGCCGGATCTCGGGCGATATCTGATCACCGGACGCGACGAAGAGCGGGGCGCCTTTAAGACGCCCACCTTGCGTGAGATCGAGCACACCGGACCTTACATGCACGACGGCCGGTTCAAAAAGCTCGAAGAAGTGGTCGAGCACTACGACCAGGGCGGCATCAAAAACAAGTGGCTCGATCAGCGGATGAAGCCGCTCAAGCTTACAAAGGCCGACAAACAAGACCTGGTGGCGTTTCTCAAGGCTCTTAGCGGCGAAGGCTGGCAAAAAATCAAGCCGCCCGCCAAGAATCAGCTTCCGTAACTTGGCTGGGGCTTCAGCTCAATATCTCCCGTACGACTTCACCCGCCACGTCGGTGAGCCGCTGATCGCGCCCTTGAAAGCGGTAAGTCAGCCGCGTGTGATCGATGCCCAGACAGTGCAACAGCGTAGCGTGCAGGTCGTGAACGTGTACGGGCTTTTCGACAATGTTGTATCCATAATCGTCGGTCGCGCCGTAACTTAGCCCCGGCTTGATGCCGGCCCCGGCCAGCCAGAGCGTGAACGAGCGCGGATGGTGGTCGCGGCCGTAGTCGTCGGCGGTCAGCCGTCCCTGGCAATAGACCGTGCGGCCGAATTCGCCGCCCCAGACCACCAAGGTATCGTCGAGCAGACCGCGCTGCTCCAGATCGGCGATCAAGGCCGCCGACGCCTGATCGGTGTCGCGGCATTGCCCGACGATCTGTTCGGGCAGCTTGACGTGCTGGTCCCAGCCGCGATGAAACAGTTGCACGAACCGCACGCCGCGCTCGACCAGCCGGCGAGCCAACAGGCAGTTGGCCGCAAACGTGCCCGGCTGCCGCGAGTCGGGGCCATAAAGCTCGAAGACGTGCGCGGGCTCGCCCGAAACATCGGTCAGTTCCGGCACCGACGTTTGCATGCGATACGCCAGCTCATACTGGGCGATGCGGGTGGCAATCTCCGGATCGGCATTGTCCTCAAGTTTCAGGCGGTTGAGTTGCCCGATGTCGTCGAGCATGCGGCGGCGAGTGGCCGCATCGACGCCGGGCGGGTTCGAGAGAAACAGCACCGGGTCGCCCGTCGAGCGGAACTTGATGCCCTGATATTTGGTCGGCAGAAAGCCGCTGCCCCACAGCCGGTCGTAGAGCGGCTGATCGTTGCGGTTGCCGCTGCCCTGCGAGATCATGGCCACGAAGGCGGGCAAGTCCTGATTCTCACTCCCCAAGCCATAGGCCAACCACGCGCCGATGCTGGGCCGCCCGGCCAGTTGAGCGCCCGTTTGAAAAAACGTCACGGCGGGATCGTGGTTGATGGCCTCGGTGTGCATCGACTTGATGAACGTCAGCCGATCGGCCATCCGGGCGGTGTGCGGCAACAACTCGCTCAGCCACGCGCCGCTCTGACCGTGCCGGGCAAACTTGAACTTGCTGGCGGCCACCGGAAAGCTGGCCTGCGTGGCCGTCATGCCGGTCAGTCGTTGGCCGCGGCGGATCGAGTCGGGCAGTTCACTGCCTTGCAACTCGGCCAGCCGCGGCTTGTAGTCGAACAGGTCGAGCTGCGAGGGCGCGCCCGATTGAAACAGGTAGATCACCCGTTTTGCCCGCGGCGCAAAGTGCGGCAGGCCCGGCAATCCGCCGGTCGCGCTGGCGTCGGCGGCCAAGCCATGCGCAGCGTCGAGCAACGTGGCCAGGGCGATCGCCCCCAGTCCGCCCGCCGCGCGGCCTAGGAACGCCCTGCGGGCCAGCAAACGATGATCGTCAACCAACATCATCATGGAAAGTCTGGAAGCTCTTTGTCAGTTTCAGTGCGCCGCTGCCGGAGGATTTGATTGAGTCGTGACATGCCGGTCGACGTCACGCTTGTATTCTCTGTGTTTAAGTATACTAAGCTGGGCAGAACCTCAAGATGCGCGAGTCCGGCGTTGGTAATGCCCGCGCTTGATGACAGGCGGAGGTTCTGCGCCCGCGAAGGTTCCGAGCCCGGCGCTGACCTCGATCAACCATTTCGTCTCGTCGGAAAGCGAACCGACCACTTGCAAGCTGAGCGCGCTGAACAGCGCCCCCGCCGCCGCGCCGCCGGCGCCCGCAATCACGACGATAAGTAATTTGCGTCGCATGGATTGACCCGAGCCGCCGGTCACGCCAGCATCGCCCGCATGGGCTCCAGAGAACGCTGGAAGGGGTTGAGCACCAGGCCGAGGATTCCGAGCGTCACGGCACCCAGCAGCGGTTCGTCGCCGCGTTGGCCCAGAATGACCGGCGTATGTCCCTCCCCCTGCGGCAATGAGATATGACATTCGGAAACCGCACGCTCCACTTTTGTCCCATCGGCCAAAGTGAACGTCATCCGCCGCTTGGGTTTCAGGCCGATCGCCTTCCAGTCTTTTTCGGGCAAGAGAGTAGAGACGGCACCACTGTCGACAAGGAACTCGATGGTGGCCTTGGTCCTCCTTTTCCCGGTGACGACGCCCTGAATGAAGGTTAATCCCATTTCGAATGCGTCCCCTGCGGAATTCAGCGGATGAGCTTTAGCATTGTTTCCATCAAAAGTATCGCCGATCGTTCGCGCGCCTACAAGGTGCATGTAGGTTGCCGCTCTTTACGGAGAAAAACAGAATCGCCACAATAAAGGTCGCGAAGCCGTTGAGTAGCCCCGCTTTGATTGTCCGAAAACATCTTCACCCCACGCAAGGAGGTCCAGGCATGTCGAAGCACATTGCCAAGCAAAAAAGGAAAGAAAAGCTGCGCGAGCGCCAGCGACAGTTGAGAAGCCCCACGCTCTTGGCCTATCACGGCAACAAGTATCGGACTGAGGCACTGACCATGCCGCTGATGCAGACGGAGATGGGCATTTTGCAGGCCGATGCGGTCAGCGGCCGCCAACTCACCGATCGCGACGTGCAGCAACGATTAGTCGCGCTGATTGAGATGCTCCGGCACACGCCGCTGGCGCCGGTCGATGCCGAGGGACCGTTACACATTGACGAAGGCCAAGAAGCCGAGCTCGTAAGTGAGCTCATCCGCACCAATTGGCAACGGTACTTTGCCGATCACCCCCATCCCGGTCACGACAACCTGGTCGGCATTGTGCGCACGATCTTGGGATCGATCGAGACGCACCGATCGAGCAGCGGCCGCGGTTACCTCGATTACCTCATCCGCTTTATGCGCGGTCTCGGCGTACAAGTTCGGGTAGAATCGTCACCCAGCGCGGCCATCGAATAAGCGTATAGTAGCCATCACGCTCCGCCGTGATGAAAGCGCGTTGGCCACCAGGGCCGCTTGATCGGGGGTTCCTCACGGCGGAGCGTGAGGCCTACTTTACGCGCGGTCCCTCTCTGGACTATTTTTCTTCGCTTATTGAGTAGGCTATATTGGAAGGCAATTGAGCAACGACGCCCGGCTCAACGATGCCCACCTTAATTCAACACTCCACCTGCCCACCGCGGTTGCCGCTGCTTTTGCTGGTGATTGCCGGCCTGGCCGCGCAACGATCGGCGTACGCCGATCAGCCGTCGGCCCAGACCGAGTTCAATCGCGATATTCGCCCGATCCTGGCGGACAACTGTTTCAAATGCCACGGGCCTGATGCCGCCCAGCGCAAGGGCGACTTGCGGCTCGATATGCAGGCCGATGCTGTGGCCGAGCGCGACGGCGGCCGCGTGATCGTGCCGGGCGATGCGGCCATGAGCGAGGTGTATCGGCGGCTCACGGCGACTGATGCCGAGGAACGCATGCCGCCGCCCGACAGCGGCAAGACGCTCACCGCTGCCCAGATCGACTTGCTGCGGCGCTGGATCGACGAGGGCGCGGCGTGGCAATCGCATTGGTCGCTAATCTCGCCGGCGCGCTCTGCGACGCCCGCCGTCAAGCAGGCCGAATGGCTGCGCAACGCCATCGATCATTTCATTCTCGCTCGACTGGAGCGAGAGGGATTGCCACCATCGCCCGAAGCCGATCGTGCAATCTTACTGCGGCGCGTGACGCTCGATCTGACCGGCTTGCCACCCACGCCGGCCGAAGTCGATGCCTTTCTGGCCGACCCGTCGCCCGACGCCTACGAACGGGCGGTAGATCGGCTGCTCGCCTCGCCGCGGTATGGCGAGCGGATGGCGGTCCGCTGGCTCGACGCCGCCCGATATGCCGACACCAACGGCTATCAAACCGACGGCGAACGCATCATGTGGCGGTGGCGTGATTGGGTGATCGACGCCTACAACCGCAACCTGCCGTTCGATCAATTCACCCTCGAGCAGCTTGCCGGCGACCTGCTGCCGGGCTGCACGCTCGACCAACAGATCGCCACCGGTTTCAATCGCAACCATCGCGGCAACGCCGAGGGAGGCATCATACCGGAAGAGTTCGCGGTCGAATATGTGGTCGATCGGGTCGATACCACGGCCACGGTCTGGCTGGGGCTGACGCTGGCCTGTGCTCGGTGTCACGACCATAAATTCGATCCCTTTACGCAGCGCGAGTATTATCAGCTCTTCGCCTATTTCAATCAGGTGCCCGAACGGGGTAAGGCGGTGAAGTATGGCAATTCGCCGCCGGTGGTTTCTTCGCCGACGCCGATACAGCAGCGGCAACTCGAGGAGCTCGATCGGCAGCTTGCCGCCGCCGAGCAAACCTTCAATCAATACGCCGAGGCGTTGGCCGCGGCCCAGACCGAGTGGGAAGCCTCGCTCGCCGGCGGGCCGACCATCGACTGGTCGCCGAGCGAACGCCTGGCGGCCTATTTTCCGTTCGACGGCGACGATAAGGTAGCCCCCGGCCTCGTGCCGGGCGGTTCCGACGTCGCTCCTCAATCAGCCGGCCACAAGGGCCGGGACTACCCGCCGGGCGGCGGGTTCGCCACCGGTCGCGTCGGGCAGGCGATGCGGTTCGACGGCCAGGCATTCATCGACGCGGGCGACGTGGCGCCCTTCGGCTTCTACGACAAATTCACGATTTCGGCCTGGGTGCGATTGGGCGACGAGCGCAGCGGCACGATCGTCTCGCGCATGACCGACGAGCCACAGGCCGACGGCTACTACCTGGTGGCCGATGCCGGCAAGATTCAGCTCAACCTGGTCAAACGTTGGCTCGACGACGCGCTGCGCGTGCAAACCGCCCGCGCCCTCGACGCCGGCCGTTGGCACCATGTGGCCGCCACCTACGACGGCTCGCGCGTGGCCGCCGGCGTGAAAATCTATCTCGACGGCCAGCCCGAACCGCTCGAAGTGCTGCTGGATGAATTGAATCAATCGTTCAACACCAAGCAGCCGCTACGCATCGGCGGCGGTGGAGGCCCCGAGGCGCGCTTTCACGGCTCGCTCGATGAGGTGCGCCTCTACCGGCGGCAACTCGCCGACGAAGACGTACAAGTGCTGGCCACCGCCGACAGCGTCGACCGCATCACTCAGATCGCCCCCACGCACCGCACCGCCGGCCAGATCGCGAAAATGCGGGCCTACTTTCTGGCCACCGCCGCCCCGCCCGCCATCCGCGACGCCTGGCAGCGCGTTGGCGAGTTGCGCCAGCAGCGGACCTCGCTCGTCGAAACCTTTCCCACCACGATGGTCATGCGCGACATGCCACAGCCGCGCGACACCTTCCTGCTGATCCGCGGGCAGTACAATCAGCCGGGCGAGCGTGTCTCACCGGGCGTGCCGGGTGCGCTCTCGCCGCTGCCTTCCGGCGTGCCGAATAACCGGCTGGGTCTGGCGCGCTGGCTCGTCGATCCCCAGAATCCGCTCACCGCCCGCGTGGCCGTCAACCGGCTGTGGCAGATGTTATTCGGGATTGGCCTCGTAAAGACGGTCGACGATTTTGGCGTGCAGGGCGAGCCGCCGAGTCATCCCGAGCTACTCGACTGGCTCGCCTGCGAATTCATCGCTCGCGGCTGGGATGTGAAGGCCATGCTGCGGCTGATGGTCACCAGCGCCACCTATCGGCAATCGCCGCAAGCGTCGCGCGAACTTCGCCAGCGCGATCCCGACAACCGGCTGTTGGCCCGCGGCCCCCGCAGCCGCCTGTCTGCCGACGTAGTGCGCGACCAGGCCCTGGCCTCGGCGGGTTTGTTGATCGAGCAAATCGGCGGGCCTTCGGTCAAGCCTTACCAGCCCGAAGGTTTGTGGCAGGAGCTATCGGATTCGCAGTACGTGCAGGACCACGGCGAGAAGCTTTATCGCCGCAGTCTCTACACCTTCTGGAAGCGCACAATTCCTCCGCCCGTAATGATCACCTTCGACGCCGCCGGCCGCGAGACCTGCATCGTTCGCGAGACTCGCACCAACACACCGCTGCAAGCCCTGGCGCTGTTGAACGAAACCGGCTTCGTCGAGGCCGCCCGTTCGTTAGCCGCACGCGCGATGCGCGAAGCCGGGCCAGACCCGCGCGATCGCGTCGCTTACCTCTTTCGCCTGGTCCTCGCGCGGCGGCCTGCCGCGGCGGAACTCGACGCGCTTTTTGCCGGCTACGAGCGACATCTGGCTCATTATCGCGAGCAGCCTCAAGCTGCCGAGCAACTATTGACCGTCGGTGAGTCGCGCATTTCGGGCACGCACGACCCGATTGAGCTCGCCGCCTACACCGCCGTGGCCGGCGTGGTGCTGAACCTCGACGAAGCGGTGACCAAAGAATAGGCGTTTTTGTTGTGCCACTAACATTGTTCGGAGCAAGTAGGCAGTCAATCCGCGCCTATCGCTCCACGGGCTTGTACTCGCGCGAGGGCGGAGCTGAGGTTGGCCGTCGCTTCGCTGCAAATGATTGGTAAACCAGTAGCCCGAAATAGATGGCACTAACGAAGTAAGACAGGTCTCGCTTAAGGAATCCACAATCGCCGTGGAGAGCGCTGATGGTCCATGCGGGGTGCATCAGCGACATGACCACCGAAATCGGCAGGGCAATTCCCCACCGCCGCGTTCGCCAAGCATCGAAGACGACTGCGATGGTAATGACGCCACCGATTGCCGCGCAATAATTCGCAATCACGATGTTCTGGCGAATGGCGGCCCCCGCTCCCGGCCCGCTGCACGCCAAAAGAATAAATGATCTCATAAGGCCCATGCCCAGATCATATCAAGAGCCATGCGTGGTTGTCATCGTGCCCGCTACGGCAGTTCGGGCTTGGGCAATTGCGCCAGGCGGCGTCCGCAAGAAACGGCGCGATAACGGCCGTTAGCTATACGAGCCTCTTCAAGCGGAACCCCAGCCAGGGCGGCATCTTTTACGCAGGCGCAAGACGAGGTCAGGGTGCCCTTTCTTCCATGCGGCCCGCCTAGCCGGATCGCGAAATTGCTGCCGGTCGAGAAATGGCTTGAGCCGCTGTGCTTCGGCGATTAGATCGGCGTCGTCGTCGAACAGCTCGAAACGGTGCCAACCGACATGTGGGCCAATGCCATAGCGAAATGGTCCAATCGTGGCCTGGTGAAGCGTTGGACGATCGGGCAGTTCATTGATCTGAATGTGAAATTCGCGATCGGTGGTAACGTAGAAAACGGCGATTTCTGGCTCGCGCACGCCCGGCAAAGCCGCCGCATCGGCTGCGCTCAATCTTAGCCATTGGAGTTGCAGCCCGTTCCAGTTCAACAAAGACGCGAACCAACGCATTCGCCAGTACGGCTTGGCAAGCACGATGGCCCGTTGCTCTGGAGAGAGGCTTGCAAGGTCGCCACAAATGAACATGCAATTCGGTTCGGCGCAGGCTGAAGGGAATCATCGGTTCACTGCCTATTGTTAGCCGTGGCATTCGTCTATTTCCAGGGCCGAAAGCGACAAAGCCGCTTTTTGGTAAAATGCGGGGAGACTTCAATTTGTCAAAACAGCGACTTCAAATGGCTGATGCCCGTGACGAAGTGATAACGCTTTGGCAGGCGTGCCGGCACTCCGATTGGGATGGCTTTGGCGCCGAGCCGGTCAGCGAGCACGTGCTACGCAACGCGTATCTGCTTCTCGAATCGCTGCCATGGGAATTGCCCGTGCCCTCGATCGGCGCGGAACCGGACGGGCAGGTGACCCTTGAATGGCACCGAACTGCCTGGCGCACGCTCTCCGTCAGCGTCACGCCCGACGGCGAATTGCACTACGCGGCGCTGATCGGACCGAACAAAAACTACGGGACCGAAGTGTTCTTTGGTGAGGCGGCCGCCGCGATCATCGAGCTCGTCCGCCGGGTTTACACGATGTGAACTGCGACTTGCGCTGGCTTTGAGTCGCCGTCTGGATGCCGCGGTGTTTCCCCCCGCGTATAGACGTTCCGTCTTTTTGTCGTTTTTTTGAGCCTCAGAAAATCGCCGCCGATCGCCAGATCTTAAGTTCCTTTGACAACTTGTCTTACAGCAAAAGATCTGGTCGCTTTTGCTGTTGGGTAAACCGATGAAGCCACTTTCTTGGGACAATGCGGAGAGAGGCGGACACGAAGGAATCAAGGGTCGGACGCCGGGGGCAGGGCGAACGCCGACGACGTCGGCGCGACCGAGGCATGAAATGTCTGGGTTTGCGTATGGCTACCGCTAGCCATACGCAATTTCGGCCGAAAACCGACCAAGCCAGTTTTCGGGGATGATGCAGGGATAAGACCAAGGGGGCGGGATTCAGAGGTCGGGGGTCAGGTTCGCGATGTTGCCGGCCAATCCAAGCGTCGTGCGTGCAATCGGAGCGTACTGTAGCCATCACGCTCCGCCGTGATGAAAGCCCATTACCACCGCGGCTCGTTGGTTGCGGCTTCCTCACGACGGAGCGTGAGGCCTACTGTACGCGATGCACGACAGACAGTCTGGGACATGTCCCAGTTTGCATGGTGCGCTCCCTATGAATCCCGACCCTGAGTCCTGATTCCTGCGCTTGCATAAGCAAAATTTGATGCGTCGAGGCCTCGCCGTAAATGATTTATTCACACATTGTTGCACCATGAGAAGCAGATCGCGCCCCCTTGTTGTCCGCAAGCAAATGCAACAGATCCAGATTCGGCACTCCATCGTCCAGTCGCCGTCATTGGTCAACGTCTTGCCACACCCAGTGGCATTCGTATTGCCGGTCGGGGTTCGGATCGAGCAGGCTCCAGCAAAGGATCGTGCCTTCGGAATCCTCGATGCCTTGCGAGGGATGAATCGCCTTGACGACGCCCGGCGACGCGGGGTCGATCTCCAACAGGCGGTAGCTTTCGTAAGGCTTGTTCTCGGGCAGCAGCAGCCACATCGAAAGCTCGCCCACCGGGGCGTCGACGTGCGCCGTCTCGTGCGGCTCGGTGGCAAAGTCGGCCGGCAAGCGGTCCTTCATAAAAATCTCCAGATGAATGTCGATCGGCGTATCGAGCGGCACACGCGAAAGATCGAGCCGCAGCTCCCAGCGAGAACTCTCGTCGCCGCCAGGCGCCGCCTTAAGCCGCCGCAGCACCGGGTCGAGGCTTGCGTTCAAACAACGAACGTCGGCCTGGCGGGCGGGCACGCTGAATTGATACCGAAACGGCGATTTGCTCGCGTAATCGGAGTCTTTGTGCAAGCGAATCCGCCGCCGCAAATAGGTGGTGTGGAGGCTTTCGCCGTCCTTCTCGGTAGGCATCACCAACGTGCCTTGCCGCAGGTCGAAAATCAACGAGTCGCTGGTGAAGGTGATTCCCTCGTAGTCGGCCGGCTCAAACTCGGCGACTTCTTCGTACCGCAGTGGTTGCCAGGGGGCCAAGGGCCGATTCTGCACGAGGTCGGCCACCACTTTCTGGTCTTGCCCGCTGAGCGCGATGGCGTCCATCGCTTGTCGCGTCTTCTTGGCGTCGCCGCGCTCGTGCCAATACTGCCAGCCCATCAGGGGCAAGATAGAAAGCAGCGGCACGAGGACCACGAGGTAGGCGTAAGAGGCCCAGTCTTTATAGTCGAACAGGCGGCTCCAGACGCGGCGGGCGGCCGAGCGCTGCAAGAGCCGCGCGGCCACGACCTCGTCGGCCGGCCCGCGTTGATTGCCCAACAGCGACATGCGGCGCGGCTTGCCCGCGGTCGGGGCGACCGAGGCCGCGCGGTGATCGGCCGGATCCCAAGGCGGCAGCGTCGGCAAGTCATGGCCGAACAGTTCGGGCCGCCGCTGGCAGATCGCCCGTGCCACGCAATAGCCGTGGCGCACCAGCGTGCTGACTTCGAGCAGCGAAAAGCCATCGAGATCGGTGCGGATTTCAGGCAGCCGCCGTTGGATCTCGGGGTGCAGCGCGGTCTGGTCATCGTGCGGTTGCACCACGTCGCTGAGCGACATGAACAAAAAGCCCGGCTGATTGCCGAAGGTCTCCTTCTCCAATTGCCAGACGCGGTCCATGCCGATGTCGGAGGCGCGCATGGCCGTGCCGATCAGGCCCGAGGCGCGGACTTCGGTGCGGGCCTGCAAGTGCTTGCCGGCGTCGCTCACGATCACCTGGTCGAACATCGAGGTCATGGGCCGCAGGCAGCGGCGGCCCGTCACCTGCCGCAGCACGGTCTCGAGAAGCTGCCGATTGAGCCAGACGCGGTCGTGGTGCTCTAGGTCTTTGCCCGACAAGCGGGCCGATTCGAGCAGCGAGGCGGCTTCGGGGTCGTCGGGCTGGACGGCCTCGAAGCACGGCTCGCGGTAGAGCGCCGAGCTGGCGATGACTTCCGAAAGCGTGTTGACCACGGCTTCGGGATGGTCGCCGTTGTGCTGGCCGCCGTTGGCTTGCTGATACATCTGCCGAATGCGTCCGATGGGCGTATTCTCGTGCATGCTCTTGGCCGACTTCAGGGCCTGGACCACACAGTCGGCGTCGTACATGTCTTCGATTGTCAACTGCTGCGATTCGCGGCCGATCCAGGTGCGTTCGATGTTGCGGAACATGCGGACGCCGAGGTTGTCGAATACTCCGCCGTCGGTAAACACCTGGCGATTGAACTGGCCGCCCGCGGCGCCCACCTCGGCCGCGTTGACCTGCAGCGGCGGGAAGAAGCCGGGAAAGGCCGACGAGGCCGTCACCGCCAACGGCACGGTCGCCATGCCGGCGTGGACTCGCTCGAAGCGAAACAGCTCGCCCGGCAGCCGCTTTTGAAAGATCACGCCCTCGCGGGTGAACGAACAGAGCGAG
>DATFDL010000266.1:0-25789 GCA_035252155.1 Pirellulales bacterium | reverse complement strand
TCTTGGCCTGGATTGAATCGCTCGAACCGCCCAAATATCCATTTGAGATCGACAACACCTTGGCCGCTCGCGGCGAGGCGGTGTTCCTACAGACGTGCAGCCGCTGCCACGGCACGTATGGCGCCGCGGGCAGCTATCCTGAGATCAACGTGCCGATCGACGAGGTGGGGACCGACCGCGCGCGGTTCGACGCCATCAATGCCTCGTGGCGCGAAAGTTATGGCGCCACCTGGCTGGGCCATTATGGTCGATCGCCGGTGAGAGGCAACCTCAGCGGCTATGTGGCGCCGCCGCTCGATGGCATCTGGGCCTCGGCCCCTTATCTACACAACGGTTCGGTGCCCACGCTGTGGCACTTGTTGCACCCCGGTCACCGCCCGATTGTTTGGACCCGGACGGAAGACGGCTACGACCGGCAGCGCGTGGGGCTGGAGACGACCGAGTTGGAAGAATTGCCCGCCGACGTTCAGGCTCCGGCCCAGCGTCGCCGCTACTTCGACACCCGCCGCTTTGGCAAAGGCGCCCAGGGACATCAGTTTCCCGACGAGCTCAACGGAGACGAAAAGCGGGCCGTGCTCGAGTATCTCAAGACACTGTAGGCCATCGCGGTGGGTGCCACGGCATCCGCCGCGGGGCGGTTGGTAGGGAGCCGACGCGCGAGCTAAATCGCCGTGGCGGACGCCGTGCGAAGTTCGGTCGACGAGCGGTCCCACACGGCGTCCGTCGCAGCGAATGGCGATTGCATGTATTCGCGGACCCACTCGCGCTGCGACGGATGCCGTGACACCCTGGCGTATTCTCCCGCCCATCTGGAATACGTGTGTGTTAGCCTGACCGCAAGCTTTTCGCGGTCTGAATGATCGACTCGCCCGCTTTCATCAGCCGGGGAGCAATTTGATCGGCATGGGCGCCCAGCTTGGTGAGCTGGCAATTGGCCGCGGCCCGGACAAACAGCCCGAAGCCCAATGTGCCCAACAGAATGGCGCCCGGGGTGCGCCGCATCGCGCAGTTGAGCATCAACGCGCCACCGAGCGTGCCCGCGGTCAATTGCGTCGCCGGAGCCCAGGTTTCTTGGGCGATGTCCCACCCACTGCGGCTATGGCGACCGTTGGGTTGGTGGTCTACGTCAGGGCCAAGCTGGGTATCGAGCCGATTATCGATCGAACGCACGCCGCGCACATTAGCCACCGCCGAGACGACGCATCTCATCTCCTCTTCCGGTACGTGGCCGACCAGTGTAACGTGCCCATGGTCGGCCTGCACTTTGACCAGCCGCGGATGCGAAGCGTGCCGTCCCAGCGTCGCCCGGACCCGGTCGCAAAGAACCTGATCCGACGGGACGCTCTGGTCGAACATCGCTTGCAATTCGGCGACTGTTCCTTCGAGCCGGTGACCAGCGTCGCGGATCGCCTTGTCGAACCAGCACTCGGCACGCCGGACAGTCCGTGCCAGTCGATCACGGATCCGCGCCTGGCGCCGCCTGGCATGCGTCGGGTCGCAGAGATACATGCAACCGGCCCCCAAACCGAGGCCGATCAATAAGGTACGGGCATGGAACATGGCGAGACTCCTTTCGACGAGAAGCGGAGATATCAGCCAATCCTAGAGTGCAAACGGCACGCCCGATGCGATTCGGCCATGGAGACGCGACCGAACCTCATGCGGACCATGATGACTACGATCGACGATCGTCTATCCACCAATTCTCATGCTGCAGGCGCGGGCTTCGGCTTCTTGGCGGCTTTCACACCCAACGAGCCCGCCAAGAGCCCGATCAAAACGCCCGCGGTGGCCATCCAGATGAGCTGATTGAACGGCCGATCGGGCACAAGCATCTCGGTGCCACCCATCGGCTTGATCAGCTCGATTAGCGAAATCAACACGTGAAAGCATGGTCCGGCGATCAGTCCGCCCAGCATCGCCCCGGCGGTTTTTCGGCCAATTTCGGTCCAAGACGCCCAAGGCAGCGAACAACCCAACCCGACGCCAAAACCGGTAACCGTCCAGGCGATCGCGTGAATGATCGTCCATTTGACAATTTCCGCGTAATTCTCCTTGGGATCGACAATGGCGTCGAAGGGTTGGTCGGCCAGCCTCAGCACGCACCAACTGGCCAGTGCGCCGAAGACCGCGCCGAAGACGGCGCCGCTGAAACAGCCGATCGCCGCCCTGCGGCGGGCAGTCAAGCCCAGTCCCGCGCCGATCAGGGACCCGGCCAATGCGAACAGCACCGCGTAGTTTTGCCATTGCTGGCGAAAGAGCAAGGCCGACTCTTCGGCGCTGGGGGCGGCGCCCGGCGCGAACGACAAACCTGACTTGAAGAACGGATACCACTTCGCCACGACTGTCCACGCCACCAGCGCGGCGACCAGACCGGCGCCGGCCATGCGCCACGGCGCCGCGCCCGACGCCCGCTGTGGGAGGTCTCCACCCGCGCTCGCTCTTGGTTGACCGGAATCAGGACCACTCATGGGAAGCTCCTTTCGGTTTCGGCGGCTTTCGAGGAGCGGGCGAAAGATAACTTCGACCTTGCAGATCCCTCTCCCTCCGGGAGAGGTTAGGTGAGGACCGATAAAACTGCCGAAGTTATTTTTCGTCCGCTCCTGAATCATAAAGGCCGATGCGGTGATGGGTAAAGCGCGACCGATACATCGGCGTCTTTTTCGGCATGTGGCAATCGACGCACCGCCCCTCGGCGTCGATCGGGCATACCCGCGCAGCCACCTCCTCTTCATCCCGTCGGTCCGTCAACGTCCGGTCGGCGCGGTCGCCGACATGACATTTACGGCACACGTCAACATAACCCGAGCGGTCGGCGTTTTCAACGTCGCGATGCGGATTGTGGCAATCGGTGCAGCGCAGCTTGCCGCGGCTTTCTTGAAAGCAGCGGCTAGCCGCCAGCGCAGCCACCTGAAACATCGCCAATTCGTCGCCCTCGAGGTGCTCGTGAATGGCGTTTCTCCCGTGGCACTCGCCGCACATATAGAGATCGCGGATGAGCCGGTCGTCGCCGGCGCGGGCCACCGACAGCAGAAAGCGGTCTTGCGGGCTTTTGCGGGTTTCGCCCTCTAGGAGACGATGCGCGAGCGCCGTGGCCTGCGCCACGGCAGGATTGCTGGTGGGCAGAAATTCGCCCTTTCCGGCCGCCTCGGAGTGCTGCCGGCCGGGCCCATGGCAGCGCTCGCAATGCACGCCAAATCGCGAGGCGGCGGTGTCGATGGCCTCACCGCTCTGAACCAACAGCGTCGAATGGCAGCTCAGACACCCCAGCCGGCCTTTTTTCTCGATCCGTCGGCCCAGGGCGTTGGAAAGGTTTGAGAGGTTCGCCACTTCCTGGCCGGGTGTAAAATCCCAACTCCCAGTGTCGCCGTAGAAGCTGATCCTTAATTCGCGGTATTCATTAGCATTCAGATCGCTGACGGGCGTAATGCCTCGATCACCCGATCCGAGCAGATACGCGATTTGGGCGACCGCCGCTTCAGCGCGTTCGGCTTCGCTCAAGTCGTCGGAACAGCGGCTTACTTGCAACCGCCATGTTCCACCATCTTCGCGCACTTCGTATCGCAATTGATTGACGGGGTCGATAACTTCGCCGGGAGTGAGTCGCCCGTCGCCGGCCGTCGCCAACGCCCGTGCCATGCGGCTATGCGATTGCATGGCGTGAATGTCCTGATGACACGCGGCGCACCGCTGGTCGCCAACATAATCATCGGGTTCGGCGCCGCGCGGCGCGACGACCTGCCGCGGCGCGCCCAGTGAATAACACCACGCCGCCAAACCGAGCAAGACTGCCGCCACGGCAAGGATGATGAGCCAAAAGTGACGCGCGGTGAACATCAGGGGTTCTTCGCCGGCGGCGCCGCGGTCGGCACACGTTTGCTCGCAAAACTTTCAGGCCGCTCGGCGTCACGCGGACTCGCCGGCCGCCCACTCAGCTTGGCCCGCGCTTGGCGATGTCCCGGCGCCAGCAGCAACGTCGCCTGAAACCAAGTCTGGGCAATGTCGGGCGCGCCGAGCTCCTCGGCGAGCACGCCCAGCCGATAACGAAGCTCGGCGTTGTACGGTTCTGCGGCCGCCTGCTGGAGCATGGATTGAGCCTGCGTCCCTTTCTGGTAAAGTTCATCGGCGGCGCGCATTTCCGCGGCGGCGTCTTCTGCGCGGCCGCACTCGCGCAGGGCGGTCGCCAACGAATATCGGATGTCGGCGTCCGTGGGCGCTGTTTTGGCTGCCTGGTCCAGCGATAAGACCGCCTCGTCGAAACGGCGCTCGTCGAACGCGATTCGGCCCTGCACCAACAGCGCCAGCCGCTGATCGGCCGCTCGGTCGAGAGCGGCCTGGGCGCACCGCCTGGCCTGCTCCCGCTCGCCTTGTCGATACCAGACGTCGGCCAGCAGGGCCAAAGTCTCGGCCGATTCGTCGCAGGCCTCCAGCGTGCGTCGGGCATCGTCGTAGCGGTGCAACTGCCGCTGGCATTGGGCCAATTCGAGCAGCATCTCCTGGCGGTCGACTTGGCTGGGGCCGCGCCGCAGCGATTCCTCGAAATCTTCGACGGCCGCCGACGAGTTGCCGAAATCCATGTGGATGACCCCCATCACCTGATGCGGGCGCGGGTCGAGCGGCTCCAGCTCGGCTAGCCGTTGCAAATGGCTGAGGGCCTCTCCCATCAAGCCGACATCGTAGTAGGCGGCTGCCAACTGGCGATGGGCAGCGGATAGATCAGGATCGAGTACCAATGCCCGGCGAAAGCTCGCTTCGGCGGCCCGGAAGTTGTCTTGGGCATACAGGGCTTCGCCGGCCAGCTCGTAGGCGGCCGCGCGGGTCGCTTCGTTCTTGGCGGCAAAGTGGAGTTCTTCTAGTGCCGGCTCGGGTTGCCGTTGGGCCACCTGCAGTGCGCCGCGGAACAGACTATCTCGGGTCTCGTAGCCCGCCGCGCCGCTCAGGGCCAAGTGCGCGTAATTCACGCCCTCCCAATCGCGCGCCCGCACGGCCTGCATGCCTCGCTGAAATTGCCGCGCCGGCTGATGCTCATTCCAGAGCAGCGCCAAGAGCATTCCGACCAGGGCAGCGCCGACCAACACCAAGAGCTGCCGCCCGATCGGCGACCGCCGGCCTCGCAGGGGCGGCGAATTGGTTTGCAGTATCATCGACTCTACCCCCCGATATGCTTCGACAATCCGTCGAATTGACCCAACGTTTGCCAATCAGGGTGTCGCTTGGCTTCGCACGACGGGTATGGCCTGGACCGCGGGCATCGCTCCTCGCGGTCTTCCGATGGCCGCCAGATGGCGTTCCGCCAGATCGGTCTGGCCGACCGACCGGTAATAATCCGCCAACGCTTCATTAGCCGCACGGTGCGCTGGGTCGCGCATGACCGCCGATAACAGCCAGTTCACGCCCAGCACCTCATGTCCGCCCTTTTTCAGGTTCAATCGGCCGACGTCACACCGCAAATCGGGGTCGTCGGGAGTCTTCAATAAGGCATCGCGGATGTCGTCTAAACGCGCGTCGATATCTCTCAGCTCCTCCCACTTCTGCATCGCCAGTTTCCCCTCATCGTGGCGTCCGGCGTGATGCAATGCCTGGGCGAATTGATAAGCGTATGCCTTGTTGCCCGGGGCTAATTCGACCACTTCTTCCAGCAGGCGAGCCGCTTTGGCGTGGTCACGAAGCGCCGTGGCGACCCGCGCTTCGACCTCGAGCGCCAGCGCGCGTTGAGCATCGGCAAGAGGAAGCCTTAGAGCCGCTTCGATTTTCCGCTGCGATTCCTCAAGCCGGCCCTGCTGCTCAAGACACGAGGCCAGCGCGATGAGGGCAACTCCATCTTTGGGCTTTTCGTGGGTACATCCCTTCAGCAAATCAAACGCCTCATCGAAATAATGCTGTTCGATGAGCGCCTGTGCCAGCCGGAGTCGGGTTTCGTAGTGGTCGGGCGCGAAGCGCAGAATCTCGCGATACGCTTCGACTTCTGACGACCCTTCGCTCATCAGCACCGCGTCATCGGCACGGAGCAGATAGGGTTGGGGGTTGTTCGGCTGCCACTGCGTCCAATGCTTGACGATCATGCGTGCTTCGCGGAAAAGAAGTCCGGCGAAATAGCCGCGAATCATCGCTTCGCAAACTTCCTCGGCCTCATCGTCGTTGCCACCTTGGTCGAAAAGCCGCTTGACATAAGGTCCGGCGCGTTGAAAATCGCCAGCCTGGAACTGGGTCAAAAATCGCTGGCGCTCGATGGCCTTGGGATCCCAGCCGAGTTCTTCGGCTCGGAGCAAATGGGGCTCGACCTCCGCCAAATAACCAGCGCGGCGCTTAGCAACGGCAAGCAGGAATTCCGCCTCCGCGCTATTCGGCAGTTGTGCCAAAACTCGCTGAAGCCGCTCCGCGGCCTCCAGCGGTTGGCACGAACGCAGATCATCGCGCGCCCAGCCGACCTCAAGACGCACTCGCGCCGTAGCAATGGTTTTCCAGACGCCCGCGGCTAGCAAAACGAGCAACCCAAGTCGGACAAAGCGAAGCCGCCATCGCTTTCGGCGTTTTGAGATGACGTCCGAATTTCGAGCCGGCACAACGGAGATCGACATGGCTAGTCCGTCAAGTCCCACTCGAAAGGCGGATTCTCGCCGTTCGCCACCATGACGTTCTTCAAGGGGGAACTCTCCGTATTGCCGTATTTCTCGGGAACCTCCGACTTGGGTAGGGCCGACGGGTTCGTTTCCGCGTCGCGCTGCTGCTTCATCGCTACCTCCCATTGCTTCATCATGAGCTTTTGCCGCTCTTCATTACTGGCGGTTTTCATCTTCTCAGCGTCGGCGAGGCCCGCTGCCTGTGCCACTGCGACCGGCTTTGTAACTAACACGGTATATTCCCCCGATTCGGCGCCGACGCGCAAGTCACTGGGAGTCACATAAGTCGACAAACGGAACTTTCCTTGCTCGTCGGTGGTGCCGCTCGCCGAGAAGCGGTCGGGGTTCTTGTTGGCGAAATTGATATGAGCGCCTACAAGCGGTTTCCCCTTCAGCGTAACCTTGCCGGTAACGGGAAAAGTCGCCACGGAGGGGCCCTTCTTGCCGCAACCCAGCGCAAGCACGCACGCGGCGAGGCAAAAAAGTCTGGCAGCCATTTCAGACGTACCTCCGAAAACTGAGATCAGGACGAGGAGATCGCGGCGGACGCCGCCGCGCCGACAATACTCTGCTTACCTAACTCTGCTTACCTAGCGGAGACGCTTTATTCACCACCGTAGGCTGTAAATCCATCAGGAATCATGTTTCCGTCCCGCCGGTCACCCAGCCGCTGGTAGGTGTCGTAGTTGATCGTGTCTTGCAAGAAATGCACCGAACCGTCACACATCAGAAACTGCGCCCCTGTGGGATGTTTCGATTTGAATCCAATGCAAGTCGACCAGTTCTGGATCTGGTAAAGGTAATTCGGCGGGTTCCACACGTTGTTTTGGGTCAAGAGATAGTTCGACCCAGCAACAGGAATATGATTGCCGATGCAAGTGGGAAAATTGATGGGAGGCGGCGTTCCTCCGACCCAACCGCTATTGGCTTCTAGCCAGCCGCCTTGCCCGTGATCGCTGCACGCGGGCGCCCGCGTCTCACCGAAAGCAATCACGTTGGCGGTGCCGTCGGCAATGTCGGCCAGCGCGGCCGACCAACACCGCGAAACCGTGGTACTTCCGCGCGAAAACACTCCCGAGATGCGATTTCCGGTTCCATCAGCGTCGTTACCATGCCCCCAGTCGCCGGTGCCGAACCAGTTGCCCGTCGTGTCACCCGTGTACGGGCTGGGGCCGACGACTAGATTAATATTGAGACCAAAGGGCGATGGCCAACTCTGCGCCCCGATGCTCCCCGTGTAATTAACGTTGGAATGTCCCGACCAAATGTGACTATTGGGATAATCATCAGACGGACAAATCCACGCGGAAAGCACGACGTCCTCGACCAAAGTCGAGCCGTCGGGCATCCGCGATTGCTCGACTTGGGCCGTTCCACCGGGCACAGGTATGACAAACGCGTTGAAGGTCAGTTGGTTGTAAATCGTCTGCTGTTCCATGTAGGGCAACAAGCGGACACGATTACTATATCGATTCTGCCACCCGACATTCGGGGTTTGAATCCAGCCCGGCATCGGGAACCGCCCGTAGATATCGGTGTAATTGTGCAGCGCCACGCCGATTTGCTTCATGTTGTTGGTACATTGGCTGCGCCGCGCGGCTTCGCGGGCGGCTTGGACGGCGGGTAAGAGAAGTGCGATCAAGATTCCGATGATGGCGATCACCACCAATAGCTCCACCAAGGTGAAGCCCGAGCGCGCTGAGTTTCGGCTCATAGCCAACTCCTACGAAGAGAGAAGAAAAGAATAAAACGCGCCGCTTCTTCGTCCGAGGGCTAGTTGTACACCGGGCGGCGTCTGGTGTCAAACAAAAAAAACAAAGATTCCGCGCATCCCCCAGGAGGCTTACTCACTAAAGCACGGTTTGACGGTGCGATCGCGCCCGGCTGGCGTCGGTTCCGTCAATGCTGTCGTGAAGAATGGATGCATTCGTTCATCAATGTAAAAGGCGCGAGAGCATCGAATGGTTCCCGAAATCGGCACGAGGGCCGTAGCTACTTGGAGGAGGCGGCGGTCAGGGCGAATGCCACCAGCAATAGCAACCCACCCAAGGGCAGCAACAAGATGCCTAAACCGGGATCGCCCGAGTGGATCACCGTGCCGCCGAGAAAAAAACCGCCCGGCACCATCACGCTGCCGCCCAGGAGGCAGGCCGAAGCCAGCCGCCTGACACGTTCGGGCCAGTTCGGCGAACCGCGCACCGTGAATCCAAACGCCACATTAACCAGCCCCAAGAGCGTGCCATGGGCGTGCGCCAAGGTCCACATCAGCCTGCGAATCTCGTTCGGCGCGTCGACATACCAGCCCAGCTTCAGGCCGTGCATGGTTTCGAGCGTCAGCCCCAAGCCCGCAAATCCAAACAGCCACCACCAACCAAACCGCACATGCCGCCGCGCCAGCCCGGTCGTGTCGTGGGCGCCGCCGGATGAAAGCTCGTTAGGGTTTTGATTCGACATGCGCTTGATCCATCGCGAGGGTTCAGGGTTCGCGGAGGGTTCAGGGTTCAGGGTTCAGGGTTCAGGGTTCAGGGTTCAGTATTTTTGTTCTGGCGTTTTGGCCGGCGCTACGCTTGCGCGTCACTGAACCCTGAACCCTGAACCCTCCGGAAATCGTTAACCCTCCACACCTCCCCACTCATTCCCTCACCTGCACTTCTTCGGGATCGCGGCCGCGCAGCAATTCATTGATCTTATCGGCTTGCAACTGGCCGTCGGGCGCAATGAAGAGTAGTTCATCGGTCGCACGTTCGTCGCTGGCGGCTCGCCGCCAACCGTCCAGGATGCCGCGTTGGACCGCCAACTGTTCCGCTTCGGGCGAGACAAAGTTGTAATTTTCGACCAATTCCGGGGCGATCGAGCGAATCGACCGATAGGCAACCAGCCGGATGGCAGGCGAGGGATCCGTCAGCAACTGGGCGAGGTGGGGCACGAGTCTCCGCCCGTCGGAGGTCTCGACTGCGGGCGTCCAGCCAGCCACCCAGGCCAACAACACCCGCTGGATCGAGTTGCCCCGCAGCAGCCAGACCAACGCCGCCGACGTCGACCGTTGTTCGTCGTCCAATTCCGGCGACGTCTGACCGTACCAATCGGCCAGCTTCTCGGCGGTCCACGCGAGCGACTGATCGAGATGACAAAGGTTGCAGGCGTTGGGCCGCCCGGTGGTCAGTGTCACGGCGGCACTCGGGCTGCTGATCTGGTGGCTGCGAATGGCCTTGAACAAGCCGTAGGTGGTGTGCGGCATGTGGCAGTTGTAACAGAGGCTGCCGCTCGATTCGGCCGGATGATGGGAATGGGCCGCCAGGTTTTCGCGATACGACGGGTGGCACTGATAGCAGGCCTGGTTGCCGGCCATCTTGGCCGCGAGCTGATCATTCGGCTCGCTGTGGTGCATCGAATGGCACGACAAGCAAATCATTGCGCCTTGCTGGTGGCAGGTCGACTCGAGCAGGCCGTTGTACTCGCGGCCGGCGACGCGCACCATGCCGTCCGACCAAAAGCTGCCATCGAAGATGGGGTTGATGTGGCGAATGCCCTCCAACTGTTCCTCGGAAAGTTTACTGGGCAGCAGCGTGACGCGTGACTGGCTGAGATCGTCGCCGGGGCGAAAGCTGCCGCCGGAAATGAAATAATCGTCCACCTGGCGGTCGTCGAGAAAGCTGGCCACGGCGTGGCAATAACCGCAGACCTGGGCCGATCGGGCGGGGCTGATTTTTTCGGGATTGACAATACGTTCGGCGCGGTCGAGCGCCGCACGCTCGCGACCGGCCGCCGGTTTTTGGTGCAGGGCAACGTGGGCTTTGGCGGGGCCGTGGCAGGCTTCGCAAGCGATGCCCAGCTCGGCCACGCGGGTGGTGGTTGACCCGCTCTCGCGATCGCGGCGCGGATTGCCAGCGGTGGCATGACAGAGAATACAGCTTGTATTCCAGTGCGTATCGAGGCCCATTCCGGGCGGGGTGGGCGAGAGATAGCTCGCCTCCAGGGGCGCCCATTGGCCGAGGCCGCCAGGTTCGTCGCGGATGTAGACCAGCGGCAGCTCATCGAGCAGATTGCCGGCGCCGTTGGCGGCCCAATAAAGCTGCATATGATGGGCACCCGTCGTCATGACCACGCGACGCGCGGTCGGCTGGACCGCGCCGGTGGGCGTTTCAATAGCCGCCGCATCGCTCGATTCTTGCGCCTGCTCTGTCGGCGACGTTTCAACCCACAGCTCTTCGCCGCGGCGCACCATGCGGTGAAGTTGCCCTTCGGATTCGACCGTCGCTCCGTCGAACGGTCCCAGCACTGTCTCGGGCCGGGCGGCTTGCGTCATTTGACGGTGAAAGCTGGCGTGCCAGCTTGCATATTCCTGTGGATGGCAAGTCTGGCATTTCGACGATGAGACAAAGCCGCGCTCAGCCGTCTGTCGGGGCAACGCTTCGAGCAATCGCGACTCCGCTTGCACGTCTTCATTGGTTCGCCGCAACCGCTCGGTGAGCAGCAGTGCCGCCGCGAGCAGGGCGAGGGCCGCCAGAGCCATCGCCCCGCGGCGAATGGCTCGATTCTTCGGTGCCGGAACGGTCGAGGACATGAATGTAACGTAAAACCGTGCGGGCCCATTTGCAACGGTCGGGTCCGATCGTTTTAACAATCAAGCCAACGGCGCTATTCTTGAATGGTAATCGGTTCGTTGTCGCGGCGGCTTAGCAATTCGTCGAGCGCGGCCTGGTCAATCTCGCCGTTGGGACCGATCAACAGCCGTTGATTGACCGGCCGATTTTGGGGCGTGGCCCGCCACTGTTCGACCACCCGTCGCCGAGCGGCCGAACGTTGTTCCGAGCGTCCGATAAAGTCGTAATCGATCGCCCAGCCCAGGCGCCTGAGCGCGCGCCAGGCGACCAGCCGGACTGCCGAGTAATCGTCTTCCAGTAACTCGGCCAAAAAAGGAGGCGACCAATCGTCGCCCGAGGCTTGCCGGGCCTCGGGCGAGCCGGCCGCGTAGGCCGCCAAGGCCCGCTCGACCGCGTCGCCTCGCAACAGCCACACAATGCCGGCGGCAACTTGGCGATCGTCTTCGTCCAGTTCGAGCGGCGGCTGATCGTACCAGTGCGTCAGGTTTTCGGCAGTCCACCCGAGCGTCTGATCGAGATGGCAAAGATTGCAGGCGTTCGGCCGGCCGGTAGTCAGCGTGGCGGCGGCGCTAGGGCTGCTGATCTGGTGGCTGCGGATGCCCTTGAAGAGACCATACGTGGTATGAGGCATATGGCAGTTGTAACAAAGGCTGCCAGCCGACTCGGCCGAATGATGCGTGTGTTCGGCCAGCTTGTCACGATACGATTGATGGCATTGGTAACACGCCTGGTTGCCGTGCATGCCGCGGGCCAACTGATCGTTGGGGTCGCTCTGGTGCATCGAGTGGCACGAGAGGCAGGTCATGCCGCCTTGTTGATAGCAGGCCGACTCGACCAGGCCGTTGTATTCGCGTCCGGCGACGCGCACCATGCCGTCGGGCCAGAAATTGCCCGACAAAAACAACCCATGCTCTTTCCGCGCGGCCGCGAGTTCATCGCCGTTCAAACGGCCTGGCAGCAACGTCAGGCGGGTGACGTCGAGATCGTCGCCGGGCCGAAACGCGCTGCCCGAGCGATACCAGTCGTCTTCGATCTGGTCGCTGGTGAACTTGGCGACGCTGTGACAATGTCCGCAGACTTGGGCCGAACGCTCGGGCGGCAGACGTGCGGGCTGAACCATGGTGTCATCGGTCGCGGCGGCGTGCGCCCGGTAACGGCGGAGCGGATCTCGATTGGCCGCGATGTGTTCGCGCGCGGGACCGTGACAGGCTTCGCAGGCGATGCCCAGCTCGGCGGCGATCGTCTGGGCTGTCATGGTGTTCAGGTCGATTCGCGGTCGGCCGCGAACGCTGTGGCAAAAGATGCAGCTTGCATTCCAGGGCGAGCCGGAATGCCTGCCAGCCGGCTGCAAAAAACTATCGGCTGTGGGAACCCAGCGGCCGGGCTCGCCCGTGTTGTCCACCAGCCACACCAGCGGGAGTTGATCGAGCAAATTACCTGTGCCATGCGAGACCCAAAAGCCCTGCATGTGGTGCGCCCCGGTGGTCATAACCACTCGTCGCTCGCGCGTGTCGCCCGACGAATCGGAAAGTTCAACCCAAATCTCGTCGCCGCGGCGCGTGAGGCGGGCCATCGTCTGACCGAGATCGAACTGCTGCCCATCAAACGAGGCCTGCACGGCGTCGGGCGTCGCTGGCTGCGTCATTTGGCGATGGTAGCTGGCGTGCCAACTGGCGTATTCGCCTGGATGGCAGGCGCGGCACGCCGAGGAGGATGTGAATGATCCGGCCTCATCGCGGCGCGGCAGGGCGTCGCGCAGCGCGAGCCGCGATTGTTCGGTCGCTCGATGGCGGGCCGACCAGGCGACGAATTCGGCGGCCAACAGCGCGGTCAGCGCGGCGGCCAGAATGAGCGGACGGCGGTCGGTCCGCCGCGTTTGGCGAATCAGTGGCCACAGGCCGAATGCCAAGACGGCAAGCAGCGCCAATCGTTCGATCATCCGTCTCAGTGTAACCGTCGGGCAGCCCTTTGGCACCATACCCATGACTGGAGGAGAGTAGGAACAGTTTTGATCTGCGCGGCCCGCGGGAGCGCCTGGGCAGAGGAAAGGTGGCTCTTGTCGAGGCAACCCTCAAGCGGCGCGCTGCGCCGCCTCGCTATCGCTGCGCTTGGTCTGCTCGTCGCGGGCGTGGTGCTGCTTTATTACCGCTCGACGCTCGATGCCGCCGAGATTCGACGGCTGAAAGACAAGATCAAGTCGCTGCGCGAGATCAATGGGTCGCTGCACGGCCAGCTCGACGACATTTTCCGCGAGCGCGCCGAGCGCGAGGCAAAGGCCAACGACCCCGTGCGCGTCGGCCGCACGCTGCCCGAATTGCGCGCTCGTGGCTGGATCAACGGCACGCCGCCGTCGCTTTCGGACTTAGGTGGCAAAGTCGTGGTGCTCGATCTGTGGGCCTACTGGTGACCGCCCTGCCATGAAGCGGCACCGGGCCTGGTTCAGGCTTACCAACAATATGCGAAGCAAGGGGTGGTGTTTCTCGGGCTTTCCGAAAGCAACCGTGAAACGGTCGAGGATTTTGTTCGCACCTATCACATCCCCTGGCCCAATGGCTACGGCGCGTCGGAGACGGTAGTCTCGCTCGTCTTCGGCAATCCGACAGTCGTAGTGATCGGCCGCGATGGGCGTGTGTTCTGGAACGATGGCCGGTTGCGCTACCAGCATCAGCCGGATCCCTTGCCCGATGCCTTGTGTCAAGCCATTGAAGCCGCTTTGGCTGCCGAATATGATCGAGCCGGCGGTCCGGCGATCGCCGGCGGGTGATCCTTCTAATTATGCTAGCCACATGCCGTACTGTACGCGTGTCCCACGCCGCACTTGCCTGCAACTCTTGGGAGCGGGCCTGCTGCCGGCGGGGTTCGCCGCACTGGAGCGCCCTGCGGCGCATGCTCAAGAGAAGCTGAAAGCCGACGACGTCAAGCTGGCCGACCCGGCGACGGGCGCCCTTGATGCCCACGTGCATGTCTGGACGCCCGACGCGGAGCGCTATCCGCTGGCGGCGGGCTTTCGCCGTGAAGAGATGAAGCCGCCCAGCTTCACGCCCGAAGAATTGTTCGAACACGCGCGGCCCTGCGGCGTCGCCCGGATCGTGCTGATTCAAATGAGCTTCTACGGGTTTGATAATTCCTACATGCTCGACACCATGCGGCGGTTCGCCGGCGTGTTTTCGGGCGTGGCAGTCATCGACGACTCGGCGAACGATCCCGCGGCCGAAATGCGCCGGCTGGCGCGGCAAGGCGTGCGTGGCTTTCGCATCTATCCGCGCAACATGCCCGTCGATCGCTGGCTCGATGGACCCGGTATGCGAGCCATGTGGCGCTGCGGCGGCGAAGACGGACTGGCGATGTGCCATCTGATCAATCCCGACGCCCTCGAGGCGGTCGATCGAGCCTGCGACAAGTTTCCCGAGACGCCGGTGGTGATCGATCATTTGGCGAGGATCGGCGTCGATGGCGCGATTCGCCCCACCGACGTCGAGCATCTCTGCCAGTTGGCGCGGCATCGCCGAACGCACGTCAAGGTTTCGGCTTTTTACGCGCTGGGCAAAAAGACGGCGCCCTATCTCGACCTGGCACCACTCGTTCGCCGCTTGCTAGATGCCTTTGGACCCGAGCGGCTGATGTGGGCCACCGATTGCCCCTATCAAGTGCAAGCTGGACACACCTACGCCGACTCGATCGCGCTGGTCCGCGAGCGGCTCGATTTTCTTTCGCCCGGCGACAAAGAGTGGCTGCTGCGCAAGACTGCGGAGAAGGTGTTTTTTTCGTAGCACGGAATTCATTCCGTTCTTTCCGACGGCGGTTGCCTTTGATTGCCGCGCGAGCGAATGTGGCTTAGAATTGTTCTTAGGCGTGCCCAAAGCGATGGAACCCCCGAGGTCTCACATGACTCGAGTTCTTGTGAACGAAGCTCTTCGCGGCATGTTGCCCGATCTGAGTCGCCCGCTTGAGCTCTGCGATGAGACGGGGCAGTTGTTGGGCCATTTTCTACCGGTTTGCAAGGGCGCCGAATTGTCCGGCGAGCCACAGTATACCGAGGAGGAACTTCAGGAGATCGAGAAGGGGCCGTTGCCGAGTTCTCTTCGCTCGGCCGCTTGCTGCGCTCTATCGCGTTGTACCGCAACCATCGTCTGTACGAGTATTATCGGTTTGGCGATATTAGACGCCAACCGTCCGTCGCGCCCGGGCATCGCCAAGGCTCTGCCCCAGTCACCCATCAAAAATCAGCAACCAACCAACTTTATTCTCCATGTCCGATCCTTACTTCCAGAAACTCTTTGCCGACCGCATCGGCGGCGTCAACTATGGCAAGGGGACCGAAATCTATAAGTTCGAGAAAATCAAGCGCGCCAAACGCAAGGCGCTGGCCGAACACCCCGAGCGCAAGCTAATCGATTTCGGCATCGGCGAAAACGACGAACCGGCCGACGAGGCGGTGCGGGCCGTCATGGTGGCCGAGATCCACAAGCCCGAAAACCGCGGCTATGCCGACAACGGCATCGCCGCCTTCAAAGAGGCGGCGGCGCGTTTCATAGAGCGGCGGTTTGGCGTGCGGCTCGATCCGGCCAAGGAAGTGAACCACTCGATCGGGTCGAAGCCGGCCTTGGCGATGCTGCCGGCGGCATTCATCAACCCCGGCGATGTGACGCTGATGACTGTGCCGGGCTATCCGGTCGCCGGCACGCACACCAAATACTACGGCGGCGAAGTACACCGACTGCCGCTGCTGGCCGAAAACGACTTTTTCCCCGATCTCGACTCCATTCCGCCCGACGTCCGCCGGCGGGCGAAGTTGCTGGTGCTCAATTATCCGAACAGCCCGACCGGCCGGACGGCAACACGCGAATTCTATCAGCGGGTGATCGATTTCGCTCGCCAGAACGACGTGGTGGTAGTGCAAGACGCTGCTCACATTCTGCTCACGTACGACGGCGAGCCGCTCAGCTTTCTGCAAGTGCCGGGGGCCAAAGAAGTCGGTGTCGAGGTGCATTCGCTCTCGAAAGGTTTTCACATGATCGGCTGGCGCATGGGATGGGTCTGCGGCCACGAGCGGATCGTGCAGGCCTTTGCCGACGTGAAAGACAACAGCGATTCGGGTCAGTTCATGGCCATCCAAAAGGCGGCCGCGGCGGCGCTGGACAACGATGCGATTCCCCGGCGCGTGCGCGAAAAATACCACCGCCGGCTGCAAAAGCTGGTGGCGGTGCTCGGCCGATGCGGGTTCGATTGCCGCATGCCGGGGGGCACCTATTTTCTTTACACTCGTTCGCCCAAGGGTTTGGCAGGCGGCCAGGTCTTCGAGACCGCCGAGGCCGCCAGTCAGTATCTCATCACCGAGCAATCGATCTGCACGGTGCCCTGGGACGATGCGGGCTCGTTCTTGCGATTCAGCGTCACCTATGAAGCCGCCGACGCCGCCGCCGAAGACGCACTGATGCGCGAAACTGAAGAGCGGCTGCGGCGGATTCAGTTGGTGTTTTAAGCGGCGCCTCGCACAAACCCGATGCGCGAGTTTTGATGTTGCGCTTTTCGGACCCCATCCGCCTTGTGCGGATCGGTGAATGAGATGGTGAGCTAGAAGTCGCCGAGAACCGAAAGCAAGACCCCATCCAGCTTGTCTGGATGGTGAATCAGATTCCGGTTGGTCGGGCGCGAGGCCCGAATCTCCTTCACCATCCAGACAAGCTGGATGGGGTCGCAGAAAGCCCTGATGTTTTCGGGCTAGCACACCGTCTTCTTCACCATCGAGGCAAGCTCGATGGGGTCGAAATCACCACAAAAAAAGCGAATCGCAATCCGCCATCGAAACGGCGCGGGTTTTCCTCTCTAGCGATTCGGGTTAGTGTCCAAGCGCCTGGCCCTCTCGCACACTGCGCGATAGTGCTCCGCCAGCGCTGCCGCATTAGCATGGGCGTCAAAAAGCTCTTCGGCCCTGCGGCGGGCGGCTTGACCCAAACGTACTCGCACGGCAGGGGCGGCCATCAGTGCCGCCACCGCTTCGGCTAAGGCCCGCTCGTCGTCGGGCGGCGTCAGCAATGCCGCTGCTGGTGCATCGCCAAAGATTTCGCACATGCCGCCTACGTCGGTGGCCACGCAGGGCACGCCGGCCGCCGCGGCTTCGAGCAACACACGGCCCAGCGGCTCTTGCCGGGCGGGATGAACCAGCAGCGTGGCCTCGCTCAGCAACTCCGGCACGTTGGCGACCGTGCCGAGAAAGTGAAACCGCTCGCTCATGCCGGCCGCGGCGACTGCCGCGTGCAGATCGGCTTCATATTGCACGGCTTCGGCCTTTTGCGAGAACCGCGCTCCCGCGATCACCCAATGAAGGTGCGGCAGCGACTCGCGCAATCGAGCGGCGGCGCGCACCAGCACGTCGTGGCCTTTTCGCAGGACAAGCTGCCCGATGCTCAGCACGATGCTCGTTTCCGGCGGCAGCCGCAGTTTGCGGTGCAGCCAGCCAGTTGGGGCGCGCAGACGAAATGTCTCAAGATCGACCCCGTTGTAGCAAACATGGCACAAGTCGTCGCGCAGCCCTTGACGGGTATGAAAATCGCGCGTGGCGCGCGAGACCGCCAACAGCCGCGTGTGACGATTCAGGTCGGCGACCGCCGCGGCGCTCATCCCCACAATGTCGCGCAAATGAGCGATGCTCGGCAAGCCGGCCTCTGCCGCGACTAGCCCCGAAAGACGTCCCATGCTGAGGCTATTGGCGTGCAAAAGATCCGGCCGCCGCTGTTCCAAGATTTGCCGCAAGCGGTCGTGAAGCGTCGGGCGCGGCAGGCGCGCGCCGTAGCGGTCGAACACCGAAAACACCACGTTCTCCACTCCCTGCCGATCGAGCTCGTCGGCGAGCGGTCCTTCGGCTGGTCCGACCGCAAGCGGTTGCCAGCCCAGTGATCGCAAAACGCCCAGCGCGGCCAGCAGCGAGCGCTCACCGCCGAGCAGCGTCGGGTATTCAAAGAGCCAGGCGACTTGTTTCATAGGCGTGGTCGACATCATGCTCCGCAGGACGCGCGGCCGCGGCCACCCGGGCGGGCGCGGCTGCCGCTTGAGAAAAACAACCCGGTAAGGAACAATGATGCTATGAAGCCAACGGCAATCGCAGGCGTCGTAATACTGGTGGCAGTGCTTCTGGCTGGCGTTTGCGCGTTGGCCTGGCGTCGCGCGGACCGCCCGACGGCAATCGCCGACGCCGAGCTGGCACTGGCGCTGCCGCGGATGAATGCGGCCCCAAGCTTTGCCGCATCTATCCAGTGCCGCCAGTGCCATCCTCAAGAATACACCAGTTGGCACGACAGCTACCATCGCAAGATGACGCAAGTTGCCCGGCCGGAGACTGTGCTTGGTTCGTACGAAGGGGTCGAGATCGAAGACGCCGGGCAAATCCACCGCCTCTCGCGCCGCGGTGATGAACTGTGGGTCGAGACGTTCGCCGCGGCGAATCGTACGAACGATGTCCAGCCGCCGCCGAAATCAGAGGCTCGACGCGTGGTGATGACCACCGGCGCGCACCACATGCAGGTTTCTTGGGCCTCGGCCGGGACCGGCAATCTGCTCAACGAGTTGCCGATCGTTTACTTGCGCGATGACCGACCCGGCAAAAGTCGTTGGGCACCGTTGGAAGCTAGCTATCTATCGCCGAGCGCGCCGGGCCCGCATTCTGAAACGCACTGGAACACAAGCTGCATTTTGTGCCATGCCACCGGTGGTGTTCCGGGATTACAGTCCGCCGGCGCCACTGACACGGCGGTCGCCGAGCTGGGTATCGCCTGCGAAGCGTGCCACGGCCCCGGCCAGCGGCACGTGCAGTTGATGCAGCGGCGCGCGGGCGGCGCCGATGACCCGCCCAATACTCTCGCGGATTTGGCGATCGTCAACCCCGCCCGCCTCCGCCCAGAACGCACCGCGCAAGTTTGCGGGCACTGTCACGCCGCAGCCAGCTTTGTGACCGATTACCTGGTCGAGGATTTTTTTCTCTCGGGCAGCGCCTATCGGCCCGGCGACGACCTGACCCAAACGCGCCTGGCGGTGTTGCCCGCCAGGCTCACCGAAGAACAAAAAGAAGCGAACCGACGAATCAACCCCTTCTTTGATGGCAGCTATTGGCCCGACGGCATGATTCGGGTGGCCGGCCGCGAATACAACGGCCTTCTCGAGTCAACCTGCTACCAGCAAGGAGGGATGACCTGCCTCTCGTGCCACTCGATGCATCAGAGCGACCCGAACGACCAGTTGGCCGCCGAGATGGACGGCAACCAGGCCTGTTATCAATGCCACGCTTCATACCGTGAGACGCTGAGGGAGCACACGCATCACCAGGCCGATTCGAGCGGCAGTCTCTGCTACAACTGCCACATGCCGCACACCACCTACGGCCTATTCAAGGCCATTCGCAGCCATCAAATCAGCAGCCCCAATGTGGCAACTACGTTGGCCACTGGCCGACTGACGGCGTGCAACTCTTGCCATCTCGATCAAACGCTCGCGTGGACGTCGGAGCATCTTTCGCAATGGTATGGGCATCCGGTGGCCGAATTGGACGCCGACCAGCAATCGCTCTCGGCGGCGGCTTGCTTGCTTTTGAAAGGAGACCCCGTCCAGCGGGCGCTGTTGAGCTGGATTGCCGGTTGGCAGCCGGCACTCGATGTTTCGGGCCGCCAATGGCTGGCCCCGATCTTGGCCAGACTTCTGGACGATCCGTCGCCCGTCATGCGGATGGTTTCGTCCCGCTCACTCGAGGCGAACGACCCGAGATATGCTGTCGAATACGACTTTATTGGTCCTTCGGAGGGGCGCCAGGCGGCGGTTCGCCGGGTAGTGGAGATCTGGGCGTCGTTGCCCCTCGAGCAGCGTAAAAAGCTGCCGAAACGGGTATTCGTTCTGCCCGACGGCTCTTCTGACGAAAAGGAGATTGAGCGGCTCCTTATGCAGCGAGACAACCGGCGGCTGCAGGTGAACGAGTAAGCGGGAACAAACCCACCCGAATGGTGGTGTAACGGCGCGCGAAATGCTTGACACTGATGCTGTCAACAACTACAAATGCCGATAGCGGGGTGGAGGGGCGGAACGTCATACCGTCATTTTTCTTTATTCTTTTTCCCGTGGAGAGCGACGATGAATCGTAATCGTTCGAGGGTGGGCTTCACTTTGGTGGAGCTGCTAGTAGTCATCGCCATCATTGGCATCTTGATCGCTTTGTTGTTGCCCGCCGTCCAAGCGGCGCGCGAAGCCGCGCGTCGCGCGCAGTGTACGAACAATCTTAAGCAAATCGGAGTCGCTCTGCACGGCTACGCCGATGTCTATGGCCGGTTCCCCATCAACGGCGTTAGCGCTGAGGTGAGCAATTGGGCCACGCTGCGCGGCAGCGAGCATTTGCGGCTTCTGCCGTATATTGAACAGACGCAGATCTACAATGCATACAACTTCAACATTGGGCAGTTCAGCCAGGCCGCCGACAACGCGGTGATGCCGAATGGTGTGGCGATGCGCCAACAGCCGATTCCGTCCTTCGTCTGCCCCAGCGACACCGCCGGCGAGTTTACGTTGGAGAATTACGCCACCATGAATTATGGAGCGAACATCGGGGCGCAGGAGATTATTTCGAACTTCGGCGGCTCGGTGCTAATCGGTAGTATCGTTGGTCCCAGTCCGTACACCGGCAGCATGATTGGCAATTGGTTTGGTACCGGCGCCGCGAACGACAGCGACACGTGGTCGGGGCAGGGGAACAACATCTCCGGGGTTTTTTCACGATCGGGTCCAGGCTCGACCGGCATCAAGGCTGGATGGGCCGGACAGACGGACGGTACTTGGGCCGCGGCGCTGCGCGACATCACGGACGGCACGGCCAACGTCATCGCCTATGGCGAAGTACGGCCGAACTGCATGGATCATGGTCAGGGTGGGTGGCTCGATGCCAACACCGGATGCACCTGGGTCGCCACGACTGCTCCCATCAACTATCCCACTTGCATCGGTGAAAAGAACCCACTCACCGGTTTTTTGCCCACCAACAGTTGGTCGGGTCCGAACAACCCCTGGAACATGAACAATCAGTACGCGCCGCAAAACTGGACCACTTCGCAGGGTTTTAAATCGAAGCATCCCAGTGGCGCTCAATTCCTGTTCTGTGATGGCTCGGTTCACTTCTTAGCGGAAACGATCAACTACGACATGTATCAGCGCCTTGGCGACCGCGGCGATGGCCGCCAGGCTGATCCGACCCAGATTCAGGGCCTGGTTAGTCAGTAATGCCAGCACCGTCCGGCTCGTTCCGTTTGCCGAACGACCGAGCGCACTGCCTCGGCAATGATTTAAGCAGTTATCTAGGTCCTAAAATATGTACAAACGACACCTACTCGCGGCGCTATTCGTAGTGGCCTTCGCCGGTTGTGGCCAGAAGCGTTCCGGCATTGTGACCTACCCCGTAACTGGCAAAGTGACCTACAAAGGCGATCCGGTCGCGGGCGCATCGATCAGTTATGCAAGCAAGAATCCCGATGCCCCGAAGGCCGGCGCCACGACCAACAGCGACGGAGAGTTCTCGCTTTCGACCTACGTGAGTCCCACCGAAGTTTTGAAAGGCGCGCCGCCCGGCGATTACCAAGTGGTGATCGTCAAACAGATCTCCCAGGTTAAATCCGACGAGGCAAATGTCGATTTAGCCAACGCCACGATGGAGCAGCGCCAGGAGCACATGCGAAAACAGTGGGCCGCACAGCAGCAGCGCTCGCCTGAAAACAAGACGCCTCCGAAGCCAAAATCGGCGATACCCGAGAAATATTCCACGATCGAAAAGACCGACCTGAAGGCAACGGTGGTGAGCGGCGCCAACGACCCCGTTGAGTTCAAACTGACGGACGATTGAAATGCCGGCTTTCGTGGGGGGGCGAGTGTCAACCGGGCAAGCAATAGGTCGCCAGCGTGCTAAGGACTCGAAGTCCACCGCTCGAATATGGCGCGGTTCGATTGCGCGGCGTGTATCTGGCGTCTTGGTGGTGGTCGTTGCCGGCATGCTCTGCTGGCTCGCTTGGCAAAGGGCGTGGCTCAAATACGAGCTGGCGGCGGCTCGCGAATCATTGCGGCAAAGCGACTCGGAGGCGGCCGCAGACCGCCTGCAGAAAATCGTCGCGCGAGCGCCACACTCTGCCGAGGCCGAGTATCTTTTGGCTGCCGCTGTGCGCCGCGCCGGTAAGTTTGACCAAGTCGCGCCCCACTTGGCGCGCGCCGCGGAGCTCGGCTGGAGCACCAAAGACCTCGACCGCCAGCGCAGTCTAGCGTTTTTCCAAGTCGGCGATTTCCGGACTGCCGGGCCGGACGTCATGGAGATGTTGCTGGAAGACGCCAACGACGACGAGGCCGAGGAAGCCTACGAGGCCCTGACGCGCGGCTATACGACCGCGATGCTCTTCAATCAGGCAAATTTTATTCTCGACGCCTGGATCCACTGGCGGCCGGAGAGCGCACGGGCATGGCTAATGCGGGCTGATCTGGCGGCCCTGTCGGGGAATGTGAAAGGTGAGACGGCCGCGTGCCGAGAAGTCGTGCGGTTCGACCCTAAACACCGCGAGGCGAGGCGGCGGTTGGCCTATGTCTTGTCGCGCACGCTCGAGAACGATGAGGCGTTTGAGATCTATTTTCAGTTGCATCGCGAACAACCAAACGATCCCGAAACCATGCTCGGTCTGGCCGAAGGACATCACCGCCGCGGCGAAACCGCCGAAGCCAAGCGACTTCTCGCGCGGTTGTTGGAGCTTGACATCGAAGCTCGCCATCGCGCTTCGGCCTTCAGCTTGCTTGGTCAAATTGCGATGTCGGCCAAGGACTATGCCGAGGCCGCGCGGGTACTTAAGGGGGCGGTTGAGTTAATTCCGGGTAGTATTCCCATCAACTACGCCTACTCGCGGGCACTGTCCGGCGCGGGCCGGGATGAGGAGGCCAAAGTCTACATCGAACGTTACAAGCGGCTGCAAAAGCTCGAGGACAATCTGCAACCGCTACGCGACGCCCTGATCGCGCGCCCGGGAGACTCGATGCTTCGCTCGCAGATCGGCGAAACGCTGGTCGAAATGGGCGAAACGGAGGCAGGTGTCAATTGGCTGCTTTCGGTGCTCCTCCACGATCCGGGGCATCGGCGCACGCACCGCTTGCTGGCCGAACATTATGAGAAGACCGGGGAGCGCGAGTTGGCCCGCAAGCACCGGGCGGTGGCCGAAGCAAAGAACCGTGTCGCGACCTCCCCGGTTCTGCCGCCGGCAATGACCGCCCCGCGGGAAGCAACGAATTGAACCATGCCTAGGCCGTTTCGCCCTCGTTTTGCCCGCAGCGACGTACGTCGCTGGTTGACCGCGGCAGTGGCGGTCGTGAGCGGCGGCTTGTTGTTCCTGTTCTGGTGGTGCCAACGGCCCGGCCTGCGATTTCACCGCGCCTTGGCTTCGTTGGAATCGCGAAACTGGGAACAACTACTCTACCGGCAGTTGCCGCTGGCGCGGCGACCCGGATACGAAGCGCAACATGCCTTGTTGGCGGGCGCACTGCTGCTGGAAGCGAAACAGTTCGAGCCGGCCCTGCGAGAATTGCGGTATGCGGGCCGTCATCCTCAAACGCAAGCGGTCGCGTTGCTGCTCACCGGACAAGTGCTCTACGCTGAGCGACGCTTCCGCGAGGCGGAAGTTTGCCTGGTCAGCGCGCTGCGGCTCGATCCCAACTTGGCCGACGCGCACCGCTGGTTGGCGATCGCCTATTACGACATCGGACTGATGAACGAAGCGGCTCTTCAGTTGCGTGAGGTGGCTAAACTGGCGCCCGACGACCCGCGGCCGCATCGGATTATGGCCGTCATTCACATGGACCTGGGCAGTTCGGCGATCGCCGTCGAAGACCTGCAAGAATCGCTCCGCCGCGACCCCTGGCAGCCCGACCGCCAAGAAATGCTGCTCGACCTGGCCATCGCTCAGTTGTCACTCAAGCGTTTTGACGACGCGCAGGCCACGCTGGCCGGTAGCGAGGAATCTCCAGAAATGTTGGCGGTATGGGCCAACTGCGCCTACGCGCTGGGCGACCCAAAATCGGCCCGTGACAAGGCCGAGCGGGCACTGAAGCTCGATCCGCACCAGCGGTTGGGCATCTTGGTGCTGGGCAAGCTGGCGTTTGATGCGCGCGATTACCAGCGCGCCGTCGACATGCTGTCGCGGGCCGTTGAGGCGGCACCGACCGATTATCAACTGCGATACACTCTGGTAACGGCGCTTCGAGCGGCTGGCGAACCCGAACGCGCCGAAAAGGAGTTGGCTGAAGTCGAGGAGCTGCGGGGAGTTCAAGAACGCATTGACAGCTTGCTCCAGCGCGCGATCGCCGAGCCGTATGACGCCGAAATTCGCTACCAACTCGGTTTGCTGGCCGTGCGCCTTAAAATGGAGCGGATCGCCGAATCGTGGTTTAAGGCCGCCGTAGCGCTGAACCCTCGCCATCGGCTCGCACAGATCGAGCTGGCCAAGCACCGCTCTGGCTCGCCCGACGCCGCGGCGATGCTCCTCCGCGGCAGCTAGTGCTCACTCGTGGTTTGAGGGTAGACCTTGCTGTGCACGAACAGTCGAAATATCTTAAAGGCTCCCGGATGTTGAGTTTCGCTGGGGAGTGCTTACCGTGTCGACATTTGCTGTGATCTTGCCGGCGGCCGGGGCGAGCAGCCGCTTCAAGGACAAACACTACAAAAAGCCGTTTGCGCCTCTGGCCAACCGGGCCGTTTGGCTGCACTCGGCGGAGCGGTTTTTGAACCGCTCCGACGTCAAGCAAGTGCTGCTGGTGATTGCGCCGGAGGACCGCGAGGATTTTAACTTCAAGTTTTCGTCGAACGTGGTGATTCTGGGAATCGACGTCGTCGAAGGCGGCAAGGAGCGGGCCGACTCGATCGAACGGGCGCTGGCCCGCGTCAAGCCCGAAATCGAGTTCGTCGCCGTTCACGACGCCGCGCGGCCTTGCCTGGCCGATGAGTGGATCAATCGCGTATTTGAGACCGCGCAAAAGACCGGCGCCGCCCTGCTGGCGGTACCGGTGGCCGCTACGCTCAAGCGCGTGCGTCCGGACCAGACGATCGAAGAGACGGTGCCTCGCTCGGGCTTGTGGGAAGCTCAGACGCCGCAGGTTTTTCGCCGCAAGCTGCTGCTCGACGCCTATGCCAAGCGCGCAGGCTTTCAGGCCACTGACGATGCCCAACTGGTGGAGCGTCTTGGCCACCCGGTGAGCGTGGTGCAAGGATCGCCGATCAACCTGAAAATCACCACGCAAGAAGACCTGCGTCTGGCCGAGCAGGCGCTGAAGGCCATGCCCAAGCCAAAGTTCAAAGGTCCGGCACACCCATTCGCCGATGACGACATGTGGAGATGAGCAAGGGTGAGGGTCGGGATTCAGGGGCGGTCGAGGGTTCAGGGTTCAGGGTTCAGCATTTTCGTGCGAGTTTTTTGGTCGGCGCAAAACTCGAAGAGTTTACGATGCTTGCCTTCCTGAACCCTGAACCCTGAACCCTGAACCCTTTTTGCGAACCTCAACGCCCGCATATACCCCACA
>DATFDL010000265.1:0-5866 GCA_035252155.1 Pirellulales bacterium | reverse complement strand
CGTCGATTATTACGTGGAGGTGGCCGAGCTTTCGGGCGACGGCAAGCTGGCCAGCAACTGGGTGACGCAAGACGTGCTGCGCGAGTTGAAAGAACGCAAGCTGACGATCGACGAGTTCCCATTGCGTCCGCCGGCCCTGGCCGACTTGCTCAAGAGGGTGCAGACCGGCGAGCTCGACACGACTCGCGGCCGCGAAGTGTTTTTGGAAATGCTCAATTCTGGAAAATCGGCGGCGGCTGTGATGGCCGAGTTGGGCATCGAGAAGGTCGACGAATCGGCGCTGGTCACCCTGTGCCAAGAGCTGGTGGCGGCCAATCCCAAGCTGGTGGCCGACGTCAAGGCCGGCAAGCTGCAAGCCGCCGGGGCCTTCGTGGGCCAGGCTAAGAAGAAAAACCCCAACGTCAACCCCGGCCGCGTGCGGGAGATTTGCTTGGAGTTGATCGAGCGGATGTAGTATCATCGATCGTAATGTGGAGGGCCGTTCGATGATCTTTCCCGGCATGGATCCCTATCTCGAAGACCCGGCGATGTGGCCTGGGTTCCATAACGCATTGATCGTCTATATTCGCGATCATCTGCGTCCGCAGCTCCGGCCGGCGGTTGTCACGCAGGCGTACGACTCCGGCAGCTACGAAGACTTGCTCGACTATCAATTGCCCTGCAGCCCGCCGCTCGGCGCGAGTGACCAGAGTTGGGCAAACGAGGTCATCGCAGCCTGGCGGCAGAAGACGGACCATGACAATTGACCAGTTGCGCCAGTATCTCGACAGCCCCGCAGCGGCCGAAGCGTGGCTGCGCGCGCTGGGCGTGTCCGACGTCCGCCACGCGCATGCCAACGTGCTGAGCATGGCCACCGCCGGCATGACGCTCGATCTGCTGGCGGCGATCTGCGATTGCCTGGCCGAGCAACTGCCGCTGGCCAGCGATCCGGACATGGCCCTGAACAATCTCGACCGCTTCGTCGCCGCCGCCCGCAGCCCGTTGGCGTTGGGTTCGCTCTTCGAGCGCGACCGCGACGCGCTGCCGATCTTGCTACAGATTTTTTCGACCAGCCAGTATTTCAGCGATTTGTTGATTCGCGATCCCAGCGGCTATGATTTGCTGCGGATGACCGAGGGCCAGCCGGTGCATCGCGACGTGCTGGTGGCCGAGTTGGCCAGCGAAGTCGACGCCCTGGGCGACGCCGCGGCGGTGACCACGGCGCTGCGGCGATTCAAGCGCCGCGAAACGCTGCGCATCGCCTATGGCGACATCGTGCGCGGGCAGTTGCTCGAGACGGTGACCGCCCAAATCTCGCACCTGGCCGACGCCATCGTCGAAGGCGCCCTGCGGTTTTCGTGGCGGCAACTCGTGCAGAAGCGCGGGCTGCCGCGCCGGCCCGACGGCGGGCTCTGCCGCTTCGTGGCCTTGGGCATGGGTAAGCTCGGCGGCGACGAATTGAACTATTCCAGCGATATCGACCTCGTGTTTCTCTACGACGCCGACGGCAAAACCGACGGGCAGCGCCCCACGACCAATGTCGAGTTCTTTGATCGCCTGGCCCGCGAAGTGGTGCGACTGCTGAGCGAACCGACCGATATGGGTTACACTTATCGCGTCGATCTGCGGTTGCGGCCCGAGGGCGAGCGCGGCCCCTTTGTTCACAGCCTTGAAGCCGCCACGGCGTATTACGACGTACTCGGCCGCACCTGGGAGCGGCAGGCCTACGTCAAGGCCCGCCCCGTCGCCGGCGATTTTGACCTCGGCCGCGAATTCCTTGATTATCTCACTCCCTGGATTTATCGGCGGTATCTTTCGCTGGCCGACATCACCGGCATCAAGGCGCTGAAGCGGCGGATCGAGCACCGCGCCATCAGCGAAGGGGCCGAATCGCGCAACGTAAAGACCGGCCGCGGCGGAATCCGCGATGTCGAGTTCGCCATTCAGTTTCTGCAACTGCTCAACGGCGGCGACCTGCCCGAAATCCGCACCGGCAATACCCTGCACGCGATCGCGCAGCTCGAAAACGTCGGCTGCCTGACGCGGCAAGAGCGGTCGTTCTTGGAAGAGAACTATCGCTTTCTGCGGAAGATTGAGCACCGGCTGCAAATCATGTTCGACTTGCAGACGCACCTGATGCCCGACGAGCCGGGCGAGCTGCGCAAGCTGGCCATTCGCATGGGTTATCGCGACACGCCCGAACGCGCGGCGTTGGCGGCCTTCGAGGCCGATTATCAGTCGAAGACCGCGGTGAACCGCAAGATTCTCGATCACCTGCTGCACGACGCGTTCGGCGACGATGCCCAGACCGAGCCGGAGGTCGATCTGGTGCTCGACCCCGACCCGCCGCCCGAACGAATTGCCGAGGTGCTGGGCCGCTATCCGTTTCGCGACATACCGCTGGCGTATCAAAACCTGTCGTCGCTGGCCACCGAGAAGTTGCGGTTTCTGCTGACTCGCCGCTGCCGGCATTTTTTGGCGGCCATCGCGCCACGGCTGCTCAAAGCGATCGCCGCGACGCCTGATCCCGATTCGACGCTGGTCAATCTGGAAAAAGTGAGCGATTCTCTGGGCGGCAAGGGCGCGCTTTGGGAGCTGTTCAGCTTCAACCCGCCCTCGATGAATCTGTATGTCGAGCTCTGTTCATCGAGTCCCTATCTGTCGGGCATCCTGATCAGCAATCCCGGCATGATCGACGAGCTGATGGACAGCCTGGTACTCAACAAACTGCCGACGCGCGAGTCGCTGGCCGCGACGCTGGCCGAGCAGGCACGGGCGGCCGAAGATCTCGACCCCATTCTGCACAGCTTCAAGAACACGATGCAGTTGCGGGTAGGAGTGCGCGACATTCTGGGCAAGGAAGACGTTCACGCCACCACGGCGGCGCTTTCCGACATTGCCGAAACGTGCCTCGAAAAAATTGCCGCGACGGAATACGAAAAGCTGATCGCCAAATGGGGCGAACCGACCATCGGAGAGGGGCCGAGGGCGGGCGAGCGGTGCGAGTTCGCCGTGCTCGGCATGGGCAAGCTGGGCGGGCGAGAGCTGAATTATCACAGCGATCTGGATATGGTGTTTCTCTACGAGGCCGATGGAAGCACCGTCAGCCCGCGCCGTGGACGCCGCGGACCCACCACCACCAATCAGCACTTCTTCAGCGAGCTGGGGCAGCGGATCATCAAAATCTGCAGCCGGCTGGGGCCGTACGGCAAGCTGTATGAAGTCGATCTGCGTCTGCGGCCGACGGGCAAGAGCGGCGCCTTGGCGACGACCTTCGCCGAGTTCTCGCGCTATTTCGCCGAAGGGGCCGGCCATCTGTGGGAGCGGCAAGCGCTGTGCAAGGCCCGCGTGGCCATCGCCAAGCCTGAGGTGGCCGATACGCTGTCGATGCTGGTGAACATCGCGGCGTTCGATCATCCTTGGCGGGCCAGCCACGCGGCGACCATCCGCGATATGCGGCGGCGGATGGAAGAAGGCGCGCCGGCCAATAACATCAAGCGCGGGCCGGGCGGCATCGTCGACATCGAGTTCGTCGTGCAAGCGTTGCAACTTAAACATGGCCGCGACAACCCGGCGGTGCGCACGCCCAACACGCTGGCCGGCCTGACCGCGCTGCACCAGCACGGCTATCTGAACGGGGCCGATTACGAGTATTTCACCACCAGCTACGGTCTGCTGCGCTCGCTCGAATCGCGGCTGCGGCTGATGCGGGCGGCCAGCCGCGTGCTGCCAGACGACCCTCTGGAGCTGGCCAAGCTGGCCCGCGCTTTGGGTTATTCCGACGGTGCGGAGTTGCAAGCCGAGTGCCGCCGCTATCTGCGCCGCAACCGCGAGCGGTTCGACGCCATCTTGCTCGCCGAGGCGCACGCCGCGGCGGAGTTTGTGAGGGGCTGAGGCGACTACGCGCCCGATGTCGCCGATGGACAACCGCGCGGGGCTCGTATAATGTAAATGAGGGTTTCGCGATGATTCAACTTACTCCACAACAAATCGAGGCCGTCGCCTCCTGCGGCGACATCCCTCCCACGTTGTTCGACCCGAATACGCGAGCAACCTACGTTCTGCTCCGCAAGGAGACGTACGAAGAGTTGACTTCCGGATCACAGGCGGAAGTCGAGCGGCTGGCGGGGACCATCGACTGGAATGAAGCCCGAAAATCGTTGCGTCCACCTCAAGAATGGTTCGACGGCGATGAGCAGAAGCCCTTCTGAGAGAAGCTGGCGGTGCCATGCAACGACTTGTCACCGGCCGCATCGTCTGGGCAGAGATCGCCGATGCGAACGGCTTTCGCAAACTCCGTCCCGCCGTTATCGTCACGCCGACCGAGCAACTCCTTTCGCCCGGTGTCATCGATGTGATCGCGGTCACAAGCCGACTGAAAGATCCATTACCTAGCGATTACGTGCTCTTGCCGTGGCATGCGCAGGGCCATCCGCGCACCGGTTTAAATCGAAGGTGTGCGGCCGTCTGTACATGGCTCGCGCAAATCTCGGAAAGCGACATTCAAGATATGGCCGGCGTCGTTCCCGGCGCGCCGATGAAGGCGATCCTGAACACAATCGCGGCAACGCTGCCGCCGAGGGGAGCGCCGTTGACCAAGGATCCGGATTCCTGAACCGTACCGACGTACAAGTCTCCCCATCTCCGCGTCTCCCTCTCTCCGCGTCTAGGCCGCCGGCCACAAGGGCCGGGGGGCAATGCAGCCAGCCACACGGGGGCCCGAGCCGGTTGTCAATCAAGCGTGGCGCCGCCATCGGCCACCAGCAGCGCACCGGTGACGAACGATGATTCGTCGGAGGCCAGAAAGAGGGCCACGCTGGCGATTTCGTCGGGACGGCCGAGCCGAGCCAACGGCGAGACCGCCGCCAGCTTGGCCAAGGCTGTCTGGGCGTCGATGCCCAGCTTTTGAATGTGGTAGTCGGTGGCGCGAGTGTGAATTTCGCCGGGACAAATGGCGTTCACCCGCACCTTGTCGGCCGCCAGATCGAAGGCCAGGCAGCGAGTCATATTCACCAGCGCGCCTTTCGACGTGTTGTACGGCACAAAGGCTGGCTGGGCGATAAAGCCGCTCACCGAGGCGATGTTGACGATCGAGCCGCCGCCCGCCCGACGCATCGCGGGCAAGGCAAACTTGACGCACTGTGCCGGCCCGATCACGTTAACCGCCAGCACTTTGTCCCAGTCGGCGCGGGAGACCTCGTCGACCTTGCCAAACACGAAGGCGGCCGCGTTGTTGACCAGCACGTCGATCCGGCCGAACTGCCGCTCGGCGGCAGCGGCCATGGCGCGGCAGTCGTCTTCGCGGGCCACATCAGTGCGGACAAACTCGGCCTTGCCCCCGGCGGCCTGGATGGCGGCGACCGTTTCGCGGCCGCCCGGCTCTTCGATGTCGGCCACCAGCACGGCGGCGCCCTCGGCGGCGAACCGCTCGGCGATGGCCCGGCCGATGCCCGAACCCGCCCCCGTGACTATGGTCGACTTGCCTGGCAGACGCATCGGATCAACGGCTCCGGGCTTTCTTTTTGGCCGAGGCTTTGGCAGGCGACTTTTTCGACGCCTTTTTGCCCGACGATTTTTTTGCCGCTGGTTTCGCCGCGGACGATTTCGCGGCTCTCTTGGCGGTCTTTCGGGCCGGGGCGCTCTTGGCCCCGTTGCTCGGCCCGGTTGATTTGCCGCCGGCCTTCTTGCCGAAGACGCTGTCCCAATTCTTCGAAAACTCCGGGCTGGGGCCAGAACGAACGATAGGTCCCGACATGGCGATCTTGTTCCTTCGATGCTCTAAGGTGATTCCACGGAAAGCGAATTATTGTAAATTGCCCGGCGGGACTCACAAGCCCCACCGCCAGGAAGTATAATCGTGGTGGTGCGTGAGGTTGCTCTGGTGGGA